>CAMRBL010000005.1 GCA_947040435.1 uncultured Rikenellaceae bacterium
GTTTATTAGAGCAGGAAGCAAAGATAAATTACTATCAAATTACAGAAAAAATAAGTTATAAAATAGAAGATAAAGGAGTTGAAATAAACTTATATCCAGATGATGAGTTTACCGCAACAACGCATATAGACTATAACTCTAAGGTGTTAGGTAATCAGTACGCTACACTCAACGCTTCTGATGATTTTAACGCAGAACTAGCTCCGTGTAGAACATTTGTTTTTTTACACGAGTTAGAGCCTTTGTTAGATTTAAATCTTATAAAAGGTGGTGATTTAGATAATGCAATAGTTATTGTAGAGAATGAGATCACAGAGAGTGAGCTAAGCCGCATATCTAAAATATTTAATAAAGAGGAGATTAAAGTTACTGGAGGTTACCTTAATAATCTTGAACTTAGATTCTCTAATGAAGCTGCAAGACATAAGTTACTTGACTTGACAGGAGACTTAGCGCTACTTGGTTTTAGAATTAAAGGTCGTGTAATGGCTACTCGTCCAGGTCACTTCGCAAATACAGAAGTTGCAAAACTTCTGAAAAAACAGATGCGTAAGGATGGAGTTAAGCCAAAACATAGATACAATGTTAATGAGGCTCCAATATTGGATATTAACCAGATAAAAGCTCTACTACCTCATCGCCCACCATTTTTATTGGTTGATAAGGTAATTCATATTGATAATGAAAGTGTTACTGGAATAAAGAATGTAACAATGAATGAGCCATTTTTTGTTGGACACTTCCCTTCAGAACCAGTTATGCCAGGAGTCCTTATTGTAGAGGCTATGGCTCAATGTGGAGGTATTTTGGCACTGCAATCAATTGTTGATCCAGAGAATTATGCTACATATTTTATGAAGATTGATGCTGTTAAGTTCAAAAATAAAGTTGTCCCTGGTGATACACTGCAATTTGAATTGAAATTGAAAGAGCCAATCAGAAGAGGTATTGTACTAATGGATGCCAAGGCTTTTGTTGGAGATAAGCTAGTCACAGAGGCAATTTTGATGGCGCAAATTGCAAAGAAACGATAACCTAAAGGAGATATTCAAATAGAATATAAATAGATATGATTAGTAAACTTGCCTATATTCATCCAGATGCTAAGTTAGGAGAGAATGTAACGATTGAGCCATTTGCATATATTGCAGGTGATGTAGTGATAGGAGACAACTGTTGGATTGGTCCAAATGCAATTATTTATGATGGAGCAAGAGTAGGCAAAAATTGTAAAATACACTCTTCAGCTGTTATTTCTGGAATACCTCAAGATTTGAAGTTTGACGGAGAATATACAACTGTCGAGATTGGCGACAATAATACAATACGTGAGTGTGTCACAATAAATAGAGGTACTATCGCAAAAGGACGTACTCAAATTGGTGATAATAATCTTATTATGGCTTATGTACACATTGGACATGATTGTGTTGTTGGAAACTGTTGTGTACTTGTAAATAGAGTATCTCTAGCTGGAGAGGTTGAGATTGATGATTGGGCAATCGTTGGCGGTCATGCAGCTGTTCACCAGTTTACTCGTATTGGTGCACATGCAATGATTAGCGGAGGGTCGCTTGTAAATAAAGATGTTCCTCCATTTGTTAAAGCAGCTCATCAGCCATTTTCATTCGTCGGAGCAAACTTTATTGGACTTCGTCGTAGAAAATTTACCTCAGAACAACTTGTTAACATTCAAGATATGTTTAGGATTCTGTTTCAGAGTGGTTATGCATATAACAAAGCTTGTGACTTAGTCGAGGCAGAGATTCCACAAAGTGAAGAGCGAGACTCAGTAATAAGTTTTATTCGTAACTCAAAAAGAGGGATATTGAAACCTTATAATGTTACGAAAAAAGATGATGATAGTGAACTGTAGTTAGAAACAGATTAGATTCATCTTGTAAAGTTTAATAAAATGTCCCTACGTGGACGACATTGCGTTATCGTAGTGAACTAAATAATAGTCATATATAAATATAATAAAATAAAATCTAGGTTTTATTAATTGAGTTTATATAGCATTTATTTCTTTTTTTTGTTATTCCAATAAAAAAGAGTATATTTGTGGCGTGTAATATGAGAGGTAGGGGACTTTTAGTCCCCTATTTTAATAATTAATAGGTAATGATTGACATTCAAAAATTTAGAACCATAGCTGAAAACAACTTGGTAGACAGCGAATTATTTATTGTTGATATAAAATGTAGCTTTTCAAATGAAGTAGAGATACTCATTGATAGCGACTTTGTTGTGTCAATTGATAAGTGTATAGATTTAAGCCGTAAAATTGAGGCTGAGTTTGATAGAGAAATTGAGGATTTTGAGTTGACTGTAGCCTCTTCAGGTATAGGTCAACCACTAAAGGTTTTTAGACAGTATAAAAAACTTATAGGTAAAAATATCGAAATTGTTCTTAAAACTGGAATCAAGTTGGTTGCACTGCTAAAAGATGCTACCGAAGAGAGTTTAACTGTGGTCTATACAGAAAAGGTTGCCGTAGAGGGTAAAAAACGTAAACAAGAGGTTGAAAAAGAGGTCGAGTATAAGCTAGAAGATATCAAATCAACCATCGAATACTTAGATTTTAAATAATAATAAATATATCAGAGTGTATCACTATGAATAATCTCAATTTAATAAGCAATTTCGCAGAGTTTAAAGAGCTTACGAATATCGACAAAAGTACCATGATTGGTGTTTTAGAAGATGTTTTTCGTCATATGCTTATCAAAACATATGAAACAGACGAAAACTTCGATGTAATCATTAACCCAGAGAAAGGTGATCTTGAAATTTGGAGAAATCGTATCATTGTTGCTGATGATGAAGTTGAAAATGAAAATCAACAAATCTCTATAACTGATGCCAAACTAATTGATGAAACATATGAAGTTGGTGAAGAGGTTGCGGATGAGATTAAGCTTAAAGACTTTGGTCGTAGATCAGTGCTCTCTATAAGACAAAATCTTGCTGCAAGAATTCTTGATCTTGAGAAGGCAGTATTGTTTGAAAAATATAGTGCAAGAGTTGGTGAAGTAGTAACAGGCGAAGTTTATCAAGTTTGGAAAAAAGAAGTTCTAGTTCTTGATGATGAAGAGAATGAACTTATTCTTCCAAAAAGTGAGCAGATTCCAAGTGATTTCTACCGAAAGGGAGATAGTATTCGTGCTATTGTCTCTAAAGTAGAGATGAGGAATAATAAGCCTGTTATCATTCTTTCAAGAACAGCACCAGAGTTCCTTGAGAGATTGTTCGAACTTGAAGTTCCCGAGATTTTTGATGGTCTAATCATCATTAAGAAAATCGTTAGAATCCCAGGTGAAAGAGCAAAAGTTGCCGTTGAGTCATATGACGAAAGAATCGATCCAGTAGGAGCATGTGTTGGATTGAAAGGTTCTCGTATTTTCTCAATCGTAAAAGAGCTTAAGAACGAAAATATCGATGTTGTAAATTGGACAAGTAACGTGCAGCTTTTTGTGCAACGTGCGCTTAATCCAGCAAAAATATCGTCAATTACTATTGACGAAGAGAGAAAAACTGCTGCAGTCAACTTGAAACCTAGCGAAGTATCATTGGCTATTGGTAAGAGTGGTTTGAATATCCGATTAGCAAGTATGCTTACAGGTTATGATATTGACGTATATCGTGAAGCTGAGGATGAGGATGTAGTTTTAGATGAGTTCTCAGATGAGATTGATCCTTGGATCATTGATGCCCTAAAAGCTATCGGTTGCGATACAGCTAAGAGTGTAATTGAAACTCCTGCGGCTGAACTTGCTAAACGTACAGACCTTGAAGATGAAACTATCAAAGAGATTTTAAGTATATTAAAATCAGAATTTGAATAAGATTCTTTAAACGTCTACGAGAACATGACGAACATGTATAAAAAACGTAATAATTAACCATGATGTAAAATTGAAAACTAGTAATATATGTCAAATGAAAAAAGGCTTAGACTCCACCAAGTTGCAAGAGAGTTTAAGGTAGGTCAGGCAACGATTATGGATTTTTTGGGAGGAAAGGGTATTAAGCTCGAGGAGAGTACGCCGAATCCAATTATTCCAAATGAAGCCTATACCATTCTCGACAAAGAGTATGGAGGCAACAGAGGTAGTTCTGTAAATATTCGTGAACGCATTAATCTAAAGCAGGAGACCATTTCATTGGACAATAAGAAAGTTTTGCCTTCTAATGAAGAGGTGGTTAGTAAAGAAAATAGTGTAAAATCAGGAGTTATAAGCGTTAAAGATGAGGTTGGAACCATTAAAACACCTAAAATATTAGGTAAAATGGAGCTCCCACAGAGTAAAAAAAGCTTTAAAGATGGTTCTAAATCTCGAAAAGAATCAAAACCTGAGAATAATAAAGAGGTGAAACCTGTTGTCAAAAACACTACTCCCTCGAAAGAAGAAAATATTCAAGCAAAGGTGATAGATAAAAAAACAGAAGTAAAAGATACTCCTAAAGTTTCAGAGGTTAAGCCTGTAGCGCAAGTTAAACCTGCGGTAGCGGTTAAACCTGCAGTAGCGGTTAAAGATACCGTAAAACCTGAAGTTGTGAGTACAAAGAATGAGACACCCGTCGCTACTAAAGATCCTATTTTACAGAGTCAGACATATGACGAGAGATCAGCGGGAGATGACAAAAATATTTTTAGACCAAATGCTGAGACAAATAAGCTATCTGGTCCTAAAGTACTTGGTAAGATTGACATTAAGGTGTTCACTAAGAAGCCAAATGTTGATCATCACAAAAGAGAGAAGCGCAAGCGTATAACTAAAGATAAGGTTGATGTTACTAAACAACCTGCAACTCCAGGTGCTGCTGGAAATCAGCAGCGTAATGCAGGAGCAGGAGCTGGTGGTAATAACAGACCAAGACCTCAAGGTCAGGGACAAGGAAGACCTCAAGGTGGACCAAATTCTCAGAATAGACCTAAAGATGGCTTTAAGAAAAAACCTAATACAGGCGTTAAACCAGTAGTAAAGGTTGCTGTTACGGACGAAGCTGTTCAGAAGCAAATTAAAGATACTCTTGCTCGTCTGACTTCTAAGGGAGCAAAAAATAAGGGAGCAAAATATCGTAAAGATAAAAGAAATGCAGTTTCAGCTCGTACTTCTGAGCAATCAGAGAGAAATGAGAAGGAGAAGTCAATACTTCAAGTTACTGAGTTCGTAACTGTTAGTGAATTAGCAGCTATGATGGATGTAGTAGTTACAGAAGTAATTACTGCTTGTATGAATCTAGGTCTGATGGTATCTATAAACCAACGTCTAGACGCTGAAGCTCTTGTTGTAGTTGCAGAAGAGTTTAACTATAAAGTTGAATTCGTTTCGGTAGAGATTCAAGAGTCTATTATTGATGAAGTTGATCTTGAAGAGGATTTAATTTCTCGTCCGCCGATTGTTACAGTAATGGGTCACGTTGACCACGGTAAGACATCTCTTCTTGACAATATAAGAAAAGCAAATGTAATTGAAGGTGAAGCAGGAGGTATCACGCAGCATATTGGTGCGTATAGCGTAGAGCTTGGCGGAAAGAAGATTACATTCCTAGATACTCCAGGTCACGAAGCATTTACTGCGATGCGTGCGAGGGGTGCTAAAGTAACTGACGTTGCAATTATTATTGTTGCTGCGGATGATAGTGTGATGCCACAAACTGTAGAGGCGATTAATCACGCTGCTGCGGCTGGTGTACCAATGGTGTTCGCTATAAATAAAATGGATAAAGATGGTGCGAATTCAGAACGTATTCGTGAGCAACTATCTGCTATGAACTATCTTCTTGAGGATTGGGGTGGTAAATATCAATCACAAGAGGTATCTGCTAAATTGGGACAAAATCTTGATAAGTTACTTGAAAAGGTGCTTCTTGAGGCTGAATTCCTTGATCTAAAAGCAAATCCAAATAAAAAAGCTAGTGGTGTTATCATTGAGTCAACACTAGATAAAGGTAGAGGTTATGTATCAACTGTTCTTGTTAATAACGGAACATTAAAGGTTGGAGACACTGTACTTTCTGGAACAAATACTGGTCGTGTGAAGGCTATGTTTAATGAGCACGGTAAGAAAATAAACGCTGCACCACCATCAACACCAGTTCTTGTACTTGGTCTTAATGGTGCACCTCAAGCAGGTGACACATTCAACGTAATGGATGATGACAAGAGCGCTCGTGAAATTGCAAACAAACGTGAGCAGTTACAACGTATGCAAGGTCTGAGAACTCAGAAACATGTTACTCTTGATGAGATCGGTCGTCGTATTGCTATCGGAAACTTTAAGGAGCTTAACATTATCATTAAGGGTGACGTAGATGGTTCTATCGAGGCTATGACTGACTCGTTGATCAAGTTATCTAAAGATGAGGTTCAAGTTAATGTAATACATAAGGCTGTAGGTCCTATATCTGAATCTGATGTCCTTTTAGCTGCGGCATCAAACGCAATTATCGTAGGTTTCCAGGTACGACCTTCTGCTAGTGCTCGTAAAATTGCAGATAAAGAGAAGATTGAAATTCGTCTTTATTCAATTATTTACAATGCGATCAATGATATCAAAGATGCAATTGAGGGTATGCTTGCTCCAATTACAAAAGAGGAGATTGTTTGTTCAATTGAGGTACTTGAGGTATTCAAGATCACTAAGGTTGGTACTATTGCAGGTTGTATCGTACGTGAAGGTAAGATTAACAGAAACACTCCAATTCGTATGATTAGAGATGGTATCGTAATCTATACTGGTAAACTTGGATCATTGAAGAGATATAAAGATGACGTTAAGGATGTAATCAACGGTATGGAGTGTGGTCTAAACATTGACAACTTTAATGATATTAAGATTGGTGATATTGTTGAAGGATACGAAATCGTAGAAGTTAAGCGTAAGTAATAGGCTTTAATTACATAAGAAATAGAAGAGAACATAGGTTCTCTAAGTAGACTAAATAGAGTATTAACCACATCGGTTAATACTCTATTTTTTTGTTTGATATGATCTCCAAGTACTGCTATAAGAGGTTACTTCTCCCATAGAAAATTTAAAAACTATTGTTCTCTGCGATCATGCAGGCTGTCCGTGTAGAGCAGTTACCTCTAATATTTTGATAGATATAATAATTTATTTTATAGAATTATATCTCAGTTCATATTGTGTGTGATATTTTAGTTGTAAAATTTAAGGTGAAAAAATTGTGAATATTTGTGTTGTAGATATAAATATTATATCTACATTTGTAACGTTTTGGTGTAAGTACGTTATTAAACGTGCTATACTAATAGGGAATCCGATTTGATTTCGGAGCTGTACCCGCAGCTGTAATCCTCGTGAAAATTTACATAATCATCGCCACTGTTATAATAATAATGGGAAGGCATGTAAATTGAGGTAGCCAGAAGACCTGCCAAAATACTTTTATACTTATTAAAATGCTTCGGGTAAAAAAGCATGGTAGGTAGTCTGTATGTTGGGCCCAGCATATCGCTATTTCTCCTTAGTTTTACTTTGTAAGTGTTATTTATTAATTATTTTATTAATTTATTGACACCAACGATTATGTTGAAAAAGATTCTAATTTTATTTATATGTACAATCAATGCGCTATCTTGTACTAAGATTGAGCCAAAAAAAGATACTATTCCGCCTTTTATTACGGATACTATTCCTGTCGATGATACGGATACTATTCCTGATGTACTCCCCCCTACGGCTGAGAGAACGAGAGCAATTGTTGTTGGTGAGGGGCAGTTTGGATATGGTACGGGATCATTAACGTCTCTGTCTAATTTAGGTAGTGTGACACAAGATATTTTTAGACGAATAAATAACAGACCATTAGGAGATGTTCCACAATCTTTAGTAAAGATAGGTAACTACTACTATATTCCAGTTAATAACTCAAAAAAAGTGGAAGTTGTTGACTCTAAAACATTTAAGTCTATTGAGACAATGGTGATTGATGAGGATGTGATCCCGATGTATGCAGTTCATTTGGGCGGTGATTCTATTGCTGTTTCCGATCAATCTATACGAAATAAATTTATGATTATGGATATTAATCATGGAAAAGAGCGAAAGATGGTTCGTAGATATCTTGATTTGGGAATTCAAACTTACCAAATGAAGGTCATAGGTGGGAAATTATTTGTCGGTGGTACATCTCTTTCTGTTTTTGATATAGGAAATATTACAGTTGCAAGTAGAAGAACAGTTCTTAATAGTAATAATAAGCCATTCCAAACTTGTGATTTTTCTAAAATCACAATTGATAAAAATGGTAACCTTTGGGTTGTAACAGGGTCGAATATATCTTGTATCGATGTAAAAACTGAGAAAGTCATAAAAGAAGTTTATATTCCTGGAATTAATTTGAGAGTATCGTCTATCGATATGTGTCCAAAGGGTGAGACAGTATATGTGTGTGCTAGAACTAAAATTTATGCAGTGCAGGTTGATAATCCAATTCCTCCGAAAGAGCCAATTTTCAACCATGATAATAATGATGCAGATTGGACTTCGTACCATATGTCGGTATCTAATGAGAATACAATATTTTTAATTCGTGTATTATACGGGTCGATTACAAGAGGTAGGGTATTTGAATATAATACGGATGGTGAGATTGTGAACTATTATAATGATAGTAGTGATCGTAAACAACCATATTTTAGAGCGGGTATCTTCCCTCACTTTATTTATTATATTAAATAGAGGAGATGAGGAAATTTATAATTGTTATTTTGATTTTTATCTTTTGTAAAAGTACATATGCTCAAGTAGGAATTGCAGATTCTACTTTTAATATTAATGACATATCTGTTGTGGAGAGGTCGGAAAATAGTAGAGTCGGAAGCCGAGTAACAAAGATTGAGGGTGCAATATTAGATCAGAATAGAACAAAAAGTCTAGCTGAATTACTAAACAATAATAGTACAATAAATATTAAAAGTATGGGGCAAGGTGCCCTATCAACTGCTTCATTTAGGGGTACATCTTCAAATCACACTCAAGTGCTTTGGAATGGAATATCTATAAATTCTGCATCGATAGGTAGTTTCGATTTCTCACAAGTTCCTATATATTTTACTGATAATATCTCTCTTTATCATGGAGGTAGTGACCAACAATCGGGTAGTGGTGCGTTGGGGGGAAGTGTAAATTTTACAAATAATGATACCCCTTCGCACAAACCATCCATCTCTTTACTTAGTGAGTATGGATCAAACAATACAATAACGGAGGGTGTGACATTTAGAGTCTCTAAAAATAGATTCACTTCGTCAACAAGACTATATTACCAACAATCTGATAATGATTATAGGTATCTGAATAAGGTATATAGTATGGATTCATACTTTGAAAGGCGCCAAGAGGCAGATTATAAGCAGGCTGGCGTGATGCAGGAGTTTTACTATAAGACACTAAAAGGAGGGAAGTTTAGTTTAATTAGTTGGTGGCAGTTTGATGATCGTTCGCTACCACAATCTACTCTTTCTGCAAAATCGGTAAAAGAGCAGTTGACATCGCAAAATATTCGTACAATTGCGACGTATAAAGCAGTAAAGAGAGAGCATAAATATAAGATTACACTTGCTCATCTAAATGGTACACTAGATCATATTAGAGAGCTAGGGACATTTTCAGAACAATCTGATAATACAAATAATAGTGTCATATCTAGAGTTGACTATGAATTCTTAGGGGTTAGTAAGGTCGATTTAGGTGCTACATTAAATTATAGGTATGATGTCATTAACTCATCTAAGTATGAAGATGGAAGTGTAAATCGGAACACTATTTCAACTAGGATATACACAAAAGTGAGGGCTACAAGGCGTTTGCATTTTGATGCTGATGTGACATTAGAGAGTGTTGATAGAGATCAATACGCTATCTATGGAGTGTCGGCTGGTTATAGAGTCTTTGACAAGCTACTTTCCGTAAAGGCATCAAATGCATACAACCACAGAGTGCCGACACTAAATGATCTATATTGGAACCCAGGTGGAAATCCTGATCTTAAACCTGAAACTGGATTCTCTTGGGATGCATCGATAGTGACTGAACCTTCAATTGGTAGGTTAAATATGAAGTTTGAGGCTACATATTACCATATGGATATAGACAATTGGATTATGTGGATACCTAAAGGTAATGGTTATATTTGGTCTCCAGTAAATTTTAGTACAGTTACTTCTCAAGGATTAGAGTTCGATTGGAAGTTTAAATTGGATGTGAAAAATACTAAGCATACTCTATCGGGAACCTATTGTTATGCGCACTCTGTTGATAACTCAAATCATGGGGATGATGCGCAGGGTAAGCAATTACCCTATATTCCACGAAATAAATGGAACGGGAATTATGAGATTTGGTTTAAAGATATAGCTTGGTTTAATTATAACCTTTCTTTCACAGATGTGAGATTTACTACTGCGGATGAGGAGTATTACACAGATGCTTATCTGCAACACAATGCTGAGGTAGGGGGGCAAATTAGATTTAAAAATGGGAGTTTATTGAGTTTGTCGCTGAAATTAGACAATATCTTTGATGCCTATTATGAGAGTACTCAATATTTCCCAATGCCGCTGAAAATGTATCGAATAAGAGCAGAGTTCAAATTCTAAAAAAAAACTACGATCATACAGCTCTCAACGAGCTGCATGATCGTAGTAAACTATAAATTACTTGCTAATAGACCTTTAATTACTGCGGGTGTGAAGCCATTTCGCTCCATCTCCTCTAGACCTTGAAGCGTAATACCTCCAGGAGTTGTTACCTTGTCTATTTCGACTTGTGGCATCGTATTGTTGGTATTCAACATCTTTAATGCACCCTCTATTGTCTGTAAAACAACTTCTCTTGCCAGTTCACTCTCTATACCCATCTCTATACCACCTTTGATCGAAGCATCAATATATTTATATATATAGGCTATTCCACATGAGGCTAAGGCTGTCAGAGATGACATCTGAGACTCCTCTACAACAAAGGTTTTACCCAATCCATTTAGTAGTGAGATAATCATATCATCCTGCTTTGTTGACGTGTTGTGTTTGCATATAAATGTAGCACTATGCCCCAATGATATTGCTGTATTAGGGATAACTCTGTATAGAGCAATCTCGCCCTTCTCTTCAGATTTTAGATATTGATTTAATTGTTCGAAGCTAATTAGAGCAGCGATAGATACAACCATCTGTTTCTCTCTATCAATAGCATCGCAAATCTCCTCCAGAACACTCTCAACCAACCATGGCTTCACTGCAATAATAATAATGTCTGCGCCAATAATTGCCTTTGCGTTATCTTGACATATATTAATTGAGGGGTTGAACTCTGTAAAAAACTTGTTAACTGCTGGTGATGGGTCAGCTATTGTAACATCTTGTGGTGAGACAATAGACTCTCTAACGGAGCCTTGTGCAATTGCACCCCCCATATTGCCACCACCTATAACTGCTATTTTCATAATATATTTTTTATTATAATAAGTTGTAATTTTAAATCTGCTCTTTAATTATATTTACAAAAACTGCCCTTCACTGGCAGCACTGTATGGTTGCAGTGCAGTCCGTGAAGGGCAGTTCTTGTATCTACAAATAGTACTACTAAAGGTTAAATGCAGCCTTGATTTTATCTACGGCATTAATTTTTTCCCATCCGAAGAATTCAATCTCGCGCAATACTTCAACTCCATTCTCCCATACTTTGACTTTGTCACTGTATGGTCTATTTCCGAAGTGTCCGTATGATGCTGTTGCCTCGAAAATTGGGCTCTTCAATCCAAACTCCTTAACAATATGTGCTGGGCGTAGATCAAATAGGTTCTCAACTTTTCTTGCAATGTCACCATCTGTAAGACCAGATATTTTAGATGTACCGTAAGTCTCTACATATACACTTAGTGGCTGAGCGATTCCGATAGCATAACTAAGTTGCACCAAAACTTGATCTGCAATACCTGCTGCAACCATGTTTTTAGCGATGTGTCTCGCAGCATAAGCTGCAGAACGGTCAACTTTAGATGAATCTTTTCCCGAGAATGCGCCACCTCCGTGTGCACCACGTCCGCCATATGTATCTACGATAATTTTTCTTCCAGTAAGTCCTGTATCTCCGTGTGGTCCACCGATAACAAATTTCCCTGTTGGGTTAACGTGAAGAATATAATCATCACCTACAAGATTAGATAACTTATCTTGTGCTCTCTCTAAACGTGCTTTTACTCGCGGAATTAAAATGTTCTTAACATCATCCTTTATCTTATTTCCCATTTCAACCTCTGCCTCCTTATCCGACATTGTCGAATCTGAAACTATAAAGTCATCATGTTGTGTCGATACAACAATAGTGTGTACTTTTAAAGGTGTGCCATTGTCATCATACTCAATTGTCACTTGACTCTTAGAGTCTGGACGTAGGTATGTCATTACTTTCTCTTCTCTACGAATGACAGCAAGCTCTTTAAGAATAACGTGCGATAGGATAAGTGTTGCTGGCATATACTCTTTAGTCTCGTTACATGCGTAACCAAACATTATTCCTTGATCTCCAGCTCCTTGCTCCTCAGCAACTTCTCTTACTACCCCTTGGTTGATATCTGCCGATTGCTCATGAATAGCAGATAAAATTCCACAAGAGTTATAGTCAAATTGGTAGTCACTCTTCGTGTAACCAATACGCTTAATCACTTCACGTGTAATTTTCTGAATGTCAACGTATGCTTCAGATCTAACCTCTCCTGCAACTACTACAAGACCTGTTGTACACATTGTTTCACAAGCAACTTTTGAGTTCTCGTCATGACGCAAAAATTCATCTAAGATAGCGTCTGAAATTTGGTCTGAAATCTTATCTGGGTGTCCCTCAGATACAGATTCTGATGTAAATAAAAATCCCATATTTTTTAATTTTAAAATGTTATCTCTTTTTCACTGACAATACTATAACTTACCATCAAAGGCGGTGTTATATGCTCTCAGTGAGCTATGTTATTAAACTAAATTATGGGCAAAAGTTTGATATATACCAAACCATTGCCCATAACTACTAGCGGTTTAGCACTTTTTTATAGTGGTTGCAATCGTATAAATCATTCCACATTGTTAAATCGTCTACAAATGTAACGTATTTTTTTGTAACTTTGTTACACTAAACACAAAAATATTTATAAAAACTATACGTTTACTCCAATCGTGATGCGTTGCCCATTTAGGGTAGTTCGAGGTGATTATGTAAATATAATTTAATTAAAAAATGGCTAATCGTAAAAAATCATTAAAATTCTCAGATGCTATAAAGTCAGCGAGTCCAACGGCATTCTCAACCATGGTCAAGCCGATAGGCTCTTTGTGTAATTTGGATTGTCACTACTGCTACTACTTAGATAAAGAGAATATATACGGAAAAAAAGAGCCTAAGATGAGCGAGGAGTTGCTCGAAGAGTACATCAAACAGTATATCGAGGCTAATGATATACCTGTAGTGACATTCGCTTGGCACGGTGGAGAACCTCTTCTAACGGGGATTGATTACTATCGAAAAGCCGTAGAGTTTCAAAATAAATATAAAGGGGATAAACAGATTGAGAATACGCTACAAACAAATGGTATACTTGTAAATAGTGAGTGGTGTGAGTTCTGGAGAGAGAATGATTTCCTTATTGGGATCTCTATTGATGGACCAAAGAGTATACATGATGCCTTTCGTCTCGACAAAGGAGGAAAACCAACTTTCGATAAAGTAGTCGCATCTATCGAAATGATGGCTAAGCACTCTGTAAAATATAATACCTTATCAACAGTAAATTCACTGAGTGAGGGTAGGGGAGCAGATGTATACAGATTCCTAAAATCAATAGGTAGTCAATATATGCAGTTTCTTCCAGTTGTGGAGTACGTATCGCAACCGCAGGGGAGTAGGAGACCTAATATTGTTACGCCTGATACGGAGGGATCATACTTGGCAGAGTGGTCGGTATCTGCAAAGGGTTTCGGTCAATTTATGAATGATATATTTGACATTTGGGTGATGAGTGATGTTGGGAGATACTATGTCCAACTTTTTGATGTGTCATTAGCTCAGTGGGTTGGTGCTCAACCTGGATTGTGTGCATTTACGGAGACCTGTGGAGATGCATTAGTTGTGGAGCATAACGGTGACGTATATTCGTGCGATCACTTTGTCTACCCAGAGCATAAAGTTGGAAATATTACAGAGGGTACTCTAGCAGAGATGATTAAATCGAATAAACAATTTGCTTTTGGTATCAATAAACGAAATACCCTTCCTACTCAGTGCATACAGTGTAAATACTATTTTGCTTGTCGTGGAGAGTGTCCTAAGCATAGGTTTGATATAACTGAGAGTGGTGAAAAAGGGTTGAACACGCTATGCGCTGGTTATAAACTATTCTTTACACACGTAGATCCTTACATGAAATTCATGGCTGAAATGTTGGCTCAAAAGCAACCACCTTCAATGGTCATGCAGTTTGCGAGACAGAGAATGGGGTTTATGATGTAATCTAACATGATGTGTCTAAAATAAAAAAGCGAAATTTACAGATAAATGTATCTGTAAATTCCGCTTTTTTCTCTTTTGTTTGCTACTTACATCTCTGTAAATACATCTTTACCCTCTTGGCATAGTGGGCAAACCCAATCATCTGGAATATCTTCGAATGAAGTTCCTGGAGCAACTCCATTATCCACATCACCTTCTGCTGGGTCATAAACATAACCACAAACGTCACAACTGTACTTTTTCATAATCTTTTTTTTTAGTTTGTTAAAATGGCTCTGCGCAGGCAGCGCTGTATTATCGCAGTGAATATATATTAATATATTCCTGTATATGTTGTTGGTGTAATTTTTCTTAACTCCTCTTTAACACTCTCGGAAACGTTAAGTCCACTTATAAACTCTTTTATAACCTCACTTGTAATACCTTGGTTAGTTCTAGTCAGTGCTTTTAGTGCTTCGTAAGGCTCTGGATACTGCTCTCTACGTAGAATTGTTTGGATTCCCTCCGCTACAACAGCCCAATTGTCCTCTAGATCGGCAGCAATAGCATCAGTATTGATAATTAGCTTATTTAATCCTTTAATTACAGATTTAAATGCAATAATTGTATGCGCAATAGGTACTCCAGTATTTCTCAATACTGTTGAGTCTGTAAGGTCTCTTTGTAGACGTGAAACAGGAAGTTTTGCAGATAGGTGCTCAAAAAGAGCATTTGCAACTCCTAGATTTCCCTCAGCATTCTCGAAGTCAATAGGATTAACTTTATGTGGCATAGCCGAAGAACCAACTTCACCCTTCTTGATCTTCTGCTTAAAGTAATTCATTGATACGTAAGTCCAAATGTCACGACTAAGGTCGATCAAGATAGTGTTTATACGTTTGAAAGCGTCAAAAATTGCAGCTATATTGTCATAGTGCTCAATTTGTGTTGTAGTTTGTGAGCGGTCAAGATTCAATATGTCGTTAACAAAATGATTTGAGAAATCAACCCAGTCAATCTCAGGATAAGCAACTACGTGTGCATTGAAATTTCCCGTTGCTCCACCAAATTTTGCTGGCGCAGGAATAGTACGCAACATATTTACTTGCTTCTCAATACGCTCAACATATACCATCATCTCCTTACCCAACTTTGTTGGTGATGCTGGTTGACCATGCGTACGTGCCAATAGTGGAATATCCTTCCACTCCTTCGCTAGAGAGCTAAGTAGGTCTACAAGCTCCTCTAGTATCGGGTAGTATACTTTGTGAGCTGCATCTCTTAGAGAGCATGGAGTTGCTGTGTTGTTAATGTCCTGTGACGTTAGACCAAAGTGGATGAACTCTTTGTATTCACTAAGTCCCATAAGGTCAAACTTCTCTTTTATGAAGTATTCAACTGCCTTTACATCATGGTTTGTAGTCTTCTCGATCTCTTTAATTCTTAAAGCATCTTCAACCTTGAAATCACGATAAATATCACGTAAGTTGTCATATAAGTTACTATCTACTCCCTTTAGTTGAGGTAGTGGTATTTCACAAAGAGCTATAAAATATTTAATCTCAACCAATACTCTGTAACGTATTAACGCATATTCAGAAAAATACTCTTCAAGAGGTTCAGATGCTGCACGATATCTCCCATCAACAGGGCTAATAGCTGTAATCCTATTCAATTCCATCTTTTACTTTTTAATTTAGATTTTAGTATATAGTGCAAATTTATAAAATTATAATTGAGTTACAGCAAAAATATAGCCAAAGATGATCTAAAATTTTCGAAAATTTACATTTTCTTTGCACCTTTTGTTATCTATGGGTGAAAATTGTGGTGAAAAATCAAATGTTTTAGGATATAAATTAATATATTTGTCAATAATTAATGCATTTGCTCACTGCGAGCACGCTCCACTACCCGCGTAGGGTGGTTCCAAAAAATTTCCGAATTCAAATATGAACAGTGTAGGTAAGAGCCATATCAATAATAAGCGAATTGCTAAAAATACAATGCTGCTATATATTCGTATGCTATTGACTGCGGCTGTCGCATTTTATACCTCGAATGTGGTGTTGAAGGTGCTTGGAGAAGATGATTTTGGAGTGTTCGAAGTCGTTGCGGGTGCAGTTACAATGTTGGCATTCTTGAACGGTGCGATGACAACGGGAACGCAACGATATCTTAGTATTGCCATTGCAAAAGGTGATGAAGCGGAGTTAAATAGAACTTTTAGTGCAACGCTGTCAATACACATCGCTATTGCTATTGTTATATTTATTTTTGCAGAAACTTTCGGTTTGTGGTTCGTGAACAATGTACTGAAGATTCCAGAGCAGAGTATGGTTGCTGCAAATTGGATATATCAATTCGCTACTCTATCTTTTATGATAACGGTTACTCAAGTTCCATATAATGCTATGATAGTCTCTCATGAGAGGATGGGAGTTTTTGCATATATCAGTATCGTTGAGGTCATTTTGAAGTTGGGTGTAGTGTTATTATTGCAGTACATTACTGTAGATAAATTGACTCTTTACGGAGGATTACTCTTTGTCGTTACTCTATTTATTGGTGTTTTATATAGGTTATATTGCTTTAGAAACTTTCCAAGTAGTAAATATAAATTTAAATGGGAACCCAAGATATTCAAGGAGATGATTAATTATGCTGGGTGGAATCTATGGGGTACTCTCGCATTTGGTGCTTCCAGACAAGGGATGGTATTGTTAACAAATATTTTTTTCGGAACAGCTGTAAATGCTGCGCAGGCACTAGCCTATAAAGTCAGCATAACAATTGCTCAATTTGTGGGAGGTTTTCAGATGGCTATGAATCCGCAGTTGGTAAAGAGTTATGCTGTGGGACATATCGATGAGACGTTAAAGTTGATGAAAAGAGGGGCGAAACTCTCATTTCTTCTTATGTATCTTCTTATTGTACCTGTGATATTTAACATACACTATATATTGGATTTATGGCTTCCAGTTGTTCCTCAGTACACCGCAATCTTTTGTCAACTAACTCTGGTAGCATCGCTTATAGACTCCTTTGCAGGGCCGTTAATGGCTACTGCTCAGGCTACGGGGAGAATTAGACTTTATCAGAGTGTCGTGGGTGGAGTGTTGTTGCTTAACCTGCCTATATCGTATATATTTTTGAAATTTGGATTTTCACCTCCTATTATATCAATCGTTGCAATTGCAATCTCAGGGGTGGCATTCGTCGTAAGATTATTTGTTTTGAAAAGAGTTATACCGTTTAGTATACTTAGCTTTTTTAAACAAGTGATGATAAGACCGATTGTAGTAGGTTTGATTACTTTAGGAGCATATTTTTCGGTAACAATGAAACTTGGTACTTTTTTTGAATTTGTGCAAAATGTTGTTATTGTTGAGTTGTTTGCAATAATATTAGTTGTTTGTATTGGTGTTAATCGTGATGAACGTAAGTTCGTATATAATAAAATTAAAACAGTCATAAAAAATAAATTATCATGATACATATTGTTGATAAGAGTGCGTGCGTGGGTTGTAATGGGTGTGCTTCGGTATGCCCAACTCAGTGTATAGAGCTAAAGGCAGATGAGGAGGGGTTCTCTTATCCAGTTGTAGATGTAGTGAAGTGTATTGATTGCGGTTTGTGTGAGCGAGTTTGTCCTGTGTTAGTGCAAGAGGGGGAGAGAGTGCCATTACATACATATGCTGCGGTTAATAATGATAATGAAGTGAGAGTTAAA
Source organism: uncultured Rikenellaceae bacterium (assembly GCA_947040435.1). GTDB lineage: Bacteria > Bacteroidota > Bacteroidia > Bacteroidales > Rikenellaceae > CAMQVY01. The sequence continues at coordinate 18,247 of CAMRBL010000005.1, forward strand.
AGTAGCTCTGGAGGTATATTTTATCCATTGGCAGTCTCGGTTATTGCTGATGGTGGAGTTGTTTTTGGTGCTGTATTTAACGATAAATGGAGGGTTGTTCATACACATGCTCAGTGTATTGACGAGCTATATCGTATGAGAGGATCAAAGTATTCTCAAAGTGAGATAGGGGAGTGTTATAAATTGGCGAAGAAGTTTCTTAGTGAGGGGAGGAGAGTGCTGTTTACTGCTACGCCGTGCCAGATTGCTGGACTACGGAGATATTTACGAAAAGAGTACACTAACCTAATTTGTGTAGATATAATTTGTCATGGAGTTCCAAGTCCTGCCGTATTTAATGCATACCTCTGTGAGGAGGGAGAGAGAGCAGGGTTCGATGTAAAGGATATACGTCACATCAATTTTAGAGATAAACGTGAGGGGTGGCACGCATCATCTTTTGTTTATAGCTATGTTGTAGCTTCGGGTGATGAGGGAAAGGTGCATACAAAGGTTGAGAATCTATACCAAAACCTATATTGTAAAGGGTTTATTCTGGATCTTTATTTGAGACCATCGTGCCATGATTGCCCGTCGAAGAGATTTAAGAGTGGAAGTGATATATCAATTGCCGATCTGTGGGGAGTGGAGGATATTACCCCTGAATTAGATGATAATAGGGGTACTTCACTAATATTTATTAATAGTGAAGTTGGAGATAGATGTTTTGAATCTATTGCGAAAGAGATAACATTTAAAGAGATACCTTTTGTTGAGGCGATAAAGGGGAATCCGCAAATAAACTCCTCCGCAATTGAGTCGAAAAATAGAAAAGCTTTTTTTCAACTATTCCGAAAGGAAGATACAGCAGCCTTGATACATAAGTTGACCAAAGCATCATTTAAGAAGAAAGTTCAGCGAAGAGTAAAGATCGCTGTTAAAAAGATAAAAAAAATAGTTAAGATATGAGAGTTGGAGTATTGACATTTCACGTGGCCCACAATTTTGGAGCTTTTTTGCAGTGTTACGCATTGCAGAGTTATTTGGAGAGTATTGGTTGTGATGTCGACGTTGTTGATTATCGCCCAAAATATTTGACAGACCAATATCGTGTGGTTAACTCTGCATGGATAAAAAATCCTAACTTTTTGGTCTGCACAAAGAGATCAATTGTATTTGCACTCTCTTACGTTACGAGACTTCGAAAGTTTAAACGGTACGAGAAGATGATTAATCACAGACTGAATTTAGTAGATGTAAATGCTGCGAAGTATGATCTGTTAATCTGTGGGAGTGACCAAGTGTGGAATAAAAGTATAACTGGCGGAGATTATGACCCGTTCTACTTCCTAAATTCAAAAGAACTTGTCTCTGATTTAAAAATATCATATGCCGCTAGTTTCGGACGAGACGAAATAGATGTTGAATCGTCAGACTCTAAGTTACGAGCGTACATAGAGGCTTTGGATGGAGTCTCTTTTAGGGAGCGTAGGGGATTTGATGCCGTAAACGGAAAGGTAACTAGAGCTGTTAATCATGTTGTTGACCCTGTGTTGTTATTGACAAAAGAGAGGTGGTTGAGCTTTGCAACGCTACCTCAGGAAACAAAACCATATCTATTCATATATCAAGTTAATTATGATGCTAACTTGAGGCGTGTTGCTGAGATGTATGCAAAACAGAGGGGGCTTAGAGTGGTTGAAGTGACTGCATTTGTCAGTTGGAAGGTAAAAGATGGTGTCTATCAAACAAAAACACCAGATGAATTTGTTGGTTTAATTGCGAATGCAGATTGTGTATTCACATCATCTTTTCACGCTACGGCGTTCTCTATTATACTGGAAAAGGAGTTCTACTCACTGAGTAGCGGACACGTAAATGATGACAGATGCACCTCTCTTCTTAAAGAGTGTGGTTTATTGAGTCGGAGCTTTAGCCCTTCGTTAGAGACTTCGCCTAGTGAGGAGGAGATTAACTACACAGAGGTGAAGAGTAAAATGAGTAGCCTGATTGAGAGCTCAAAAAACTATTTGCAGAGTTATATATCGGTGAAATAGAGTTTGTGTGAACTTACTTATTAGTAGAAAAAAATATTGAACGTAGAAAATATATATAGTTTCATAGTATTATGCAGCCAAATCCTTTAATTTCAATTATTATTCCGATATACAATACGGAAAGATATATTCACCGATGCATTGATAGTATATTGGCACAGAGATACAGTAACTTTGAGCTGATATTAGTTGACGACGGCTCTACGGATGGCGTAGGGGTTGTATGTGATGATTATGCACAGAATGATGATAGAATTAGAGTTTTTCACAAAGATAACGGAGGGGTTAGTTCTGCTCGCAATCTAGGCATTGATAATGCTCATGGAGATTGGATTGCATTTGTAGATAGCGATGACTTCGTAAAAGAGAACTGGCTATTCGATTATGTCAGGGAGATAGATAAAAATCCGAGAGTTGGTTTAGTTTACCAAGGGATAATTCGATTGATAGATGGAGTGGAGAGTATAAAGGACTCCGTTGAGGATAGAGTTTTTGTTGAAGATGAGTTTGTCGCAGCTTATATATATTTAGATCGTACGGCGAATAACTTTGGACACACCTGCTCCAAGATATATAGAGCAGATGTATTCAACCAAAGTAATTTGAGATTTAATCAAAGACTCTCTTTTTGTGAAGACCTTGAATTCACTTTTCGATTCATGCAAAAAATTGATCGCATAGCCACAATCAATAGTTATAATTATGTCTATGCTTTTGATCGTGATGTTAGTTTAGGACGGATAAACCACTCATACGAAGTGCTTGATAGACTCGCAAATATAGTAAATAAACAGCTCTCAATATTGGATGCTAGAACAGAAGAGGTGTGCGAAGAGTTGTTCGACTCTGTTTATAATTTTAGATTCAGAGCGTTGAAAAGTCTATACAAGCCCTCTGTAAATAGTACAGCAGTAGAGAGGCGAAATATTATCAAAAAATATTACACTACTTATTATGGTGATCTAAATAGAATAGATCTATCTATCGGTAATGAGGAGCTGATTGTTAAGGTCTTGGCACTTAGAAATGCGAGAATAATAGATTGGATCTACAGAACTGTGTTTACATTGAAGTCAAAACTAGATAAAATATCATCTAAAAAAGATAAATAAAAGTCGTATTATGCCGTTAAAGCCATTAATCTCAATTATAATTCCCGTATATAATACGGAGAAGTATATAAGCAGATGTATTGATAGTATATTATCTCAATTGTATCGCAACTTTGAACTGTTATTAATTGATGATGGTACGCCCGATAGGGCGGGTGATATATGTGATGATTATGCACGTATAGATTCTCGTATCAAGGTTTTTCATAAAAAAAATGGTGGAGCAAGTTCGGCTCGTAACGTGGGTTTAGAGAATGCGACTGGCGAGTGGATTGCATTTGCCGATAGCGATGATTGGGTGAAAGAGAGTTGGTTGCTAGATTATGTGTCAGAGATAGAGAGATACCCAAATATAGGCTTAGTATACCAAGGGTTTATTACGTTGAAAGATGGTGTGGAGCACGTAGGTAAAACTATGGAAGATAGACTCTTTAGTGAGCGTGAACTATCTGTTGCCTACAAGTATTTGGATGGGGAGGTTGACCTTTTTGGATATACGTGTTCAAAAATATATAGAACAGATGTTTTTAAACAATATAATTTTAGATTCGATCAAAGGCTATCTTTTTGTGAAGACCTTGAGTTGACACTCCGCTTCGTCCAAAAAATAGATAGTATTGCTGTTATTAATAGATTTAATTATATTTATAACCACGATAGTGGAGTTAGTTTAGCCCGTAGATACCACTCATACGATGCTTTGAATAGTATTGCTGATATGGTTAATACTCAATTAGAACTATTGAATAGACGAACTAGCGGTGTCGTTGATAATATGTTTGATACTGTTATTCATTACAGATTTAGAGCACTAAAGAGCCTATATAGACCAACCGTAAGCAGGTCTGCTATGGAGAGGCGGAGGATAATAGATTTATATTTGAGATGTTATTATCGGGAGTTGTCTATGGCTAATATATATAATGGAGCTGAAAAATATATAGTTAAAGTTTTGGCTCTCAGAAATGTAAGATTAATAGATTTAATCTACCGAATCTTATTCAAAATAAAGGCATAATAAAAAGTTAAGACTCTTTTGTTGTTGCATATTAGCTCACTCAGATCTCGTGTTTTAGCCCGCATAGGGTCGTTTTGTAAAACACTACGAGATCTGAGTGAACAGAATATTTACATGTATAGCTCTGTCGACAAATATTTTTCGCCACCATCAGGTATTAATACAACAATACATTTTCCTTTAGCCTCTTCTCTCTTTGCAATTACAGTCGCTGCGTATAGTGCCGCACCACCAGATATACCCGCAAGGATAGCTTCTTTCTGTGATAACTCTCTTGCTGCACTATATGACTGCTCCGTTGTGACAGTAATTATCTCATCTACGGCGGAGAGATCCAGTAACTTAGGAACAAACCCAGCTCCAATTCCTTGTATCTTATGTGGTCCAGCTTTTCCGCCAGATAGCACGGGAGAGTCAGCTGGTTCTACGGCAATTATCTTTACGTTTGGATTGTGCGCTTTTAATCCACGTCCAATTCCATTTACCGTTCCTCCAGTTCCTACTCCTCCGATAAAGTAGTCAACAGTACCATCAGTATCTCTCCATATCTCTTCGGCAGTAGTTGTGAAGTGTATCTCAGAATTTGACGGATTCTCAAACTGTTTAAGTATAACAGAGTTTGGAATCTCATCTACCAACTCTAAACTTCTACTTATAGATCCAGCCATTCCCTTACTACCCTCTGTAAGCACTATATCAGCACCCAAGGCACCTAAGATTTTTCTGCGCTCAATACTCATCGTTTCAGGCATTGTTAAGAGGAGCTTATAGCCCTTTAGCTTTGCAGCCATAGCTAAACCAATACCAGTGTTTCCACTCGTAGGTTCGATTATTGTCGCTCCCGGTTCTATTACTCCACGTTGCTCTGCATCTGTAATCATTGCAATACCAACCCTGTCTTTTACACTGCCACACGGATTTTGAGACTCTAGTTTCGCTACAATCGTACCCAGTGTTGAGTTTGCCTTGTTGTAATTCTGTAACTCAACTAATGGTGTATTGCCTATTAGTTCAATTAATGATTTTGCTATCTTCATAATATATCAAAAATTAAGAAAACGAAGTTCTCAGGGAAATAAGATACAATTACTCACCAGTACGGCTCGAACTCGAATCAAATTTATCTGAAAACTTCGTTTTACGTAGTTTGTACTAACTTATTATAATTTAATACTCTCTGGATCTAGATTCTCACTCTCGATGTCTTTGAAATATTTGTATGTTCCAACTTTCAACTCATAAGTAGCGTCGTCGTCACAAACAATAACTCCATGTGGATGAGCTTGTAGAGAACTTACTGTCCAAGCGTGGTTGTAACCCTGCTCAACAACATGGTGTAGAGCTCTCGCTTTGTTGTGTCCAGTAACAAGGATAAGAACCTCATATGAGTCCATTACAGTACCAACACCAACTGTTAAAGCTGTTTTAGGAACTTTGTTTACATCGTTGTCAAAAAATCTAGAGTTTGCAATGATAGTATCTTTTGTCAATGTCTTGATTCTAGTTCTAGAGTTCATAGACGAAAACGGCTCATTAAATGCAATGTGTCCGTCAGGTCCGATACCACCCATGAATAGGTCGATTCCACCTGCAGCTTCAATCTTGTCCTCATACTCCATGCACTCAACCTCTAGGTCTTCAGCATTACCATTAAGAATGTTTATATTCTCAGGCTTAATGTCAATGTATTGAAAAAAGTTGTTCTTCATAAATGAGTGGTAACTCTCAGGGTGATCCTCAGGTAGACCAACATACTCATCCATGTTGAATGTAATAACATTTGCAAATGATACACTACCATTTTTGTATAGCTCAATAAGCTCTTTGTATGTCTCTAGTGGTGTAGATCCTGTAGGAAGACCCAATACAAATGGTGCATCTACATCAGCTTGATGGTTATTGATTTTTTGAGCGATATATCTCGCAACCCATTTAGCTACACTTTTCTTCTCTTCTTGAATAATAATTCTCATCTCTATAATATATTTAAATTAATTAAAAAATAGTTGTTGTATATGTTAAATATCATCAATGTTAAATTCGTACCCTAATCTCTTACCCGTTTTGATCTTAGTATTTTCAAATTTTGTGTTTAACTGATCTAAGTTCATGATCTTTGCCGATTCGTACGGAGGCACAAGAAGGTCAAAATCCAGAGCATAATCCATTGCCATCTCAATAATAGCTATCAACTCTCCTTCATCTATAGTTTTTGTGCCAAATTCACCGACACGAACCCTTTGCTGCCTTTTACCCTCCACAAAGTACTGTAACTCGTGGTTTATAAATATTCGTCCAATTAAGTACCCCTCGTCAGAACTCCTATTGTATTTAAATGAATCCGCTAGAAAATTATAAATGTTAATTACCCCACAATAAGCGTTTGCTCTATCTATTTTTACATATTCATTCTGCCATATTGCATTATTCTCGTCAAACATAAAGACGTTTGTGTGCATATTGAATATTAGAACTTCACCTGCAACTCTAAGTTGTGCCTCAAATTTACCACGATCTCTGTACTCGATGCGAATACGTCTATCAATCTTGTCGTCGAGTTCAACATTAAACTCAGAAGCCATCTCGTGAAGAGTCTCTTTAAGTGTATTGAACAGAGAGAATGTATTGTCATATACTCTCTGTTGAAGATTTGCCTTATAGACTAAGTTAGTGCTTATTTTCTCTCTAAAATTGGGGTCGTTATCCATAGTTTTTTTAATTGTTTTTAATTGTCACTACCTTTTTAAGTAGTAATTTTAATTTACATCAATCTAATCTGTTGTCCGATAGCTATTTTTGATGTTGGTTGTAATCTATTAAGGTTATATAAGTTTTTTAGTCTGATACCATACATTTGACTTATAGAGTGCATTGTATCTCCCTCTTTAACGTAGTGCATCAACTTGCCATTGTTTACACGCTTAGCCTTCTTCTTGATATATATAATTGAATTTGCTGTTACCTGCTCATTCGGCATATCATTAATTTTTCTAAGCTTCTTCTCTGACATTTTTAGTTTGTTGCTAAGCGATGCAAATGTATCCCCATTCTCAGTAATGATAAATTCAGATCCATTGTTTGAATATAGCTTGTACCCGAGGTGTCCCGATACAGAGATAGTGTAGTTGTCTAGGTCGATATGTTTTGGTATCGTCTTGTCAACTTCTGGAACCACTGGAGTCTCCTCCTCAAAGATTATATCTTTACCCTGGTCGAGTAGATATAATTTATTATCTTCGATTAAGGTAATAAGTATATCTGCATATTTTGGGTTTGTAGCATAGCCCGCTGCTTTCAAACCATGAGCCCACGCCTTGTAGTCCATAGGGTCAAGGCTAAATAGTGACTCATATCTCGCAGAACCATCAAGGAACTCTGAGTGGTCTTTAAATGATTCAGCATCTGTGTTGTATTTTCTGAAACACTCACCCAGCTCATCATCATCATGGTATATTGTCTCACCAGCCCACTCTTTTTTACATTTTATGCCAAAGTGATTATTTGCTTGAGTTGCAAGTCTCCCATTTCCATTTCCAGACTCAAATATCGCTTGTGCCATCTTGATACTTGCAGGTATTCCATATATATCTTGGTGTTCCAGTACTATATTTGTATACTCTTGTATATACTCTTTTCTAGTTGTCTTTTGCGCGTAAGTATTAAATTGAATTAATACTAAAAAAGATATTGCAACGATGTGTAGTGTTTTTTGTTTCATAAATTATTATTATACGTTCTTAGATATTACAAAAGTAGTATTTTATTGCAAATTGCGCAAAAAATTGTAGCTTTGTGGTAAACTATATCTTATATAGTTGTTATATTAGATAAAAACTTAAAAGAAATCGATATGTTTACAGTTAATGCAAACGAAATTTTTGCTAAGGTAATCACGGATTACCATCGTTATGATAACGTTGATCAGCCGATCGAAAACCCATATACTCAAGGAACTCTTGACCACCTGTTGTATTCTAAAAATTGGATTGATACAGTTCAATGGCACTTAGAGGATATAATACGTGATCCAAATATTGATCCTGTTGACGCGTTGAAAATAAAGAGACGTATTGATGCCTCTAACCAAGAGAGAACAGATATGGTTGAGTATGTTGATAGTTATATGCTTGACAAATATAAAGATATAGTGATTGTTGACGGCGCGAGACTAAATACAGAGACTCCTGCATGGGCAATTGATAAACTTTCTATCTTGGCTCTTAAGGTGTACCATATGCAACAAGAGGCAGAGCGTACGGATGTTTCTGAGGAGCATAATGTTGCTTGTCAGAAGAAATTAGATGTACTTCTTTCGCAGCGTGTTGATTTGTCAACATCAATCGAGGAGCTTATTGAAGATATTGAGGCTGGTCGAAAATTTATGAAGAGTTACAAACAGATGAAAATGTATAACGATCCTACTTTGAACCCTGTTTTATATAGCAAAAAGTAGGGATTTACGATATAATAATAGTAACGATGAAAAAGAGATTACAACATCTATTAATCATAAGATTGTCTGCAATGGGAGATGTCGCAATGTGTGTTCCCGCATTGCAGGCTCTGCGTAGCGTTAATCCTGAGCTAAAGATTACAGTATTAACTAGGTCTTTTTTTAAACCGTTTTTTAGAGATATCGAAAATATTAACTTCATTACTCCTAATTTCGATACCACACACAAGGGATTCGCTGGAGTGTTTCGTCTCGCAAGAGAGGTTCAGGCTCTTAAAGTTACTCATGTAGCAGATCTACATAATATTATTAGAACAAAATTACTGTGTAAGTTTCTTAAATTATGCGGTATGAAGGTTCGTATAATTGATAAAGGTCGAAAAGAGAGAGGTCTTATGACTCGTAAGTTCCGCAAAGTTGTGACTCCTCTAAGACATACAATTGATAGATATTGTGATGTTTTTAAATCTTTGGGGCTAGATATTGCAATTCCAGAACCGGTGCAGAAGATGAAACTTCCAATTCCTGAGAGTATCTACTTGAAGGTCGGAGATAAGTTTAATGAGACGTGGATTGGTGTTGCTCCATTTGCACAGCACAAAGGTAAAATATACCCTAGCCAATCTATGGGGGAGTTAATAAAAATTTTATCTGAAAAATATGATAAAGTCTTTATCTTCGGTGGAGGACCATATGAGAGAGACTTTTCGGAGTGTATGGAGCAAAGATACGCAGGAGTTGTCTCTGTTATAGGACGATTGAATCTCTCTGAAGAGTTAGATTTAATATCTAGCCTAGATGTTATGATCTCAATGGATTCAGCTGCGATGCATATGTCGACGTTAGTTGGAACTACAGTCGTTTCTGTTTGGGGAGCAACGCATCCATATGTAGGTTTTATGGGTTTTGGTCAGGATATTAGTAATGCAGTTCAACTTGATCTGCCTTGTCGACCGTGCTCGGTTTATGGAAATAAACCGTGTCTTTTTAACGACTATCACTGCATGGAGAATATAACTCCAGAGATGATTAGTAGTGCGGTAGAGAGGGCACTATTAAGTGCTGTGTCGAAATAAATTCAATTAAATATATAATTTGTTGTGATTTTTTTCACAGTAAATTTGTTGCTATTAAAATAAAGAGTATATTTGAACTCAAATATTAAAAATAATATAATAATGAATATTCCATCAAATCTTAAGTACTCAGCAGACCACGAGTGGGTTAGAGTAGAGGGTGACGTAGCCTTTATAGGTATCACTGATTTTGCACAAGGACAACTAGGAGACATCGTATTTGTTGATGTTCCAACAGAAGGAGATGTATTGGCTCAAAACGAAGTTTTTGGTTCAATCGAAGCTGTTAAGACAGTTTCTGATGCATTTACTCCGATCAGTGGAGAGATTTTAGAATTCAACGAAGCGTTGAATGATGCTCCAGATAGCGTAAACAAAGATCCATACGGTGACGGATGGTTGATTAAGATGTCTATTTCTGATGCGTCAGAGTTAGAGGGTCTTATGAGTGCAGAGCAGTACGCTGAAATAGTAGGTTAATATATATATATATATACATAGAAAAAAAAATTATGAGTAAAGTAACAGTTATAGGTGCAGGTAACGTAGGTGCAACTTGTGCAAATATTCTTGCAATCAAAGAGACTGCAAATGAGGTTGTTTTAATTGATATTAAAGAGGGATTCGCTGAAGGTAAAATGTTGGATATTTTCCAAACAGAGTCACTTTTAGATGTTGATACAAAAGTTGTTGGAGTAACAAATGACTACTCTAAAACTGCTAACAGTGATGTTATCGTTGTAACTTCAGGTCTACCTCGTAAACCAGGTATGACTCGTGAGGAGCTTATCGGAGTTAACGCTGGTATCGTGAAGAGCGTAGTAACAAGTGCATTAGAGTTCTCTCCAAATGCTATCGTTATCATCATTAGTAACCCAATGGATCCAATGACTTACCTTGCTGGTAAAATCACTGGTCTTCCTAAGAACAGAATCTTTGGTATGGGTGGAGCACTAGATAGCGCACGTTTCAAGTGCTATTTGAGCAAGGCTCTTGACGTAAATATCAACGATATTGAGTGTATGGTAATTGGTGGTCATGGTGATACTACAATGATTCCACTTCTTAGCAAGGCAACTTACAAAGGAGTTCCAGTTACGGAATTCGCTAGCGAAGAGGTTTTGAAAAAAGTTGTTGCTGATACAATGGTAGGTGGCGCAACTCTTACAGGTCTTCTTGGTACTTCAGCTTGGTATGCACCAGGAGCAGCAGGAGCATATGTTGTTGAGTCTATCTTGAAAGATCAAAAGAAAGTTATCCCTTCATGTGTTGCTCTTGACGGAGAGTATGGACAAACTGATATTTGTATCGGAGTTCCTGCTGTTATCGGACGTAACGGTGTTGAGAAAGTTCTTGAGATTAGCTTGACAGATGAGGAGAAAGCATTGTTTGAGAAGAGCGTTGAGGCTGTTCGTGCAACTAATGCAGTACTTAAAGAGATAAACGTTTTATAAGTTTAAAACTTTATAATTTATATAAAAAATGGCTGACTTACATTGCGTTAAGTTAGCTATTTTTTTTACCTTGTATTGTTTTTTTATTGATAGAGGCAGGGAACTGCCCTACGCGGGCGGCGCTGCGTGATCGCAGTTAACTTTTGTAACTTTGTGAGATATAATGGATAAATTACATTTTATATTTAGATTTTACCGTCAATCAATGATGGTTATTAGCTCTTTATTAACACTCGTTTATATATATATTTGTATTGTGAATAACCACTCGGAGAGTTTTAACGCTCCAATAGTAATTTTTTCTCGACAGATACTTTTCCTAATAATAATGTATTTTGTATATCATTTTAAAAAAGCTGAATTCTGTTTTGGGTATTATAAAAACTTAGGACTCTCCATTACTCACATATTTATAGTTCCGATACTTATTGATTGTTTAATCTCAACACTAATTATTACTTGTATAAATTGGATAAGCACATATTAGAAATAGACTCAGTCGAGTTAAGTTTTGGAGGTAGACATATATTAAATAGTGTATATCTCAGTATAGAGAGTGGTAAGATTTCTGGATTGTTAGGTCGTAATGGGAGTGGTAAATCATCTCTTATGAAGATTTTGTGCGGGGAGATTCAGGCTACGTTTAAGACAATGAGAATTGATTCTGTGTGGCATAAGCAATTTTCGGCAAGTCAACTCATGTACCTACCTCAGAAATCGTACATCCCTAAAAATATATTAATAAAGCAGGTATTTAAAGACTTTAAAATTTGTGGTTTCGACTTTACTGATATTTTCCCTGAATTTTCGGTATTGATGGATAAAAAAGTGGGGCAATTATCTGGAGGTGAGCGTCGTATTGTTGAGATCTACTCTGTTCTAAAGGCTGACACTCAATTTGTTATGTTAGATGAGCCCTTTTCACAAATTATGCCTTTACACGTATATAAAATTAAATCGTTAATTAGTGACGCAAGAGAGAGTAAGGGTATATTAATTACAGACCATCTATACCAACATATTATCGACCTTTCGGATTCATTATATGTAGTCGATAACGAGACAATATATTTGACTAGAGAGGTGTCTGATCTTGCAAAGCACGGATATATACATAGCAAAATTTAGATATTTGGGATCAATATATCTATTATCTTCGAAGAAGATTAGTTAGTAGATAAAAAAATACTCTTTATTGATTGCTCGCTGTGAGCACGTGGCTCTGTCTAAGAAGGAGACTTATATCAATAAACACACACACTTTAGTTCGACTAAGGTGTTTTTTTTGTAAATAAATGCAAGTAACTATGAAAAGTAGTTGCGTAACTAGGTTTTTTAGTTACCTTTACATAAAGATAAAAACTTATGAAAAAGGATAATTTAAAGATAACAGCAAAAGAGGAGGAGATAATGAACCACTTTTGGGATAAAGGAGCTCTATTTGTTAGAGAACTATTAGATCTATACGGAGAGCCCAAGCCTCATTTTAATACATTATCAACAATCGTACGAGGGCTTGAAGATAAAGGATTAATTGCGCATAAGCCATACGGGAACACGTACCAATATTATGCCCTCATATCAAAAGATAAGTTTCAGAATAGATCGCTCAAAGATCTTATTGGTAAATATTATAACAACTCTGCATTTAGTGCTATCTCATCACTCGTTAAAGAGGAGGATATATCTGTCGATGAGCTAAAGGAGTTAATAAGTATAATTGAAAAAGGGAGGTAGTTATGGGACTGTTTCTGATATACACGCTAAAAGTTGCGATATGTATGTTGTTATTTTTTGCTTTCAATAAACTAGTTTTAAGCAAGGATACATTCCATACATTTAATCGTATAGCATGGCTATTTGTGGCTATAATTTCGCTGTTGCTACCTCTTGTAGAGTGGCATGGATTTGAGCCTATTAGCGCAGATATTGAGTTGATGGCGACTCCTTCGGTTGCTATGGATATGTCGAATGTGGCTTTAGATAGAGCCGAAGATACATCTATAAATATTTTTGCGATTGTTAGAAATATTTTCATTGTTTACGTTCTATTTGCGACACTACTTTTTATTAAATTATCACTCTCTTACATTCGACTTTTTGCTTTTATTTTACCAAAGAGAGAGGTCTTAGTGACTGATAAAAAGTATTATGAACTTCTCGATGAGTGTATGAAAATTGTTGGAATAAAGCGTAATATCCATTTTGTCATACATAATGAGGCGATGTCTCCATTTAGTTGGATGTCTTATATCGTGGTATCAAGGGAGGATTTAGAGGAGAATGGTAAAGATATATTAATACATGAACTTGCACACTCGAAGCACTTACACTCATATGATCTTTTGCTTGCAGATATATTAATTATTTTTCAATGGTTCAACCCTGCCGCATGGCTATACAAGGAGTCGCTTCAGCAAGTACATGAATACAAAGCTGACGAATCGGTATTACAGTGTGGTATCAACGCAAAACAATATCAACTATTATTAATAAGAAAAGCTGTTGGTCAGCGCCTCTACTCGATGGCCAACAGCTTTAATCACAGCAAACTTAAAAACCGAATTACTATGATGTTAAAAGAAAAATCAAACAAATGGGCTTTTGCAAAGTGCTTATACGCCCTACCATTAGCATTTATTGCTGTTTCAGCATTTGCTAGTGACGAAGTCTCAACTCGTTTTGAGGAGATTTCAGATGTCAAATTTACAAAAATTATTGAGAATGGCGATGCATTGGAGAGTGATAATGTAAAAAAAGATTCATCTGCTGTTAAAAAAGATACACCATTTATTGTAGTTGAGAATATGCCTAAGTTTCAAGGTGGCGATTTAACTAAATTCAAAAATTGGGTGAATTCAAAGGTAATACAATTATTAAAAAGCGAGTATGCTATACATCCAGATCTAGCTAAAGTTGGTAAGGCTAGAGGTAATATTATAATTGAATTTGTGGTTGAAGAAGATGGAAGTGTTGCAGATATTACTGTGATTAGATCTTCTATTAAATCTATATCTGATGATGTTGTAAGTATTGTAAAGAGTTCTCCAAAATGGACTCCTGGTAAGCAAAGTGGTAATACAGTTAGAGTAAAGTACACGTTACCAATTTTATACATGACTAATAAAACATCTGAAGATGCTAAGGTTCACGTTCATCCTGTAATTATGGTTTCCGAGAAACTAAGTTTTAAAGCAGGTGTAAAAGGTAAGTCCGACTTAGGAGCTAATAAGTTAAAGGTGTACAAGAAAGATGCTCCGTATATAGTAGTTGAGAAGATGCCTAAATTTCAAGATGGTGATCTATCTAAATTTAGGAGTTGGGTAATGTCAAAGATTGTTTATCCTGAGCAAGCAGTGAAGAGTGAAATTCAAGGTTTAGTTATCGTTGAATTTGCAGTAGAAGTCGATGGAAAACTTGGTGCAATTAAAGTAGTTAAATCACCTGATGCATCCCTATCTGATGAGATGGTACGTATTTTAAAGAGTTCTCCAAAGTGGACTCCAGGTAGTCAAAGTGGTAAGGTTGTACGTGTGAAGTATACAATACCTATAAATTTTAAACTGCCAAATAAAGAGTAAAATAAATATTATAAATTTAGTGCTGGTTTATTAATATATTAGTGATAGAGACGCTTAACTTGGAATAGATCCAAGTTAAGCGTTTTATTTATTACACTTCATCTCAGATATGACCACATAGATAAAAAGAGTGATAAATTTTCTGACTTAGGCACTTTTTTTGTACCTTCGTAGCATAATTTAAGTTAAATAATTAAAAAACTGAAGGATGTATATATACATATTAATAATCATTGTAGCATATCTATTGGGTTCTATACCTAGTGCAGTATGGATTGGTAAACGTTTTTATGGGGTAGATGTTAGAGAGCATGGTAGCAAAAACGCTGGTGCGACCAATACACTCAGAGTATTGGGACGTAAGGCTGCACTACCAGTTTTCATAATAGATTTATTTAAAGGCTTTGCTGCGGTGTCTTTGTCACACTTTGTTGACCTATTACCTAACTCAAACGAGTTATTTAACCTGAAAATAGTATTAGTTGCAGTGGTAGTTCTGGGTCATATTTTCCCAATATTCGCAGGATTCAAAGGTGGAAAGGGTGTTGCTACACTTGCGGGTGCAGTGTTAGCAGTGTACTATCCAGCTATATTGTTGAGTGTTGCAGTATTTATCATACTACTTGCAATCACGCATTATGTCTCTTTAAGCTCTATGGTTGGTGGGATTATGTTTCCTGTATCTTCTTACCTAGTTTTTGGACAGACCTCTGCACCTTTACTCATTTTTGGTTGTGTTGTCGCAGTGCTATTGATAATAACACATAGAAAGAATATCAAAAGGCTTATCGCTGGAGAAGAGTCGAAGATTTATCTAGTAAAAAGGAAAAAATAATTTTTCGGTATATTATTTTAATGTAACGATTAAGGCGAGTATTTAGAACAATATAAAAAAAAGCGAGTAAAGAAGTTTAATAATAACCTCTTTACTCGCTTTTTTTGTGTCTTAATTTGCCAAACCTACCGTATTAAGTAGATATGTAATTTTAGTACTAGGCTAATTTTGACGCATAACTAGATCTATTTAGATATTTGCATCCACTTTTCGCTATATACCTTACCATTCATCTTAAAAGTTATTGTCATAATTTTTTCATCTATTTTATATGTAATAGCATTGCTATATACTTTATATTTAGCTGCAAATAAAGGAGCTAGATCTTCGACGTAAATACCCTTAATATCTGTCAAGTACGTACCTCTACTTGTAATGGCAAAAGTAACGCCACTATCAGTTGAGCTATAATTTATATAAGTTTTATCTTTATTGAAAACTTTATAAAAAACTACATTTTTTGTTTGTTCCTGCATTTCTATTGGTAGTACCAGCTTCCACACCCCTTTTAGCTCTTTGTTATAGTTCTTAGCAGTTGCGCTTGCAGATAAAAATAAGCAAAAAATAGCTGTTAAAACAATTGTTTTTACTCTTAGTAATGTTTTCATAATGATTGAATATTAAATTAGATAAAATAAGTTGAAGTATAATATTGGTATAGAGATAAAATTCATACACACGCGTATATCCACCTTGCTATTAATATAATCACATTTGAAACGCACCTTTTAAAGTTATATCAAAATATTTTGATATAACGGAGCTCTGACAAATAGATGTTTGAACATCGTATCAAAATATTTGAACATTTTGATACGATATTATTTTTACTTTTTAGCATCTTTAAACTCAATACAAAGAGTTGCATGAGGGACAACCTTTAATCGCTCTTTAGGTATTAGTTTACCTGTTTCGCGACATATTCCATATGTGCCATTCTCTACTCTTATTAGAGCATACTCTAAATGCTGAATAAATTTTGCTTGACGTTGAGCTAAACGTCCAGACTCCTCTTTTGATAGTGTTGCTGCTCCCTCTTCAAGTATTTTAAATGTTGGAGATGTGTCTTCCGTATCGTTACTTGTTGAGTGTGTAATCGTTGTACGTAGAAGATTATAATCTTCTTTTGCCTTCGCTAATTTATCTAAAATTATTGCTTTAAATTCTGCTAAATCTGCTAGAGAATATCGTACTTTTTCAATATCTGCCATAACTGTAATGTTTTTTTTGTGTCTTGTAATTATAAAGATAATACTTTATTTCATATTACTACAATAGTAGTGCTAATATTTCATTTTTTTATATCTTTTTTTTCTTTTAAAGAAAAAAGGTCGTTTTCGAAAAAACAATGTTTTTTCGAAAACGACCCATTATCATACAAATTATATGTGTAAACAGTGGTTTCACGGCATAATTGCAGTGAGTATAATTTGTCTATATGCGAGTTACAGCGATTTTAAGTGGTTGTTCATCAATTTCAATCTCTGTAATAAAATCACCACAAGGAGTTTCACTTCCTGTAACACTAATAGCTAGCGTTTGAGATGCAATATACTCTGCGAACACATCAATAGAGCCATTAACTAAATCGTTACTCTCTATCTCAACTTTGATTTTGTCTGTAACATCAAAGCCACTATCTTTTCTTATATTTTGAATACGGTTCACTAACTCTCTAGCCACACCTTCAAGTTTCAATTCAGGTGTAATTGTGATGTCAAGAGCTACGGTTAATTTACCTTCGCTTGCAACCAACCATCCTGGCATATCCTCTGAAGTGATCTCAAAATCTTCGATTACTAGAGGTAGTTTCTCTCCATTAATTTCAACATTTATTCCGTTGTTTGCCTCTACCTCAGCTATTTGTTCTTGAGTAAACGTCGCAACTAACACAGATATTTGTTTCATCTGCTTACCGTATTTAGGTCCTAATGTTTTGAAATTAGGTTTAATACGTTTTGTTATTAGTCCTGCTGTGTTCTCAATAAGTTCAATCTCCTTGATGTTAACCTCACCTTTGATAAGTTCGCTAACTCCCTCAATATGTGACTTAAATGCAACATCTAAAAGAGGTATAATAATCTTAGTAAGAGGTTGTCTTACTTTGATACTTACTTTTCTTCTCAGTGCCAGTACCATAGATGAAACTCTCTGAGCAACAGACATCATCTCCTCTAGCTCTGCATCTATTTTAGACGTGTCTGCTATTGGATACTCTGATAAGTGTACAGAACAGTTGTTCTTTTGGCTTAGTTTATTAAGGTCCGTAAATATGCGCTCTGTAATAAACGGTGCAAATGGAGCTGCTAGTTGAACTACAGTTTCAAGACAAGTATATAGAGTTTGGTATGCTGCTAGTTTATCTTGGTTCATAACTCCACCCCAGAAACGCTTACGATTCAGTCTCACATACCAGTTTGAAAGATTTTCGCCAACAAACTCTTGAATCATACGTGCTGCAGGAGTTGGATCGTAACTCTCTAATTGTTTATTAACACCCTCTATAAGAGTATTAAGTAGAGATATAATCCATTTGTCAATCTCTGGTCTCTCTTCGATTGGAACTTGTGCCTCTTGACCTGTAAATCCGTCAACATTAGCATAAAGTGCGAAGAAACTATATGTATTATATAGTGTACCGAAGAATTTACGACGAACTTCGTCTACTCCATCAGTATCAAATTTCAAGTTATCCCATGGTTGAGAGTTTGAGATCATGTACCAACGAACAGAGTCTGCACCATATTGATTCATTACATCAAATGGATCGACAGCATTTCCAAGACGTTTACTCATCTTGTTACCGCCCTTGTCTAGTACAAGACCATTTGATATGATATTTTTGAACGCTACGGAGTCAAATAACATAGTAGCTAGTGCATGAAGTGTAAAGAACCATCCACGAGTTTGGTCTACGCCCTCTGCAATATAATCCGCAGGATATACATTTGCAAACTCCTCTTTAGATATTTCAAAAGGGTAGTGTACTTGTGCATATGGCATAGCTCCACTGTCAAACCAAACGTCAATTAGGTCTAACTCACGCTTCATTGGTTCGCCTTTATCTGAAATAAGAGTGATATTATCTACATAAGGTCTATGAAGATTGAAGCTCTCATAGTTTCCCTTGCTGAAGTCTCCATCTACATAATCTTTGTATGGATTTTCACTCATCAATCCAGCTTCAATTGCTTTGTCTATCTCGTTTTTAAGCTCTGCAATAGAACCTATACACTTCAATTCAGAGTAATCTTCAGTAGCCCACATTGGTAGAGGTGTTCCCCAAAACCTAGAACGACTCAAATTCCAATCGACTAAACCTTCAAGCCACTTTCCAAAACGTCCAGAACCTGTTGATGCTGGTTTCCAGTTGATGGTGTTGTTAAGCTCAATCATTCTATCTTTAACCGCAGTTGTCTTGATAAACCAAGAGTCTAGTGGATAGTATAGAACTGGCTTATCAGTTCTCCAGCAGTGTGGGTATGAGTGAGTGTGTTTCTCAATTCTAAAAGCTTTATTCTCAATCTTCAACATAACTGCTATATCAACATCTAGTGTTGCGTCATCAGCTCCAAGAGTTTCATCGTAGGCATTTTTTACATATCTTCCCGCATACTCTCCGTATGTTGTTGTATCTATGTTGTTCGTTACAAACTCAGGGTCAAGATCTTCAATTAAGAAAAATTTACCACCTCTGTCAACCATCGGTTGTGGTTTTCCGAATTTGTCAATCATCAAAAGTGGTGCAATACCACTCTGTTTTGCCACTCTATCGTCATCCGCACCAAATGTTGGAGCGATGTGCACGATACCAGTACCATCTGAGATTGTAACAAAGTCTGCTGTTATAACCTTGAATGCATCTCCGTCAGGTTTAACCCATGGGATAAGCTGTTCGTAGTTAACACCTGCAAGTTCACTACCTTTGAACTCTTGGCAGATTTCAAAAGTTCCCTCTTGTTTCTTGCCAAAGTAACTACCAACAAGCTCTTTAGCCATGATGATAGTTTGCTCAATATTTGTGTATGGATTTAGAGAGGTAACTTTTACATAGTTAATACCACTTCCAACAGCTAGAGCCGTGTTAGATGGTAGAGTCCATGGAGTTGTTGTCCAAGCTAAAATATATAGATCTCCTTGATTCCCTTCAAATAGGAACTCACTCTTCTCGTCTCTAATGACCTTGAATTGTGCAGTACAAGTTGTATCTTTTACATCACGATAGCACCCCGGTTGGTTAAGTTCATGGTTGCTAAGACCAGTACCTGCCGCAGGTGAGTATGGTTGAATTGTGTAACCTTTATATAGTAAATTTTTGTTGAATAGCTCTTTGAGCATCCACCAAAGTGTCTCGATATATTTGTTGTCGTATGTGATATATGGATCATCCATGTTCACCCAATATCCCATTTGACGAGTTAGTTCTTCCCATGATCCAGTGTACTCCATCACGGACTCTTTACACTCACGGTTATACTCTTCGACAGTAATTTTAGAACCTATATCTTCCTTAGTGATACCAAGTTTTTTCTCAACACCTAGCTCAACGGGTAGTCCATGTGTATCCCATCCAGCTTTTCTGTGTACTAAGTATCCTTTTTGAGTTTTGAAACGACAGATAATATCCTTTATAGTCCTCGCCATAACGTGATGAATACCAGGCATACCATTTGCTGAAGGCGGTCCTTCATAGAAAACAAATGTTGGTTTACCCTCTCTTGTCGAGATACTCTTGTGAAATGTATCCTCTGTGTCCCATAGTTTGAGAACATCCTCTGCAATAGCAGGAAGATTCAAGCCTTTATACTCTTTAAATTTTGTCTGACTCATCAGTTATCTCTTTTATATATTTTCATTTAATCTACAAAAATAGTGATTTTACTTCGGAATATCAACAGCATATCGCCATAAATTATCGTCATATATAATATTTGTTCTTTGCGCTGCGTGATCTCAGGGAGCAGGTATGTATATAAATTTAGGGAGTTGTGAAAAATAACTTCCATTGTGTTTGATTTAGTAATAAATAAAAGATATTTTTGTACTAAATAAATCAAACTAATTTTACATATGAAAAATACACCATTTACAAAATACCATATCGAAGCAGGAGCTAAGATGGCTGAATTTGCAGGATATAATATGCCTATCGATTTTAAAGGTATTAACATTGAGCACGCAGCAGTACGTGAGTGCGCAGGAGTTTTTGACGTTAGCCACATGGGTGAGATCTGGGTTAAAGGGGAGAAAGCACTAGATTTCCTTCAACACGTAACAACTAATAATGTTGCAACACTTTTTGATGGTAAAATCCAATACACAGCACTTCCAAATGGTAAGGGTGGTATTGTTGATGATATTTTGGTATATCGTATTGATGCGCTAACATACCTTTTGGTAGTTAATGCTTCTAACATTGAGAAAGATTGGGCACACCTATGCAAAGAGGGTGAGAAATTTGGTCTTACTCCAGGAAAAGAGCTTTATAACGCTTCTGACGAGATCGCACAATTGGCAATCCAAGGTCCTTTGGCTATGAAGATTGTTCAAAAATTATGTCCTGAGCAAGTTGAAGAGTTAACATACTATACATTTGTTAAGACTGAAATTGCAGGTATCAAAGATGTTATCCTATCTATCACAGGTTACACAGGTTCAGGTGGTTGCGAGATTTATGTTGCAAACGAAGATGCTGAGCAACTTTGGAAAGCTCTATGGGTTGCAGGTGAAGAGATGGGACTACAAAACATCGGTTTAGGTGCTAGAGATACTCTACGTCTTGAGATGGGATTCTGTCTATACGGTAATGACATTGACGATACAACCTCTCCAATAGAGGCTGGTCTTGGATGGATCACTAAGATGGTTGACGGAAAAGACTTTATTGATCGTCCAGTAATGGAGAAGATCAAAGCAGAGGGAGCAAAGAGAAAATTAGTTGCTTTTGAGATGATTGAGAGAGGAATTCCTCGTCATGGTTACTCAATCGTAGACGCAGAAGGTACTAAGATTGGTGAAGTAACATCTGGAACAATGTCTCCAACACTTAAAAAAGGTATTGGTATGGGATATATCGCAACTGGGCATACAGCTATCGGTAGCGAAGTATACATCCTTATACGTGACAAAAAAGTTTTAGCAAATGTTGCTAAAGCTCCGTTTGTAAAGAAATAGGGTTTAAGATTAATATAAGAAAACGAAGTTTTCAAAAAAGTTTAAAGAATTTTTCCGAAAATTCTCGCCAAAGGCAGTTTGTGGTCTAGTTGCAATTTGCAAAAAGCATAAAACTCTCTACGACGTAAAACTTTTTTGAAATCTTCGTTTTTTTATAATACTAAAATTATGAGAAAAAGTTTTATTTTTTTAATTGCAACTTTATTTGTTGTCACAAGTTGTCAAACAAATAAAGTTACTGTTGAGGGCACAGTCAAAGATTATAATGTAGAGAGTGCTCCAACTATCTTGATCACCTCTTCAGATGTGAGTTTTAACTGGATTTGCAGTGATACTATTGATGTAGACTCTACTGGACATTTTAGAGTTGAGCTACCCACCGATGACGCTATTTTCGTTGGACTTATGGTTTGGGGAAATCATAGTATGAGCTTTATTTCAGAAGAGGGCGAGACTCATGGTATTACGGTTGACCTATCTGCAAGGAGGAGTACAATTAATACTGAAGGTCGAAATAAAGAGGGTATTGATTTTATGAGTACTTATAAACCTGCGCCATCTTTAGGGGCGTTCTCTGTATTAAATACTTTTAGTAAAAGAGGTGATAGAGCTGAAATTTCAATAGCAAATGTTAAAAAAGAGAAAGAAGAGACATTATCTAAATTAGGAGAGTTGTATGATGCTGAAAAGATCTCCGAATCGTTTTATGAGCTTGCTGTTATAGATAGAGAGGCATTTTATAATGGATTAACTGCGAAATTTGCTCTAATAGATATAGGAAATCTGTTAGCTAAAGGCGAAGCTATTCCTGAAAATCTTATTGCCTATATTGACGCCGCACTCCCTTTTGAGGATGTAAATAGTTTGAAATATATTAATACGATGTGGTGGGATGAGCTCTCTGGAATTGCTATTGACAAAGAGATTAACCTTAATTGTGGAGGTAATTTTGATTCGATAAGGTCAATACATTCTGCTGGTAAAATAAATACATTCAAAATTGCTACAGCAGAGAAGATCTTTTCGAATAGACAACAGCTAGAGACTTATACTGCAAATACAATATATTTGTCTGCCCTTCAGAGAAAATTTGAAAAAGAGTTAATTGATAATTTTAATAAATTCCAAGAAGATTTCCCAAATAGTAAATATTCTAAATATATTACCCATCTTATTGATGATATAAAAGCCTACCACCAGAAGATTGAGGCAGATTTTTTAGATAAAGTTAAATTTGTGGAAAATCCAGATGAAATTGAAACTTTTGATGAGTTAATATCACACTTTAAGGGAAAGCAACTCTATATTGATATATGGGCAACTTGGTGTGGACCGTGTAAAGATGAATTTAAGTATGGAGCAGAGTTGAAGAGAATGCTTTCGGAAAAAAACACTGAAATATTATATATCTCAATAGACGAAGCTGAGAATGACCAGAGATGGTTAGGTATGATTAAATACTATAATTTAGATGGCAATCATATACGTGCATATAGCTCTTTACAGAGTAGTGTCCGAGATCTGATTGTTGAGAATGGAAGGATCTCTATTCCTCAATATATTATTGTTGATGAATCGGGAAAAATAGTCGATGTAAATGCGCCTCGTCCCTCTGAAATTGATGAATTAAGAAACAGACTTTAGCATTGACTTCTTCAATTAAGAATTCATTATAACTAAAGAAATAAATTAAAAAATATATAAAATTATGTCACTAACAATTATTATTAGTATATTTATCTTAGGCTATCTATTGATAGCCCTAGAGGGATACATTAAGATTAGTAAGTCGGCAATTGCACTTGTAATGTGTGTATTGCTATGGGTTGTGTATGCTTTTACGGCAGTTGAGTTTGTGCCTACTGTATCAGCAGATATGTTTCACCTTTTTTTAGAGGAGAATAGCTACCTCGCAAAACTTCCTTTGAGTGAGCAGGTCACACAATTTGTTGTTAACTTCCAAATTGTAGACCACCTTGGAAAGGCAGCAGAGGTACTATTGTTTCTTATTGGAGCGATGACAATTGTTGATTTGATTGATAAGCATGGAGGCTTCTCATTTATAACATCCGTCATCACAACCACTAATAAACATAAATTACTTTGGATAGTTTCATCTATCTCATTCTTCATGTCTGCGTTGCTAGACAATATGACTGCAACAATTATTATGGTTATGCTTCTACGTAAGCTAATATCTAATAAAAAAGAGAGATGGCTGTTTGCGAGTTTAGTTGTTATTACAGCCAATAGTGGTGGCGCATGGTCACCAATTGGAGATATTACAACAATTATGTTGTGGGCGAATGGTAATGTAACGACCCTTCCTCTGATAAAATCACTATTTTTACCTAGTTTAATCTCAGCTGCTATTCCCGTTGCGATAGGAGTTAGAGCTTTACGTGGAATATTAACGTCTCCTACATATGTTGATGTCAAAAGTGATAGACCTGAAGTTGTCACAAAAAGAGAGAGTCTGCGAATACTTGTCATAGGTGTACTCTCTTTGGTATTGATTCCAGTATTCAAAGAGGTTACACAGCTACCTCCTTTCTTAGGGGTTCTATTTGGACTCGGTATTCTTTGGATTTATACAGAGATAATGTATAATAGAAAACGAGATGTTGAGGAGTCTGCGAAGTTTAGGATTGTTCAAGTGCTTAGAGATGTTGATCTTGCTACAATACTGTTCTTCTTAGGGGTATTGATGTCTGTATCTGTATTGGAGAGTGCGGGTGTATTGAGATCTTTTTCTAACTTTCTAGATACATCTGTGAATGATATATTTATAATAAATGGATTAATTGGTCTATTATCGTCAATTGTAGATAATGTACCATTGGTTGCGAGTGCTATGGGAATGTATAGTATTGTAGAGCCAGATGTTTTAGCTGCTGCATCAAACCCTGAGTATTTGAAATATTTTGTTGTTGATGGTGATTTTTGGCATCTCTTAGCGTATTGTTCAGGAGTTGGAGGTAGTATTCTTATTATTGGTTCAGCAGCAGGAGTTGTTGCGATGGGTATTGAGAAGATAAGTTTTATGTGGTATCTAAAGAATTTTTCATTCTTAGCATTAATAGGTTACTTAGCAGGTATTCTTGTGTACTACATTCAATATATACTATTCTAATTGGAGTTGTTGAGTGCGATCACGCACCGCTGCCCGCGGAGGGCAGTTCCCTACTTCCCTAGATATATCAAATAAAAAAAATGGTTAAACTTTTAAAAGTTTAACCATTTTTTTTATTTGATATATTGTATTATCGTTTTTCACCAAATTCAGTTTGTTGTTTTTCGACCTCCTTTAGTTCTGAGTCTGCTATTTTTTTCTTCAGTGCATTTATTTCAGATTTAAGTTCCTTCATCTCTTCACTCTCTACTGTACTCTCTGCAGTACTCATATTTTCAGTTCTGATATCTTCAAGTCCACTCTTGTACAATTCTGTGTCATAAATCATTTTTTCATCTGTTTGACTAGATGAGAACTCTATTACTGCAGGAGCTATAACATGTATACCCTCTGTAATAATTTCGGCTTTAACTCTAATTACGCCCGCTTTATCTGTCGCTTGAACTAGAATCGGAGCACTACCCCAATGAGCAATTACAGGGTTTGCAGCTATTGTATGATCTCCTAGTAGACGACCTTCACCTTCGATTGTAAATTTAACTTGACTATTGTTAAGTCTCTTAACTCTTCCGTTATTATCTATAATTTCGGCAATTACTACAACAATGTCAGATCCATCAGCTTTCAAATTAACTCCGTTATCATCAACACTTAATCTTAATTTTGTAGGTCTCTTTGAAGCTTGGCGTTTGTGTGTAACAACAACCTTTCCATCAATCAAACCCTCAGCTAATAGAAATGCATCTTTGTCATACCTCGCTTTAAGGTCCATAAAGCTATATACATCTTTAAATGTAATGATAGGCGATGGCATTTTCATTGGGTTGTCAGCTCTTTTGTAAGTATGAACTTTCCCTCCGTTGTGTACAGTTAATCTCACCTCTTCACAGTTAGAGTACACGGTAACATCCTTAGGCGAGAATGGCGTCATTTCATTTGCAACATATATCATAGGTCCAGATTCAACTCCTAAAATATTTAATGAGTCAGACGGACGTTGAGATTCAAACATATAGTATGAAGTCTTTGGCTGTCTAAATGCGTCCATAATACCTCCGTAGAATGGTTGAGGGTGATATCCACGTTGGTGGTCAAATGCATGCCAAAGTGTCCCCCCTAAATGGTTCTGGTCTGTACCATATAACATCTCAATACACGTATACGTATAGTCAGGAGATGCGTAGTGTTTTGATTGCACTAGCATTGGCACTTCCCCCCAAGAGCGGTGTACTCTACTAGTTGAGTTGTGTGAGTTCCAATCATCTACATTATCACCAAATTCGCGAGTGTAGTATATTTTGTTGGCTTCAAAAGAGCTAGCTGTGTGTGCTACACGAGCAGCTTTAGGGTGTGAGAATATTACTGGGTAGTGTTCGCTTCCTGCTGATGCTGGATCACAAGCAGTTAGACTTTGGTTATAAATAAACTCTTCATCTACACACGCTTTGGCTTGTATTGCAAATGATTCTGGGTAGTGTGTCTCATTTAGTACAGGCTCCCATATGAATATTGATGCATGATTTCTATCTCTACGCACCATATTTCTGATATGTTTGTATATACTTTTTTCAAAAATAGGGTCATTATTCCAAAATTGCCACCCTGCAATAGGAAGCATTACGAAGATGCCATATCTGTCGCAAGCGTCAAGAAATGCAGGATCGTGAGGATAGTGTGCTAGTCGAATCATATGAACTCCAGCGTCGCGTAATTTAATAACATCTCTAACGTGTAATGAGTTTGGTAGAGCATTTCCAATAATAGCAAAATCTTGGTGACGGTTAACTCCCATTATTTTGTCTGTATACTTCTCTCCATTAATGAATAGACCTTCACTCCCTTTGAATTCAACCTCTTTAACTCCCACCTTATTGATGAATCCATCAATAACTTTACCAGATGAGTTACAAACAGTTATCTCCAAATCATATAAATATGGTGTGTTTAAGCTCCATAAGTTAGGATTTTTAAGTTTAGTCAAAGATTTAATTGTAATATCTTGTCCCTTTTGTAGTGAGTACCTCTTTGATATATTTGCGACAACCTTCCCTTCGTTATCTCTAAGAGCAATTTTTAGTTTTCCTTTTGCTATTTTGTCTGACGAGTTTCTTAGGTGAACATCTACTCCCATTTCGGCACATTTTTTTGATACCTCTTTAAAGTAAGATACAATACCACCTCCTGCAACAATATCTTCATTGTTTGGATCTGTAATATGTACTTTATTATGAGAAATTAAGAAGCAGTCACGATAAATACCTCCGAAGTATGCAAAATCGAGATTTCGTTGTGGTTTTCCTGGCAATATAAGCGGGTCATCGCTATTGTCTGTCATAACTGCAACTATATTACCTTTTGGAGAGAAGTTTGCAACCTCGGTAATATCCACAATTGCAGGTAGGTACCCGTCAACATGCTCTTTGATTAGTTTGCCGTTAACCCAAATTTTACTTTTCCCCATTATCCCTTCGAAGTGTAGGAACAATTTATTTCCTTTAAGATTCGGGTCTATTTTAATATTTTTTCGGTACCATGCAACTCCTTGATAATTTGCACAGCCACTCGCATCTTCGGGAAGAAGTTCTAATCCATGAGGAAGAGATACGATTTCCCATTGAGAGTCGTTGAAGTCTATTTTGTGAGCATCTTTGGCATCTTCTTTAATGAATCGCCACGCTGGGTTAACATTGTATACTTCACGTCCAGAGTTCTTTAACTCATAGAATCCTGCTGTTGATACATCTATTGAGTATCCGTCACTAACTAATGCAACCAACAATAAGATTGAAATAATAATTTTTTTCATATTTGATATTTTAATATTAGTATTCTTTTCATAATGATGCGAAGATAATGATTTTGAGTTATGTTTCAATAAACTCAAAGAAAAAAACGAAGTTTTCTGAAAAAGTGTTTATTCTTTTTCAGAAAACTTCGTTTTGTTTCTATAATACTTTGATTACTACTCTACAAAATAGACCAATCGCTTACTGCAGTTGTGTTGTATGCTTTGTATGTAACCTTATTTAGTGTGTCAATATACTCTTGACCTATTGCATCAGGCATTGTTGTTGGAGCACCCTCTCCCCATAGTTTCTCTTGCAAAACAGGTTCTGTACTAAATACCATACGATCTGCACAGGTAGGAAGTAGGTCTATATCTCCATGTGTATCTCTCCATTTTGTTTTAGTTAGAGAACATGGCAGGTATTCGTTATCTAGATTTTGAGTATATACACTAATTTTTTTTACTGTATATGTAGATATTTTTCTACCGTCAGTATATAATATAAGATATGGAGTAGTATTTGAGTTGAGAGCCTCATAAGTAAATTTATAACTTCCACTACTAATCTCTTGATACGGAGTATATCCTACTGGTTCGATTATTCCCGTTCCAGAAAATATACGAGGAACTATTACCATTGAACTATCTGGCACATTAATATCAATCTCTATATCTACCGAAAGGTGATTTGTTGCACTATTTGCAATATCTAGGTGCATAGTTGGTAGATGTAGTTTTGTTCCAGCGGTTGTAATATCCAGAATACTTTCTGTTGGATTATTTACGAGCGTACTTACCGATCCTCCGTCGACATCATCTTTCGTTAGTGGAGCTAGACCAAGAGTTTTTGGCTCAATGGTTGAGATTAGATAACGACTATCAACGACCTTATCGCTCCATCTCCCTCCGTTGTAAAGTGATTTTGCGATTTCGTCATTAATTGCGAAGTTAAATTTCCGAACTAATGTTGTTTTAGATGCATTTGATAATATTAGCATATTTGAAAGCTCCATTACTGACTCTAGGGTAACACTTTTTCGCTCTCCTCCATTTGCATACACAAATGCTTCCGTACCTTTTCGTCCAAAAAGTAGACAGTGGGGTTTTTGTGGTGCTTTTGTGTGGTAAACAGGAATACCTGCATCTAGATACTCTTGCCCAGTAGCGTAAGGAAACCACACGAAACCTAATTGATTGTTATCGGTTTCGCTGTCAATAAGAACCGAGTTTGTATTTGACATAATTCCATTTGTCCCCAACTTACAAGCGCAACTATTCGCTGTCATTGAGTTGTCAAATGCTCCACAAAATTGAATTGTAAAATCACCTGTTCCTATTGGAGTTATGTCCGCAGTCCATTGAACAGTTGCATCGTTTTTAGGTGACGAAATAGATGTGTATACTCCTTGTAGCGGAGATATTAGGTCTGGATTTATGTTCTCGCCGCTAGCTATCGCTGCAGTAATTGCGAGAGCCTCTTCAGCAGCTTTGTTCGATTTGTCAACAGCCTCTTTTGTTGTTACTTGCCTGATAGATTCTGCGGAATTGCGCTCTGTTTCTGAGCTAATTCGCACTACTTCTTCAGCTAGTCTCTTATTCTCGTCATACTCCCTCATCATTTCTGATATTGTTCTATCGAGATCCGCTTCTTCAATAAGTTTATTTGTTTGTATTACTTCATTTGCTGCATCCATCATAGGTTTCTTTAGGAATGCTATCCACGCATTCTCATCGCCTACAAATCCGTTGTCAACAGCTACTTCATATGCGCTTTTCCCATCTAGTCCTACTTTTGTTGCAAAGTCGAAATGGTTGTTTGTGTTTTCAATATTCTCCATGGTTCTAATCTAATTTACTTTTAATTAAGAAAATAGCACTGTAATCGTATGTACGTTTAGTGCTTGTTGATATGTTCTCGTATGTGACTTGCAGGTTGTACCTCTCAGGAAAGAGCTTTTGAGAAATAGAGCTAGGTATATTTACAAACCAGCCTAATTTAGATCTTTTGTGTACCTTTAGTTCTGCTCCAGTTGGGGTTGTTGATGCTTCAATTATTGGAGGCATCCCTAATGAAGAGATCACTATTTTTATCTCATAGTCATTTAAGTTTGCTATCCCTGGCAGCACTTCCTTACAAAGGGCGAAGTCGTCCCCTTGGGTGTATACATTCATAATTTTTTTGATTTTAGTTTTGGGTGGGTGATTGTTATATTAGTTGGGTGGAGTGGGGGAGCAAATTGAGTTGTCGTAATTAGTTGGGTGTTGATGCATAACAATAATATATACTCCTTATATCGGGCTATTTTATGCTATAATATTTTACGATTGAAGAGGTATAATAAATTTCAGAGTGAAATTTTAATGAGTATTACTCGCAAAGGGTACTACACTTTGAGTTAAATCGAGACAAAGATAGTTCAATAATTGTCTTTTTGCAAATAAATGATTGATTATTTTATCAATTTGCATTATTTCTTCTCTATATGTGATCTTCCATTGTTATGGCTATATATTTTAAAAAATTACTACCTTTGTCCGCTTACAATATTTTACTTTCATATTAATTCTAAATTTAAAAGTTCCAATGAGCAGTTTAACGTTTAAAACCCAAGGAGTTTGCTCCACCCACATTGACATCGAGACAAATGATGGAATAATTACTAGTGTTGTATTTAATGGAGGGTGTAATGGCAATACTAAGGGTATCTCTGCTCTGGTAGTCGGATGTGAAATCACGTCTGTAATAGATAAGTTAGAAGGTATTGAGTGTAAAGGTAGGTCTACTTCGTGTCCAGACCAATTTGCTAGGGCACTGAGGTCGATGATTCAAGATTAATATATCACCTCATGTTGTGCGATTATAATAGTATCTACCTTTACGCATAAATTTAATATACACCTCATCATTTATCGCTTAGAGAGATGAGTTCCGCACACGATTATAGATTAATAAATTAGATAGTTTCTACTAAAATGAAAAAAAAACTTAGGGTAAATTCGCCATTATATTTTCTTCTTATAATTATTGCATGTACACTTTGGGCATCTGCATTTGCTGGAGCAAAGATTGGTTTTCAATACTGTTCTCCGGTAATGTTATCGGGGTTAAGATTTACATTGGCAGGCATTCTTCTGCTTCCTGTATTAGTGTTTGGGAAACAACCATTTTTCTCTCTCTTTATACACTGGAGATATATGCTAGTGTTTGGTTTTATTCAGACATTTTTGCAATATGGCACATTTTTTTTAGGTCTTAATGAAGTTCCTGGAGCTGTTGCCGCTATTATCGTTGGATCAGGGCCAATTTTTATAACGATACTAGCACATTTTACTATTAGTGATGACCGATTTACTGTAAGGAAAGTTGTCTCTAGTGCATTAGGTTTTTCAGGTATTCTGTTCATATCGCTTACAAATAGTGGCTTAGATATGAATTCGACTGATTTTTATTGTGGTATAGCCCTTCTCATAATTAGTAATATTATCGGGGCCAGCACAAATATAATTGTAAAGAAACAGCAGCACCTCAATGTATCACCTATTGCATTGACCTCGTTTGCTAACTTTTCAGGTGGCGTTATGTTGTTAATTAGTGCTCTAATTTTTGAGCCAATAACTTTAGATTACCCACCTCTTGAGTTCTATTTTGCATTAGTATGGTTGGCGATAATTCCTGCTGCGGGTTTTTCTATATGGTACTATCTTTTAGAGCAAGATGGAGTTAAAGTTTCAGAGATAAATATATGGAAATTTATTATCCCTATATTTGGGTCTATATTATCGTGGATTTTACTGAAAAATGAAGAGCCTAGATGGCAAGAGTTTTTAGGTATATTTATTATCACTGTTGCAATTGTAGTGTTGCAATACCATCCAAAAAGCAGGAGTATAAAATAGATCTATATTTATGCGATCGCGCTGAGGTATATCTATATAGAATAGCTTTGCAACTATTTTTATTATGAAATCGTTACTTAATAATAGTAACATCTGCATCACAATTTGACCAATTTGAAGGTATTTCAGTATTCGATATGTCGATTATTTTCAATCTATTTACTCGGCAGTCTAGCTCTTTTAGTTTTCTATTTTGTTTTAAATCAAGTGTTGATAAGTTGTTATATTTGCAATCTAATGCTAGCAGTTCTCTATTTTTAGATAAATCTAGGTTGTTTAGTTTGTTATTTGCAACGCTTATTGTTGTCAATGCAGGCGAATTAGATATGTCAATAGATGTTAATTCGGAGCTCTGAATCACCATTTTTTTTGTTTTGGAGCTTATTAGTTTAAATATATTTGAGTTTTCAAGATCTAACATAATATAGTTGTAGCTATGTATAATATTTGTTTCATCTATATGATTGTACATTTTCAGCTCTATATCTCCCAGATTCAACTCTTTTAGAGGGTTGCTATGGTGATACAATACCTCTAATTTAGGTGATTCAGATAGATTTAAAGATGTTAAATTATTCATTTTGAGACGCAGAGATATAATTTTTGAGCTAATTATTTTAAAACTCTTCGCACTCTTTAGTTTTAAATTAGGGTATTTTTTAAAATTCCCGTGTATACTTGTTCCATAATATCTGATAGGGTTCACATCACCTAAGTTAAATAACTCTAGTGGATTGTTGTCGCATGATAACTCTGTTATTTTTGGCAATTTAGATATATCCAGTGATTTTAGTTCATTATTAGCTACGTCTAATTGCTCTAATAATATATTTTTAGATAGGTCAATTGATGTAATTTTGTTGCCGTTACAATATAAAGTTTTTAGATTACAGAAATATTCTATTCCGATTAAAGACTCTACGTCTAAGCTGTTAGAGTTAATTTGAGTAACTTGTAGTGCTTCATGTTTGGATATTTCACTGTCGTTATTTTGGTCAAAATTACAAATAACATATCTCTTGAAATTTGCGTCTGGAATATGTATTGCATTACTATTTGCATACTGCACAACTTTAATTTTTACGCTACTTCGATCTACAAGTCTAATCTCTATCTCTCCCTCGCGTTGTATCCCTTTTTGATTTGGGTGAACGTTAAATACAAATGTTTTAGATATAGATCTTGGTGATTGTTCAATGTTTATCCAATCTTCACCTTTAGTGACATGATATGTAATATCACTACTCAACTCGGTGTCAGCCTCTACTTCTATCTCAACTTCCCCCCCTTTTGCATCTAGTTCATATCTATCTCTATTTACACTTATGTTTCCCCCCTCTTGAGTTATTTCCACCTCTTTGACTACCTCTCCATCAATAGATTTATAATTAAACTTTATAGCAGCTTGGCGAGCAGATACCCCTTTGTTTGGAGCTATCTTAAAGATATGTTTTTGTGTTGTTCTAGATTTTGTAGCTCTTGTTTTAGAGTGTGTGATCCAATCTATGTTTGTAGGAGTTTCAATTGAATATTTCACATTACTCTCGACAGTTATATTTACTTCGCCACCGCTATTAGGAATTTTATTTTTATCCACTACAATGTTGAAGAGTTCATTTGACTGCACAATTGTAACACTATCTAATTTAGATTGGCTCGAGAAGATTATATATCCTCTCCTCTCTGTATTATTTCTATTTTCGTCAATTTTGAATTTGTATGATTCATGATTCATTTCTCTGTTCTGCTGCTCTACTATATGTATCCAATCGTTTGGTATGTGTACATCAAGCTTATCATTAGATGACAAATCCACTACAATCATATTTTGTTCTGCCGAAATGCTGTATGTATCGTTTTTTATAATAAAGTCACTTTTTTCTTGGGTTATAGTAATCGTTTCAGATTTTATTCCGCTATTAATAACAATAGTTGCAGTTCGCTTCTCTCCATTATTTCTTTGTGCAGTGAATGACAACTCTGTTTCAGTCATTGCTCTAGTTGTATTTTGCGTTATCCACTCTGAATTTATGTCGACTTGAAATCCGATATTTGAGTTTACATTTACATTAAACTCTGTTTCTCTAGCTCCGACAGTTATGTTCGTAGGTGTAGATATTAATGTATCAATCTGTTGTTGCGTAACTTTTACTATTCGTATTGATTTTCCTGATACAATTTGAATCGCTCCCACTCTACTGTGAGTGTATTTATTTTTTTCTGCTGAGATAAGTATTTCACTGCTCCCTTTCATTCCGCTCGTAGGAGTAATTGAGAACCATCCGACACTATTTTTATCATCGTCTAAAATTGACGCTTTCCACTCTTGACTAGCATTGAAACAAATTATTTTTGTCCCAGAATCAGAGCTAAAAATAGGTGCTGGCTCTCCATCCTCTGGAAATTCAATACCAGTAGAGTTCTGTTGTATTAGAACTGTTTGATATTGTTCACTATTTACATCTTTAAATGTCACAATAGCCTCTCTTACACTTCCACTATTTGCCTCTATCTCAAATGTGAAGCACATCCCTTCTTCATTTTTTGTAGGTGTTGGAGTATAATTTATCCACTCTACATCATCTGGGATAACCACCTCTAGCTCTATATTGGTGTGTATATTAATTTGAATACTCTGTGCATACCCCTCAATAATATACTCATTTTTATCTATTACTATACTACTAAGAGGTAGCTGGTCGACTACTATTGTATCAATAATATTGTCACACGTAACTATGATATAAGCCTCTCTCTTTTCGCTTTCGTTACTAGCTCCAACAGTAATTTTTATTAGTTTATTTTCACTTTTGTCACCTATTTTTGGATTTAAGCTGATCCAATCTCTATCAG
The DNA here is from genome assembly GCA_947040435.1 of uncultured Rikenellaceae bacterium. Lineage (GTDB taxonomy): Bacteria > Bacteroidota > Bacteroidia > Bacteroidales > Rikenellaceae > CAMQVY01. The sequence goes on from CAMRBL010000005.1 coordinate 52,657, forward strand.
ATCTAATGTTCCATTTTTTGTTTGCGGTCAGTATTATTTCGAATATTCCACCTATCTGCTTGGCATAAATATTTTCGTTAGGAGTTATATCTAATATAGTTAAACCCTCTTCAGGTGTTGGTATATTTGGTTCGTCCGTAGTTGAATCTTCTCCACAAGAAGCAACTATGCAGAGGATAATAAGTAGTAGTAGTGTAATTTTTCTCATAATCGTACTTAGTAAGTATAGTTACGAAGGTACAAAAAATAGTAATCTAATTGATGAATAATAGTAAATAAAGGTCAAATAGTGCTATTATCGGTTTATTGATAACTCTGGGGGCGAATAGGAGTATTTTATAGTAAAAAAAAGGAGTCTCCAATTTAGCTTTATTTGACTAAATTGGAGACTCCTTTTTTGTGATGATGTATAAACCTATCTATTTTTTAATCTATCTGTTTTTTTATTGTTTTCCAAGTGTAACCAGTAATATTTTTATTATTCTTTAAGAATAGTGAGAATATTAAGCTAAATATAACAGTTAAAGCGATCCCGATAAATCCGTATAATAAAAATGATACATTAGTATATACACTAATAATTGATAGAAGTATATTACCTATTAAAAATCCGAAAAGAGCACTCTTTGCACTAACTCTAGGGATGAATATTCCGATTATAAATAGAGCTGCTACCCCACTTGAAAGTAGACCAAGAAGGTAATTGAAGAAGTCAAAAAGAGATATAATATTTGAGTTTGCCATTAAAATTGCGAATCCGATACCTAAACCTCCCATAACTACGCCAGAAATACGAGCAACATTAACCTCTTTAGCATCATCTCTTTTTTTAGCGAAATGTCTGTATAAGTCGACAGTAAATGCAGTTGATAGCGAGTTTACGTTAGATGAAATAGTCGACATTGTTGCGGCGAAAATTGCAGCTATCATCAATCCCGCAAGCCCCATCGGTATCTCCGCCATAATAAAGTGAGGGAAAATAGCGTCAGTGCCCTGCATCATAAAGTTAAGGCTTTCAGGCTGAGTTTTATAGAATGCGTATAGGCAAGTTCCAATGAAGTAGAATATTGCAGATACGAATACGCTTAGGAATCCGTTTAGCATAATACTTTTACCTGCTGATTTTTCTGAGCTAGTAGTAATGTATCTCTGTATTACTGTCTGGTCTGAAGTATAAGAGATTAGGTTATTAGCTAATCCGCCAAGAATTATCA
>CAMRBL010000006.1 GCA_947040435.1 uncultured Rikenellaceae bacterium
CAAACTCTTTACTCTCCTTATATGTTAATTTCCTTACCTTTTCAACTTTTTTTGGTTGAACCTCCTCACGCTTTGGCTTTGCCTCCAACTCTAGAGACCTCTTATGAGCTTCATGGGCCTTCTTCCAATCTACATAGTCCGTATAGTTACCCGAAAACTCCTTGATATATCCATCTCCTGCAAATATCAACAAGTGGTCTACAACCCTATCCATAAAGTATCTATCATGAGAAACAACAATCAAACACCCATTAAAACTCGTCAAATACTCCTCCAACACACCTAATGTAACAATATCAAGGTCATTTGTCGGCTCATCAAGAATCAAAAAGTTAGGCATCTGCATCAGAATAGTACACAGATATAACCTACGCCTCTCGCCTCCACTTAACCTAGAGACAAAATTGTGCTGAACAGCGGGTGCAAAAAGAAAATGCTGCAAAAATTGAGAGGCACTCAACACACGACCATCTCCTAGGTCAACATGCTCAGCGATATTTGTTACAACATCAATTACTTTAATGTTATCATCAAATTTCAATCCGTGTTGTGAGTAGTATCCGAATTTAACACTCTCACCAATATCAATAACACCACTATCGGGCATTAACTCGCCCATCAAAATCTTTAAAAATGTAGATTTACCACAACCATTATCTCCTACGATGCCAAGCTTATCACACCTCTGGAAATTGTAACTAAAGTCCTTTAATATTTGTAAATCTCCGAAACTTTTACATAAATCTTTTGCCTCGAATATCTTAGTTCCAACTCGAGCTGATTTAACATCAATCTTAACTCTCTCATTACTCTGAGTACTCTTGACCTTCTGCTCTAAAACAGCAAATGCATCAACTCTAGATTTAGCCTTCGTCGCTCTAGCCTGCGGCTGACGACGAACCCAATCCAACTCTCTTTTATAGAGGTTAAACTCAACATCTCGCCTCGCATTCGTAGCCTCAATGCGCTCCTGACGTTTTTCGAGATAGTAGCTATAATTACCCTTATATGTATAAGTAACCATATCGTCAATCTCGATGATATTGCTACACACTCTATCCAGAAAGTATCTATCATGAGTAACCATCAAAAGTGCAGCTCGTGTACCTGCCAAATACTCCTCCAGCCAATTGGTCATATCCATGTCCAAGTGGTTAGTTGGCTCATCAAGTATAATCAAATCGGACTCACTAATCAGAACCCTTGCAAGGGCAACACGTTTCAATTCACCTCCCGATAGCTTATCAACAAGTGTATCAAATCGCCCGATTTTAAGTCGTGACAAAATCTGCTTTGCTCGCTGCTCATAATCCCATGCATTCAGTATATCCATATTAGACATAGCTTCTTGCAATCTATCGGAATCTCCAGACTCCAAGGCTAGTTCATACTCCCCGATCGCTTTTAACGCAGGGTTGTCTGAGTAGAAGCACGCTTGAAGGATTGTCATACCATCAGGAAAAATAGGATTTTGATCCAAATAGGCTATTCGTAGATCTCGACGAGATGTAACAACGCCCGAATCAGCACTCTCTTTTGAGGCTATTATATTCAGAAGGGTACTTTTTCCCGTACCATTTTTAGCGATCAGTGCAACTCGTTGACCCTCTCCGATTCCAAATGAAATATTTTCAAACAAGACTAAATCGCCAAACGATTTTGTCAAGCCTTCAACTTGCAGGTAACTTATCATATTATAGATAATTATTAAAATTTCGTTATTCTATCCAAATAGCAACGCCGCCCGTGTAGGGCAGTTCTATCAAACTAAGAACTACCTTACGCGGGCGGCGCTGTGTGATTGTAGGAGACATAGATTATATATATAAATCAACTATCCTAACTTAACTATTTTAGTTGATGACTAAAATGGAATATCATCTACACTATCATTCTTGTATGGAATATCATCTGACATGATTGGCGGAAAATCAGTTGCTGGTGCACTAACACTAACGGCCTCTGCCTTACGTGTAATTTTCCATGCTCTTAGCTCTGTAAACCAACGTCCATTAAACTCTCTAGATTCAATATTCACAGAGATATTTAACTCCTCTCCCTCACGTAACTTTGCTGCATCTTCGGCCTTATCCCCCCAAAAACTAACACATGCTTTACGACTGTACTCTCCAGGTAGCTCAAATACAACATCCTGCTTAACCCACTCGCCACGAGCACTTGTCCCCTTTACTACGGGTAGAACCTTATATACTGATCCATCAAATTCCATATCTACTCTACTACTTTGATTGATAAAATAAGATCTCCTTGTCTTATAGAGTCTAAAACATCTAGTCCCTCAAAAACTTTACCAAAAACAGTATGAACACCATCTAGGTGAGCTGTATTTGTTCTGCTATGGCAGATGAAAAATTGTGAGCCTCCTGTATTTTTACCTCTATGTGCCATAGACAAAGCTCCTCTGTCATGGTACTGCTTAGGTGCTGATGTCTCACACTGGATTGAGTAACCTGGACCTCCTGCACCTGTTCCATCTGGACATCCGCCCTGGATAACAAAGTCTGGAAGTACTCTATGGAAAGCTAATCCATCATAGAATCCTTCGTTTATTAATTTAATGAAATTTCCTGCGGTGATAGGTGTCTCATTCTCATAGAGTTCGGCTTTCATATCGCCCTTCTCTGTAGCTATAATTGCGTATTTCATAATCTAAAATATTTTGTACAAAGATAAAAAAAATTTAGAGAAACTAAGAAACTGCCCGATTTTTATCCTAATTTTATTTAGTCTCTAATAGAAAATTAGGGAGAACTGCCAGCAGTGGGCTAAACTAACTTGCCGCAGTCAGCATATAATTAATCAAAAAAATGTATTTTCTATAAGGATAATGTAACAGTTAGTGTAGAGCTACTAATGTCTTAAACAGCCAACTACCAAGAGAGAATCACCAACTTCCAAAATATCCATCGCCAACTCTGTACTCTCCGAATCGACTACAATTCTGCCAATCATTGTGCTCTTTTCATAAGAAGAAATTTTAAGATTAATCAGAAAATCCAATTCACCACGGCTAGAAAATTTATACAACACCTCTTTTGCGCACCAAACGGCACACATAGCTCTTCGTCTACAACAATCATCAAGTCCAAATAGTCCAACTATAATAGCCTCTTCGTCAGATATATATCTAGTTGCTATCCTATCAAAATTACGTCTACACTGTTCAATATCAACAGCACACTTCTCACTCTCTGATAGTACTACAACAGCATAATCTCTATTATGTGATACACTTAAATAGACCCCTTCAACATGAGGAGCACCACACGTATCGTAAACAATATCACCTAGATTAGGCATAACACTCCTTAATAGAGCTCGCCATGATAGCCGCTCAATTCTCTTTGAAACAGATCTAATACCCTCAAGAGACTCTAAGTCCGATTGGCTTACAATGGTAGAGAGTTCCTCTTCATCTTCTGCTATTCTCCAAACAGCAACAAGACCCCACGAATATTTTTTTTGGTATAAAAAAGGCATGATAACTACCTTATGATATGTACTTTCACTCGATCAATTCTTCGAGCATCCATAACATCAACAGTGAGTGTTATGTTCTTATAACTAACACTATCTCCGACACTTAGAAAATCTTGATTTATCTCCAACATTAAGCCAGCAATCGTCTCCGCACTATCTTCAACATCACTGAAAAATCCTGATTCAAATCCAATAACCTCTTGAAAATCTTGAATATGTGTCTTACCTTCAAACAGGTAATTATTGTCATCTACCTTCTTGTAAAATGTAGCTTCTGCTGTATCTGATTCATCTAATATCTCTCCAACAACCTCTTCCAAAATATCTTCTAGTGATACCAATCCAAGCGTTGAGCCGTACTCATCAACTACGATTGCGATATGAACCTTATTACTTTGGAACTCCTTTAGTAAATCATCAATCTTTTTATGATCGGGGACAAAATACGCCTTCCTCAAAAATTGATGCCACTCAAAAGTGCTATTCATAGAGATATAAGGTAGCATATCTTTAACGTACAGCAATCCGATAATATTATCTAAACTCCCCTCTGACACTGGAATACGAGAAAAACCAGACTCTATAATAAGACTCTTAACCTCATCGAAATTACAACGCACATCAAGTCCTACAACATCAAATCTAGACTTCATAACCTGCCCAACCTCTGTACTAACAAACTTAACGATACCTGAAAGAATCTTCTTCTCTTCCGTGGTTTGATTCTCTGTCATCTTGATAACATTAGACAACTCATCTAATGATATACTCATCTTCTTTGCAGCTACATTTCTGCATATGCGGTTCTCAATCCACACACTTACAGACAATAAAGGTCTTAGTATCTGCATAATAAGCATTAACGGAATAGCTACAACCCGAGAAAACATAACGGGATTATGTAGCGCAACTGATCGGGGTATAACTCCTCCAAACAACAGAAGTGAAAACACTATTATAGTAAACTTTAAACTCAACTGCCAAAACAGAGAGACATCAAGTATAACAAATATATCTATAACATAACTTGAGAGTAAAATAATCGATACAGTAACAATTCCTATCAAAGTATGAATTATTGACTGTAAATTATCTTGTGCCGAGAGTAACTTCAAAACGGTAGTCGTTGACCTACGGCTATCACTCTTCATCATCTCCTCATCACTTGACGTAACGGCAAAAAATGCTGACTCTGCACCCGAAAACAAGTACAATAATAGAAATAAAGTAAACAGCAAAGCACACAAAAAAATCATGTGAATATCCAAGCGACTACAAAACTCTAGTATTTGACTAAAACTATCCAATATCTTAAATTTATTTTATTATTTCACTTGGTCAAAAAGAGATGTTACATCAACATCTACACGCTGAGAATTATCAGCCATATCGACAACACGATAACTACTCTTTACTACACTGCGTTTAACATCTTCAACTTTTGTAACCTCTTGTGTCAACCTAACCTTACGCCTTACATAAGCTGGCGAATTCAATATCTTCTCTATATCTTGATACCTCTTTCTGTCATCTGTAAAACGAATACTATCTCCTTGGTTAGACTCAACTCCTCCTCCTCTATTTAATGATGACGGCTTCATGAAAGGATTACCCAAACCAGCCGTAGGAGACTTCCAAAGACCCTTACCTGCCATCATGTCTCCTCTACCAGCACTTCCAGATCCTTGAAATCTACTCCCCTGTGAGGACTCTTCAATAGAACTCTTGAAACCAGTAGCAATAATTGTAACCTCTAACTCATCTGCTAACAAATCACTATTTCCTGCTCCCCAGATTATATTAGCTGTCCCTCCAGCCATATCTATAATATGGTTACGGATAAGATCTGTCTCATCTAGAGTTGCTTCGCTATTTCCATAGGTAATATTCAACAGTATATCTGTTGCACCAGCAATAGAGTTGTGATTCAATAGTGGTGACAACAAAGCCTCCTCAACACTCTCCTGAGCTCGATTCTCGCCAACTGCTCGACCTGTTCCCATCAAACTGATACCACTATCTCGCATTACGGTACACACATCCGCAAAGTCAACATTTATATACGCTGTCCTTGTTATAATCTCTGCTATACTACGTGCAGCTGTTGCCAACACATCATTTGCCTTGCCAAATGCCTCTGTTATAGGGAGTTTACCATAGATCTCCTTTATATTCTCATTGTTAATAATTATCAACGAGTCAACACCCTTCTTCAGCTCCTCAATCCCGATCAAAGCATTCTTAGTTCTCTCGGGGCCCTCATTCCTATATGGCATAGTCACAATTCCAACGGTCAAAATCCCGCTCTCTCGCGCTGCTTTCGCAATTATTGGGGCAGCACCTGTTCCTGTTCCACCTCCCATACCTGCCGTAACAAAGAGCATCTTAATTCCTTCTCGCTGGAAAATATCAACTATTTTATCTAGACTTTCAATCGCTGCAACTCGTCCTCGCTCAGGCTTATTACCTGCACCCAAACCCTCTCCAAGTTGAACTTTTATCGGTACAGGACTCATATTTAAGGCCTGTCGGTCAGTGTTACATACAATAAACGAAACATCCCCAATTCCGAAATCATGCATCCTATTAACTGCATTTCCTCCAGCACCACCAATGCCTGCTACCATAATTATTGAAGGTGAGACCTTTTCTATATCCAACTCTTCTAATAAACTATCTGTTACCATATGATTATATAATGTATAAGTCGATTAATTGTCATCATCTATAATCTGATCACTATAATCGAAATATTTATTAATATTCTCTTTAATTCTTGTGAAAAATCCAGATTTAGATTTTACAGGAGAATTTTCTTCCTTAGAATCAATATCTTTTTTATCGGGTTCACTTTCTGAAATACCACTGTCATCTGCAAGCTCTTTAGGCTCTTCGACTGGAGTACTATCTACATCTCCTACAACAGGAGTAAGCTCTCTAGTTACCTGCTCACACAGACATCTACTATCTCGCTCTTTCATAGCCTCTAACAATACTCCTACAACAGTAGAATAGGCTGTATTAGAGACTGTCTCAATAGAGTCTTCATGAACCAAAACATCTGGTGACGCAATTCTAACATCCATACCAAGATACTTCTCCAACATCAAATCAATATCCTTCAAATTGGCACAACCTCCCGTAATTACGATTCCAGCACCCAATTTACCCTCATAGCCCGCAGTTTTAATCTCGGCTTTTATGAAGTCAGCTATATCCTTTAGTCTTGCCTCAATGATTGAAGCTAGATTTTGGAAAGAGATGATCTTTGGATCACGAGATGTTCTCCCTGGTACTTTTATCTGTTTGGTCTCATCAACATTTTCTGGAACGGCACAACCATACTCAACTTTTAACCCCTCAACATATCGCTCCAAGATTCCATGTGCACGAATATCCTTATTGATAGAGCCTGAACCCATAGGAATAACGCCCAAATAGCGAACTATTTTATCGTGATAAATACATATATCCGAAATCCCAGAACCAATATCAATAACAGCAACTCCCATCTCTTTTTCATCTGGAAGAACAACAGCCTCCGCAGAGACTACTGAATTGATATATAATGCCTTCTGTGTGATGCCTACATTAGAGAGTGCTTTCTCAACACGTCCTGTCAAAGATGCATCGCCAACCACCAAGTTAAACGTACTTGCCAAGGTTTTACCGAACATCCCAATTGGATTTTCGACAATCTCTTCATCATTAACTAGATAGTGCTGTGGTGTAATGTGTAGTATCTTATATCCATAAGGGGCTTGGTAACTCCTCATATTGTCATTTAACTTACGTACATCATCTTCACTTATCTCTCCATCGGCACCACTAACATATATGTAATAGGGGTGACTAGCACACCTAAGGTGTTTTCCTGAAACACCTGCATAAACCTCTAATACCTTGATCTCAAGACGCTCCTCGACAATACTAATTGCCTTAGAGATACTCTTAACAACAAGGTCCATATTCTTGATCTCTCCATTTACTACACCTTGAGATGGTACTATTTCAACATCTACAATATGTAACTTATCTGCAATTACTTCGCCGACTGCAACGGTCGTATTACTACTCCCTAAGTCGATTGCTACAATATAACTATTATTCTCATCCATTTTTATTTATCTGCGTTTAGCATCATATCAAATCCTTTTTACTCTTCTACATTTTTCTACAAACAATCTGTCCTTTATACTCAAGATTGATGTAAGTTGGAGTGTTCCATAGATCATTACTAGCACTACGTTTATAGAATAATAGTAATTTATCTAATTTATGCTCTATATTATCCAACGTTCCCAACCGTATTATGTGATTTCCAACCCTAGGAACTAACTCAATCTCAGACTCTTTAAGCACAACATTCCCATCCAGTGATCCACGACCAACAACATTGAACTGAACTATTAGTGAACTCAAAAACATGTCGTCTCGCGTAACATTCACAAAGTTAATTAGTTTCTTGAAGAATTTATAATTTTCAGACGTTTTTTTTTCTATCTCATCATTTTGATCTGTCCACTTACCAATAAACTTCGAACTGAACGGAGGGGCAAAATTTCCTGTTATAATAGGAACATACATTACCTCATGGTTTTGGAGTGGTAAGATATAGTTGTCGTCTGTAATATAAAAATTATATCCGTTCTCTGTATTAAATCGCGCAACTGGAATACGCTGCTCTATTTCTATATTTAGACTCCCCGACATATCAACATAAGCGGAGGCATGTTTCACAAATTTCCTTCGCTCAACAAACTCTTTTACCTCAATTGTATTGAGCGTAGCTATCTCTCTATTTATCAACTGATATTTATCTATCGAAAACCACGCCAAAACCATTGAAGGTGTTATTACTCGCTGTATTAAACTATCTTTTATTACGATATTGACACGCTCAATTACGGCACCTCGTTGTCTTTTTGCGCTTAGATTGGACGCAAAAACAAAGTACAGGATAATAAAAACCCATACTAACAATGAAGATAGAATAATTAAAAGTCGTTTCATTTCGAATAAATTATTTAAATTTCAAACATACGACAAAGGTAAACCTAACGAAGTGCACTAGCTATCTGTGCACAATATTTATCAATATCACCAGCTCCAAAAGTAACAATTACGTCATTAGAATTCTCTATAACCCACTGAACCAAGCTCTCTTTTTCTACGATTTCACACTTCGAAGTGACTAAATTTGCAATCATTTCAGATGCAACGCCTTCGATAGGCAACTCTCGAGCTGGATATATCGGAAGCAATGCAACACGATCTGCTAAAGAGAGAGACCCTGCAAACTCTTTATAGAAATCCTGCGTACGACTATACAAGTGTGGCTGAAACACAACAGTTAATCCTCTATCAGGAAACATCTTACGAACAGCACTAATCGCAACCTCTAACTCTCTCGGATGGTGAGCATAGTCGTCCATATAGACTCTGCTTGGACTATTTACATAGAACTCAAATCGTCGCTTGATACCGACAAATGACTTCAATCCTTTTTTCAAAAGCTCATCACTCTCAATTCCAGCAACCCACATCGCAGCAACAGCAGCGATACTATTCTCAACATTGACCCATCCCGGAACTCCTAACTCACATCCAACTATCGTTCTATCGGGACATACAATATCATACCTATAACACCCACCATCCATAAGTTCTATGTTTTTTGCATAGAAATCACAAGGGGTTTCATACGAATATCTATATACAACTATATCTTTATTCGTAATATCAACATCTACTCGATCGTTTAAAATCAATGCTCCACCGCTCTGTATCTGCGAAATAAATTGAGAAAAAGCAATCTTTACATTCTCATGTGTTCCATATATATCAAGGTGGTCTGCATCCGCAGATGTAACAATTGCTACATTTGGATACAACTGTAAAAACGAACGATCAAACTCATCTGCTTCAACAGCCAATCTATCGCCACTACCCAAAACCATATTTGATCCAAAATTGACAGAGATACCTCCTAAGAAAGCACTACCGCCACCGCCTGCAACATGGTTTAACCACGCTGTCAAACTTGTTACGGAGGTTTTGCCGTGTGTTCCAGCTACAGCCATCACATACTTACCCTTAGATATAACGCCTAACATATTAGAGCGTTTACGAATCTCAAAACCCTCTCCTTGCAACCAATTGAATTCACTATGATTAGCTGGTATTGCTGGTGTATAGACAACCAATGTATTCGCTACATCCTTAAACTCCTCGGGAATCATATCAACACTATCCGCATAATGTACAAGCGCACCCTCACTCTCTAGTGCCTCTGTTAGGGGTGTTGACGTTTTATCATATCCTGCAACTCTCTTTCCTTCATGTAAAAAATAGCGCGCAATGGCACTCATCCCAATTCCTCCAATACCGAGGAAGTAAACATTTTCAAATTTCATCTTATGGACTATTTAAAACTTACCTATTCTACTTTATTATATCTAATATCCGATCTACTACCCTATCCGCAGAGTCTACGATTGCCAATTTATGTATATTACTTGATAACTCTAGACATCTTTCGCTATCTTGTAACAGCCTAAATACAACATCAAAAGCCTCTCTCTCTGCTCTACTATCTTCTATCATCTCTGCAGCACCTTTATCAACTAGTGCTTGAGCATTTTTTGTCTGATGATCCTCCGCCACATTGGGAGATGGAACGAAAAGGGTCGGTTTGCCAACCAAACACAGTTCTGAAACAGTACACGCTCCAGAGCGTGCGATAACAATATCAGAGACAGAATATGCGTAATCCATCCTATCAATAAAAGAGTTATACCAAATACCATCATTTGAGTGCAGGGACATAAATCCACTAATATCAGAGTAATAATACCTCCCCGTCTGCCAAATAACCTCTACATCTCCTTTTAAACGACCCTCTTCAATAGCCCTCTTCATCATATTATTCAAGGTTCTTGTACCTAAACTTCCTCCAACAATAAGTATAATAGGCTTATCTCCTCTAAGACCAAAATAGTTCAACCCCTCAGACCTCAATCCAGAGACATCACTAAAATTACCTCTCAACGGATTTCCCGTCATTGTGAGACGAGAAGAGTCGAAAAATTTATCCATACCATCATATGCAACACAAATTGCACTTGCACGTCGTGCCAACAACTTATTTGTTACGCCTGCATATGAATTCTGCTCCTGTATTACTGTCGGAACACCTAAACTCTGAGCTGCAAAAAGTACTGGTGCACTAGCATAGCCACCGAAACCAACTACAATATCAGCACCAAACTCCCTAATTATATCTTTGGCGCCCTTAATACTACGATACAGTTTTAAAGGTAGAGCCAAATTATGTAGTATATCTTTAGGAGATAGAGAGCGTTTCAATCCTGAGATTGTCAACCCTATAATATTATACCCTAAGGCAGGAATCCTATCCATCTCCATCTTGCCTTCTGCTCCAACAAAAAGTATCTCAACGCCTCCTCCAAGACGATTAATCAAAGCCTCTGCAACTGAAACAGCAGGGTAAATATGTCCTCCTGTTCCACCTCCACTTAATATTACCTTATATTTTTTCATATCTAGTGATATTCAATTAAACTAATAGACGTAAAATGAAAAACCCTTTTTTATACTCTACTTATTACAATTACTACGCACGAGATTTATCAATAGTATCCTCCTGCACCTGCCTACTAATACCCATTATCATCCCCAATGCCAACGAGGTGAAAAATAACGATGAACCTCCAAGGCTTATAATAGGTAGTGTCTGACCCGTAACTGGGCCTAGACCAACTGACACGGCCATATTCACAAGTGCCTGAATAACGATCATCAAAGAGAGACCTAACACTAATAGACTCGGAAATGCCATTCCACACCGAGTGAAAATCAAAATCGCACGATAAAACAACCATAAATATAGTCCCAAACAGATCACTGCTCCGATTAGTCCATACTCCTCAACAATAAAGGCATAAGCAAAATCAGAATAAGAGTGAGGCAAATTTGCCCTCTGAGTACTTTGTCCTGGACCCTTGCCAAAGAGCCCTCCCGTAGATACTGCGATACGTGCCTGCTCTTTCTGTAACTCATCACCACCCTTTTCTCCATCATCATAGAAAGGGAGAAAAGATGTGAGCCTATTGAGCCATGTATCAACACGTCCAATATCAAAAGCCTTCATCACTGAGAATGAAAATATTACAAACATTAAAGCTAAACCCAACAATCGTGCTAATTCTCTAACACGAACCCTACCAAGATATAACATTATCAAACAACTCAAAAACGTAATTCCTGAAGTCGATAGATTAGAAGGGAAAATTAATCCACAAGAGATAATGACAGGACCTAAAATAGGTAGCGTGTTCTTTAATAGGATATCCTTAAATTTTGCAAAATCTTTACGACCTCCAATTATATAAGACAACCGTGGGATCAACTCCATCTTGGCTATATCATTTTGACGATTGGCCAATCTACTCGCCAATATCAGAACCAAGGTTACTCGCATGAGATCAGAAGGTTGGAAGGTCATAGAGGTACCTGGAATCGGTAACCACCTCGAAGCATCATTGAGACTAACCCCAATAAAGAAGGTAGCTAACATACATAACAATGAGATAACATAGCCAATAGATGCCAATTTTGCATACCACTGGTAGTTGATTAAATGAACTACCAAAACTATGATAAAGCTAACAACTAAAATGGCAGCCTGCTTTGCAACATAATACAGTGTATTACCATCTAAAATCCTATAAGCCATAGACGCAGTAGAGGAGTAGATAACCAACAAAGAGATGGCAGCTAATCCAGCAAAAACAACCCACAGTGTAGGATCCCCACCTAAACGTAGGCGTTTATAAATATCATCAAATTTACCCTCCATAGAACTCCTATATTATCTAAATGTTTTTTCTAATCCACTCCTTAAATTGTGTCCCTCTATCCTCATAGCTCTTAAAGAGATCAAAACTAGCACAAGCTGGAGAGAGCAATACAACATCTCCTGAAACCGATAGAGATCGAGCCTCCTCCATTGCACCATCTAAGTCTTTTGTATCTTTTATTACTGGAGCAATACCTGCAAAATCACTTAACAACTTCTCATTATCTATCCCCATACAGATCAAAACCTTTACCTTATCCCTAACTAAAGGGTAGAGAGAAGTGTAGTCATTCCCTTTATCAACTCCTCCTGCTATCCAAACAACTGGCTTTGTAGCACTCTCTAGCGCATACCACACTGAATCGACATTCGTAGCCTTTGAATCATTAATATACTCTACTCCATCTAGAACACCAGCACTCTCTAGTCGATGCTCAACTCCAGTAAAACGCTTTAGTGTGTTAATTATCGATGTAGCATCAACTCCTGCTGACATAGCCGACAAAGATGCTGCCATAGCATTATACATATTGTGTATCCCCTTAGTATGTAGAGAAGCCGAATCACAGATCATCTCCATACCATCCGAACGACATACAATATCCTCTCCAACGATAGATCCTCCAACCTCAAAGACTCTCTTCACCGAAAAAGGCAACATATCGCTACTGATCTCATATCTATTAAGCTCCTCAAGAATAGTACTATCATCGGCACAATAGATGAAACTATCACCGATTCCTTGATTACGAATGATTCGCATCTTACTATCTATATAGTTATGCATCTTATAGTCGTAGCGATCCAAATGGTCTGGAGTAATATTCATTAATAGCGCAATGTCTGCCCTAAAGTCAAACATTCCATCTAATTGAAAACTACTTAACTCTAACACATACCAATCATAATTGCGTGTAGCAACAGAGTAAGCAAAGCTCTCTCCAATATTACCTCCAACTCCAACGTTGTATCCAGCATCTTTCAACATCTGATATACAAGAGTTGTTGTCGTTGTTTTGCCATTAGACCCCGTTATGCATACTGTTTTAGCCTGCGTATATCTTGACGCAAACTCAATCTCCGAAATAATAGGAATACCTAAACTCCTCGCTGCAACAACGATTGGAACACTATCTGGAATCCCCGGACTCTTAACAATCTCATCTGCCGAGAGAATTAACTCTTCTGTATGTTGACCCTCTTCATATAGAATATCCCAATCCGCTAGTCTTGATCGATACTCCTCAGGTATAGTTCCTATATCTGAGACAAATACATCAAGATTTTTTACTTTAGCTAATACCGCAGATCCACACCCACTCTCTTCTCCACCTAAAACAACTAATCTTTTCATTTTTTTATCTAATTTTCAATGTTATCAATGTCAATGCCGCCAACAACAACTGCACAATCCAGAATCTAACAACAATCTTTGACTCTGGAAAACCTTTTTTCTGATAGTGATGATGTAACGGTGACATAAGTAGAAGCCGTTTCCCCTCTCCACTACGAATCCTTGTGTATTTAAAATATCCAACTTGGAGGAGCACAGACAAATTCTCAATAAGAAAAACTCCACACAGAAGTGGTAATAGCAACTCTTTTCTTATTAAAAGAGCAAAAACAGCTATCATTCCACCAATAGCTAAACTACCAGTATCTCCCATAAATACTTGAGCAGGGTAGCAATTATACCACAAAAAACCAAATAGAGCTCCTGCAAATGCACCTGCAAATACAACTAACTCTCCAGTATTAGGAATATACATGATATTTAAATAATCCGCCTGTATGATATTTCCTGAGAGATATGCAAAGATACCCAACACAACAACAATAAAGGCAGAGACCCCAGTGGCGAGTCCATCTAATCCATCAGAAAGGTTTGCCCCATTAGATACCGCAGTGATAATAAATGTCGCTGCGAATATATATATTATCCATGTCAAAACATCGTGATACTTCTGACTTGTTGGCACTAACCACGAGTAGTCAAACTCATTATTTTTCACAAATGGAATCGTTGTTCGAGTAGTTTTATCCGCAACCTCAACATACACATTACGCTTGCTCTCACCATTTACAGAGCTCTGACTTGTTGCATCCTCAATAGAATTAACAACAACTCTATCTTTTACTACAATATCTTGGCTAAAACACATTACAGTCCCGACAATGATACCAAGTCCAACTTGTCCCACAATCTTAAACCTACCTTTAAGTCCATCTTTATTCTTTCTGAAAACCTTTATGTAGTCATCCAAAAAACCAATAAAACCTAACCATACAGTAGCAACTAACATCAATTGAACATATACGTTTGTTAGATTACATAACAAAAGTGTAGGGATCAATATCGAAGCAAGAATAATGAGACCCCCCATTGTAGGTGTTCCTCTCTTTTGCATCTGTCCTTCAAGACCGAGATTACGTACATCCTCCCCAACTTGTTTACGTCGAAGATAAGTGATCACCTTGCGCCCAAATATTATTCCAATAAGCAGCGCCAATACTGTTGATGCAACAGCCCTAAAAGATAGAGACTGAAACATACCTGCTCCAGGAATATCAAAAATATTATCTAAATAGTCAAATAAATGATACATTTGTTTTATTTTTTTTAAAATTATTAAACTACCACGAAACTCAATACGAGGCAATAATTAATCTACTTTTTTGCAATTTCAAATGAGTTTAAAAGCTCCTCCTTATCATCAAAATGGTGCTTCACACCCTGAATATCTTGATATGTCTCATGTCCCTTGCCTGCTACAAGGATAATATCACCACTTCCTGCCATCATTACAGCACTCTTTATAGCCTCGCGTCTATCTGAAATTACAAGGTATTTAGATCTAGGATCTAATCCCACTCTCATCTGAGTCAATATATCATCGGGCTTCTCAAATCGAGGATTATCCGAAGTGAGTATTGCCAAATCACTATCCGCCGCCGCTATACGAGCCATTTTAGGTCTCTTTGTTGAATCCCTATCTCCACCACAACCAACAACTACAAAGAGCTTTTGATCAAGGTTTCTTATCTCATTTATTGTCGAGATCACATTCTCTAATGCATCTGGAGTATGTGCATAATCGACTATTGCAGTGAGCCCACTCTCCGAACGAACATACTCAAATCGTCCCGTTACTGAGCGTAAACCACTCATCGCACACAAAACTTCTCCCTTATCAGCTCCAAGTAAGATAGCTGTACCATAAACAGACAGAAGATTATAAGCATTAAAACGCCCCAAGAAACTAACCCACAACTCAACGGAATCAATACTCAACAACATCCCATCAAACAACATCTCTGAAATTTTACACCTAAAATCTACAACACTTTGAAGCGAATATTTATACACATCTGCAACGCAGTTCTGAACCATAACTCCTCCATTTTTATCGTCTGCATTCACAAGAGCAAAAGATCCCTTAGGAAGAGTATCAAAAAACATCTTCTTTGCTCTTATATACTCTGCAAAAGTTTTATGGTAATCTAGATGATCGTGTGTAATGTTAGAAAATACTCCTCCTACAAACTCTAATCCACTAATCCTTCCCTGAACAATACTATGAGAACTAACCTCCATAAAACAGTACTCACACCCAACATCTACCATCTCTGATAAAAGTTTATTCAGCGACAGCGCATCTGGTGTTGTATGAGTTGACTCAACATCTTGATCGTGAATACGATAAATCACAGTAGAGATAAGACCTACCTTATATCCCAACATCTTGAATAGATCATACAGTAGGGTTGCTGTCGTTGTTTTGCCATTAGTACCAGTGATTCCAACTAATTTGAGACGACGACTAGGTGAACCATAAAAATTATTAGCTAAAAGCCCCAAAGTAATATTACTATCCGCAACGCATATATAAGTGACTCCATCAACAAGGTCATGCGGTAGTACCTCACATAGAATTACAGTAGCGCCTCTTGCAATAGAACCAGAAATGTATTGATGACCATCAACACTACCCCCTTCTATTGCAACAAACATACTATTAGCCTGCACCTTACGTGAATCAAACTCTATCGACTCTATCTCTCTATCATCAATATCTCCCACAGTAGATGTGTAACAGATACCATTTATAAGCTCATTTAACTTCATAATATTTTAATTTACATCACTAACTTTATATTTATTAACGCTCCCCTATTAAATTGACTTCCTGGCTTTAATGACTGAGTCAAAACTCTGCCCTTATTCGTAAATGCAACTTTCAAACCAGACTTCTCCAATAGGTACATAGACTCCTTTAGCCCCATCCCTACAACATTAGGAACAATACCCTCTCTAATCTCAACCTTCTCTAGATCAATCTCTCCACGATCATCAATCGCAGTAGAAACCCAACCATTCTCCCTCCTTATTCCTTCAATATCACACGACAATTTATTCGCACTATACCCCAACTCTTCAGCATAACCACCCTTAACTGCTCTTAGCGTAGAATCCGTAACAACCTTATGGTTAATTTCACTGCGCTCTAAACTGTGATCTGACATATAAACTCGATCTGAAATTGCCCTGAAAACAGGCCCCGAAAGAGAACTTCCATAATAATTTATATTTGAAGAGGTCTTTACCGAAACAATACACGTGTACTTCGGATTGTCCGCAGGAAAGTAGCCAACTAGTGTCGCTAAATAGTGCCTACGTCCATACTTATCAAAATAACCTCTATTTCCTTGTGCTATCTGCGCAGTTCCAGTCTTTGCTGCAACCGTATAATACGGACTCTTCAAAATGCGACCAGTTCCTCCCAAAACAACATCCTTCAAACAATCTTGAACCTTGATCAGTGTCTCCTTCGTACATATTTTAGGATTTATTACCTCAGTTGGAAATGACCGTATAACTTGACCATACTCACGCAACTCCTTTACCAATAAAGGACGTACCATCTTCCCTCCATTGGCAACAGCATTGTAGAGTGATAGCGTATGAATTTGTGAAGTCTCCAATGCATAACCAAACGACATCCTAATAAGTGTTGTGCCATCCCACCACCTTTCGCCAGGACGTTTTACTGTAGGCCTACCCTCTCCTCTAATAGAAATCCCAATTGGCCTATCAAAGCCTAACTTAGAGATATTATCTACAAATCTACCCGGATTATCGGCATAATGATCATGAACTGCCTTCGCAAATCCAATATTGGATGAGACTCTGAAAATATCCCTCAAGGTTATCTCTCCCTCAGGATGTGTATCTACAACCTTTACTTTGCCAACAACACTCTCTCCTCCATCGGCATCATAAACATCATCTAAACTAGCCTTTGCATCATCTAGTAGAGTTATGAGCGTTGCCAACTTAAATGTAGACCCTGGCTCCATACAACGACCAATAGCATAGTTATAATCCTCAACAAAGACGCCTTTCGATTTCCTTGTCAAATTTGACATTACCCTTACCTCTCCTGTCTCAACCTCCATCAAAATCACAGAACCCCAATCAGCTCCACCAATATCCAATTGTCTCTTCAGAGCACTCTCCGCAACATCTTGCATATCAATATCAATAGTCGTAACAACATCAATACCATTGATAGGTTCAATATTCGAAATGTCATCTACGGGGACTTTAAAACTACCCGAAATCTTCTTCTTCATTACAACTCCATCTGTTCCTCGCAACTGCTGGTCAAAAGCTCCCTCTATTCCAACCTTAACTCCACTCGCATTTACACTACCAATAGTCCTACTCGCAAGTGACCCATGTGGGCGGATACGCTTATTTATATGCTCAACGATTAGACCACTCTTATTTACTCCATCTTTAAATAATGGAAACTTCTTTAATTTGGCTAACTCTAAAAAATCAATCCTACGGGGTGAGATTAATTTATAGCGATTTGTCCTATTCTCTCTATCTGCATTAGCTTCTTTACGCAACGAAACCAAAAAAGATTTATAACTACTTGATGATTTATCCCCAAACAGAGCAGATAAACTACGTGATAGACCATCAACCTCGGCATAAAACAGATCATCCTCAAGTCCCATAGCACCAAAGTCCATACGAATTTGATATATAGGCGTAGAGGTAGCTAATAGCCGACCATCAACTGCAAGAATGTCACCACGCTCTGCTTTCAAAGAGACGCGTTGGTATGTTATCTTCTTGGCCTGCTTATGTAACTCTGCTGACCGTGGACCATACTGCCAATGACATATCATCAAAATTATGCCAATACCAAACAGTAAGAATAGTATATACACCACTCTAACTCTAAATAAAATATCATCCTTTATGTCATTTGCTTTTTTCATCGACTAGAATTACTTAGTGATAACAATATTGGGAGTCAATGACTCCTCTAACTTACTTCCTCTATCTTGTAACTCCTTGATAATATTACTATGACGAGTGGCATGCATTCGATAGGACGATATAGTCAAAGACTTGGATCGAAGATCCTTAATCTCCCTTGTTAGTCGTGAATGCTCCCGATATAACTCCTGAACACTGAAAATATGAGTAATGTATAATAATGCAAGAACTAACAGAAATACAACATAGGGATAGTGCTTAGTTACTTCCGATTTAGATAAAACATCTCCCGAAAGAATACTCTGTGTCCAGAGTATAAACTTATGCAAAAAACCACCTCTAACCGCTCGCTCTTCTGACTCTGGGACATGATCTTCTTGAACAGAAGGGTCTACCTCTTGCTCAACTTCGACAGATTCACTATCTTGAACCGTCTCTCCTTTTCTAAAAAAAGATCTACCCAACATACATTTAATCGCTCTATATTTTCGCTGCTGCTCTAAGTTTTGCACTTCGAGAGCGACTATTTACTACCAACTCCTGCTCATCTGCAATAAGAGCCTTTCGTGTTACTAATTCAAATGGAGAGATTACCTTTCCAAAAAAATCCTTCTCTAATTTACCCTCAAAATTACCACTCTTCATGAAGTTTTTGACCAATCTATCTTCCAATGAGTGATAAGACATAACTACCAGTCGCCCCTCAGGCTTCAACACTGAAACACTCTGATCTAAAGCCATCTTTAATGCCTCCATCTCCCTGTTTACTTCAATCCTTAGTGCTTGAAATAACTTCGATAGAAATTTATTCGCATCCTTCTTTGGAGTACATGGCTCTACAGCTTCAACAAGTTGGAATATAGTCTCAATTGCACTATTATTACGATACCTCTCGATACAGTTCGCAACTTTATATGGAGTAGAAATCTCGCCCCAATCACGTAGTATTTGAGTCAATTGCTCATTGGTGTATGAATTTACCAACTTCGCAGCCGTTAGACCTCCTCGCTGGTTCATACGCATATCCAAAGGAGCATCGAAACGAAACGAAAACCCTCTCTCTTCTGTATCAAAATGGTGTGACGACACTCCAAGGTCAGCCAAAATACCATCCACTTGGGTAATACCCCTAAAACGAAGTGCTCCCCTCAAAAATCTGAAATTACTCTCTACAAAAGTAAACCGGGGGTCATCAATAATATTATTCTTTGCATCTCGGTCCTGATCAAACGAAAAAAGACGCCCATTAGCTCCCAACAATGAAAGGATTTTCTTTGAGTGTCCACCACCTCCAAAGGTCAAATCAACATAGACCCCATTGGGATCTATATGCATGAGTTCCATGCACTTATCTGGCATCACTGGTATATGATAATCTGTCATAGTTTTATTTATATATAATTCCTTGTAAAGGTAACGTATTTAAATTTTTATTCAAAATCATTTCAAAATTTAACACTATATATCGTGGAAAACATTCAACTCAAAGATAATAATTTATGGCGCAAAAGCTGTAATAATTGATCATCTTGTGGCCTATAACAGGATAGACAATGTGTCGAACAGATGCAAAAAAAAATAAAGTTTACAATATTTCTTTGAAAACCTCACTTTCTTAACTTAACTTTGTCAAATAATTTAAAAATATCAACCAGTTTATTTTATATTTGCAAAAAAATAAATAGATGAAAGTAAACATACAAAAGATTATTGAAAGCAAAAGCCCTAAACTTGCTAAATACATTCCTAAATTTGCAATCAAATATCTCAGAAAGATAATTCACGAGGACGAAGTAAATTCATACTTAAATGAGTTTAAGTCATTGTCATCTATAGATTTTGCAAGAGCTACGCTAAAGAGAATGAATATATCTTATACCTCTGACGGACTAGATAAAATAGATCCTGAAGGGAGATACATATTCGCATCAAATCACCCTTTTGGAGGGCTAGATGGCATGATGATAGCTGATATTATAGAGAGTAAATTTGGAGATGCAAAGCTTATTGTCAATGACATATTGATGAACTTAACTCCACTCACAGATATTTTTGTCCCAATTAATAAGCACGGGAAACAGAGCTCCGAAAACACACAAAATTACAATAGTACATTCAACTCAAATGTACCAATAATTACATTTCCAGCTGGATTGTGCTCTAGGCGGATAGACGGAGAGGTAACAGATAGCGAATGGAAACCAAGCTTCATAAAGAAAGCAATACAGTCACAACGTGATATTGTCCCAGTATACTTTGAGGGCAAATTATCCAACTTCTTCTACAACCTATGCACAATTAGAAGTAAGTGTGGCGTAAAAGCAAATATAGAGATGTTGTATCTTGTCGATGAAATGTTCAAACAGAGCGGAGGATCATTTACAATTAAAATTGGAGAACCAATCTCTTGGAAAGAGTTGCAAAATGGAGAATCTCACAGAAAATGGGCTGAAAAAATAAAAAAAAGAGCTTCATTGTTAAAATAATTAAATTTTTGCAATACAATAAACATAACTCTAAACATGTTTTAGCTATATTTGCACCCTAATATGTAGAGTGATAAAATCAATTAAACGACCTAAATAACAAACTGATTCTAAGATAAAAAACTATGACGCCCATTATAGAACCTATTGCAAGAGCGATAATCGAGTCGGAACTTTCCCCTAAACGACTACTAAGAGAGACAAATAATGCTGGAAATCAAATATACGTACTAAATGCAATAGAGTGTCCTAATACCATGCAGGAGATAGGACGTTTGAGAGAGTGGTCATTTAGAGAGTCTGGTGGAGGCACTGGAATGGAAGTAGATATAGATGATGCAGACAGAAACCCTAATGGATATACGCAGCTGATTGTATGGGACCCAAGCAAAAAAGAGATTATAGGTGGATACAGATATATAATATCTAGAAAAACTGACACTAAATATATATCAACAGAGAACTATTTCCAATTTAGCGATAAATTCAAAAAAGAGTACCTGCCATACACGATTGAACTCGGTAGATCATTCGTTCAACCAAAATACCAAGGTACGAGAGAGAACCCGAAAGGCATATATGCAATGGACAATCTGTGGGATGGACTGGGGGCACTCATGGTACAAAACCCAGATATAAAATACTTCTTAGGGAAAGTTACAATGTACGGAGATTACAACAAAGAGGCCAGAAACTTGTTAATATACTTCCTTGATAAATATTTTGCAGATAAAGAGAACCTTTTAACTCCAAAATATCCTATTGAGATAGAGATGGATAGAGCGAAGATGGCTGAACTAATGTGTAATAACGAATACACTGAAGACTATAAAATACTAAATAAAATGATTCGATCTCTAAATGAGAATGTGCCTCCTCTTATCAATTCATACATGAGCCTTTCGCCATCTATGAAGGTATTTGGAACTGTTTGCAATCCCGATTTTGGAAATGTCGAAGAGACTGGTATATTAATTACAATTAAAGATGTTTACCCGCATAAAATAGAGAGACATACAAAAATAATGTAGTAATTATTACAACTACTCATGCATATAAAAATAGGCTATCTTAAAGTTTAAACTTTAAGATAGCCTATTTTTATTTTATAGCGCATTTCCCTCTCCTAGAATGGCAAATCATCTGGCTCATCATTCAGTATAACTGGCGCTGCAACGGGTGCAGGTGTAGGATTTGGTCTAGGTGCTTGATATGTCTCACCACTACTTACCGAATTTGTTTGAGGCGCGGAGCTCTGCTGTGGTGGAACACCACCCTCTCGACGACCTAACATCTTCATATCATTAGCTACAATCTCAATTGCACTCCTCTTTGCTCCACTCTCATCACTCCACTCTCTAGAACGAATGTTACCCTCAATATATAGTTGGCTCCCTTTTCTAACGTACTTATCTGCAACATCTGCTAAGTTACGCCACAACGTTACGGTATGCCACTCTGTATGCTCCTTAGTCTCTTGCGTTGTACGGTTATAAATTCGCTCCGTAGTTGCAAGTCGGATTCTAGCTACTTTAATTCCACTTTCAAGTGTTCTGATCTCTGGCTCGGCACCAACGTTACCAACCAAAATTACCTTATTTACCATTATATATTTTTTAAAATTTCAATAAATAGATGTGTCATTCTCTTTGCTGCTTTTGCTCCCTCTATCTGAACACTCTCATGGGTAGCTTCAACGCCTGATAGACCCTCATCTGTAATGACAGACATTGCAAAAACTGGAAGTAGCATATGTCGAGCAGTAATAACCTCCGGTGTCGTAGACATACCCACAGAGTCTCCTCCAATAGCACTAAAGTAACGATACTCCTTTTGTGTCTCAAAGGTAGGGCCTGTTACCCCAACATAGCAACCATACTGTAATTTTAAACTATCTCGTGATGCTATTTCTCTAGCCTTCTCAATTAGAGACAAATCATAGACATTACTCATGTCGGGAAAACGTACTCCCAACTCGTCAATATTTGCTCCAATTAATGGATTTGGAATCAAATTTATATGATCCGTAATAACCATAAGGTCTCCAACTTTGAAATTAGGGTTAATCCCTCCACTTGCATTAGAGACAAAGAGTCGCTTAATTCCTAACAACTTCATTACTCTAACAGGAAATACTACCTGCTGCGCTGTATAACCCTCATAGTAATGGAAACGACCCTGCATTACTACAACTCGCTTTCCTCCTAACAATCCGAAAATTAACGCACCCTTATGTCCTTCGACAGTAGAGATCGGAAAGTTCGGAATATCTTTATAATCTATTGTATGTAAAATATCTATTTCACTGACTAAACCGCCCAAACCAGTTCCTAATATAATCCCAACTTCAGGGGTAAAGTCAAATAGCTCCTTAATGATTAAGGCTGTATTTTGAATTTTCTCGAACATCTTCATCTAGTTTATTAAAAAAATACTCTTCTTCACAATTGAGGAACTCTAGTTCAATCGGTAAATAATACAACCTATTTATTAGCTCCTCTGGTATATTCTTACGATTCATTAATTTCACATAATCCTTCTCTGTTACCAATACAACAGTATCGGGAGAGTGAGTAGAGAGCACTGAAGTTAACTTAGTTAAATCACTCTTTCTATATGCATAGTGATCGGGATAGATCAAATGGTCCTTTACAGTGTAACGCTTTGCAACCTCAACCTCGAATGAGGTAGGATTACCAACTCCTGACATAAGAACAACTCCACAACCGACAGGCACAGGTAATAGATCTACATCTTCAAAGATTGCTTTGGGGAATCCGCTCTTGATTTTAGTAAAGAAAAGTCGCTGATATGGATACAGAGCCAAGCTCATATTAACAATTCGCATATCTATCGCAGTAATACCTTCGGTACACTTATTTACAACGACGAAACTTGCTCGATTCATCTGAGATAAATTATCTCGTAAACGACCCCATGGTAGCATATGATCTCTATATATAGGTCTCGTATAGTCAATTAAAACTAGTGACGTCCACGGCTCAACATATCTATGTTGAAATGCGTCATCTAAAATTATCAAATTCAACTCTGGATGATCTCGCCTCATACGAATAATACCCTCTCGTCTATTTGCACATACTGAGACTACGATGCCAGGAAACTTTAATTTCATCTGCTTAGGCTCATCTCCTGTGTTCAGAAAAGAACTACTCTCCTCAACCTCAAAATACCCTCGTGTACGTCGCTTATACCCTCGAGACAAGACTCCAACCTTATACTCTTTACTCAAATGGCGAATCAATGCCTCTGCCATAGGAGTCTTCCCTGTACCACCTACGGTTATATTACCAATGCATACAATAGGTATATCATACTCTACTGAGGGCAAAAAACCCAAATCAAACATTTTATGTCTGATGAAAATAATAAAAGAATATAACCACGCCAGTGGTGCTAAGAGAAACTTAAACATAAGTCAAATAAGTCAATTTTCAGTGTATAGATTTCAAATATACTTTATTTATTTTAATTTACATCTATTTTTGTTCAAAATAAAATTAATAAAAATAAATAGACAGCAATTTTATTTAATTACAAGGAGGGGATTAATCGACCTTTCTAAAAGTAAAATATTTTTGCATTACATAGCTATACACAACAGAGATACAAGAAGTTATAATATAGGAAGGTGTAGGATATATACCAACGTATTCAACGAAAAATTTTAACCCTAGGTTGCTTAGTATCATAACACCTAAGACACTTATAAAGTACCGTACTAACTGTGTTCTTGTGCGCAGCTTTGATTCGGCAAAAGCAATATGCTTATTCAACCAAAATCCTGTATAGAAAATAATAGGTACGACAATCCAATATGTACTATCATGTGCAGACATAGATACCGAACCTATATGAATAGCTTGTTCTTGAATAATGAAATTATATATGATACCGTATAAAACCCAGTTGAAAAACATATTGCCACCTCCACATGCTGCATACAGAAAGGTTTGATGTGGGATAATCTTCCGTAATGGACGTACATAAAACCTATTGATTATGTTCGTTATCTTCTCTGCTAAAGTCATTATTTAGAATCCTCAATCTCTGTTACTAACTCTTGATAACTACCCTTATTTGAACCAGACTGCTTTGCTTGTAATGAGTACATTATATCTCTATACTTAGCTGCATTGATAAAATCTAAATCCTTTGCCGCACTCTCCATTGCACTCTTTGCCTTTTGAATTAATTCAAATATATCTTCCGTAGTTGTGTACTCTCCCGCAAAATCCGCAGCCATTAAAGGCTGGATATTATTTGTTGGATAACTTACATACCCATCTGTAGAGAGTACTGCTGTCCCCGGAATCGTTGTCTTACCACTCTTATGTGCTCGTGTAGGAAGAGCCTGATGCTCCATATTGTATAAAATCTGCTTCTCTCGTCGCCTATTACTCTCGGTCATAGCTTGATGCATAGATCTAGTGCGCTTCTCGGCATACAGTATTACATTACCATTCGCATGTCTTGCTGCTCGACCCGCAGTCTGTGTAAGTGAGCGCTCACTTCGTAAAAAACCCTCCTTATCGGCATCCATTATGGCAACTAATGAGACTTCAGGAAGGTCTAAACCCTCCCTCAACAGATTCACGCCAATCAAAACATCAAATAATCCGCCTCGTAACTCATCAAGAATCTTTACTCGCTCCAGCGTATCTATATCTGAGTGAATATATCTATTGCGAACACCATTACGATCAAAATACTTCGACAACTCCTCTGCCATACGTTTCGTAAGAGTTGTTATCAAAATCTTCTCATCTATAGCTATCCTCGCACTTATCTCCTCTGTTAGATCATCAATCTGATTATCTGTAATCTTAATCTTCAATGGCGGATCAATAAGTCCCGTAGGACGAATCAACTGCTCTACGATAGCACCCTCGCTCTTTATTATCTCATAGTCCGCAGGAGTAGCACTAACATAAATGGCTGTATCTAAGAGACCCTCAAACTCCTCAAACTTTAATGGTCTATTATCTATTGCAGCAGGCAAACGAAACCCATACTCAACTAGATTGATCTTTCTAGCGCGGTCTCCTCCATACATTGCTCTAATCTGAGGAATCGTAACATGGCTCTCATCAATTACCATCAAGTAATCTTTAGGAAAGTAGTCTAGCAAACAAAATGGTCTCGTCCCTGGCTCTCTTCCATCAAAATACCTAGAGTAGTTCTCAATACCCGAACAGTAACCCATCTCCTTAATCATCTCCAAATCGTACTCAACTCTCTGCTTGATACGCTGCGCTTCGGCATACCGTCCCATCTCCTCGAAGAATTTAATCTGACGACCAAGGTCAATCTGAATATCAGCTACCGCACTATTTATTCGCTCTTTTGTTGTTACGAAAAGATTTGCGGGGAATATCGTAACTCTATCTAGCAACGCAATACGCTGACCTGTATTTGAGTCAATATGTACAATTAGCTCAATTTCATCATCATAGAACATAATTCTATATGATAGGTTGCCATAAGCTTGGCATATATCAACGGTATCTCCATTAACTCTAAAACTCCCTGGTGTGAGTTCTCTCTCTGTTCTTGTATAAAGAGCCTCAACCAATGAATATAAGAACTTCTTTCGACTAATAATATCTCCTTTTACTAACTCTACGGAAGTAGCCTTAAAGTCTAAGGGATTTCCAATACCATAGAGACACGATACACTAGAGACAACAATAATATCATCTCCTCCTGTGAGCAGTGACGACGTAGCACTAAGACGCATCTTCTCTATATCTTCATTTATAGATAGATCCTTCTCAATGTAACGCCCCGATGCAGGAAGATATGCCTCTGGCTGATAATAATCATAGTAAGAGACGTAATACTCTACCCTATTCTCTGGAAAAAAATTCTTAAACTCTCCATATAACTGCGCCGCCAACGTCTTATTGTGACTTAACACAAGTGTAGGCACATTTAACTCCGCAATAACATTCGCAATAGTAAATGTCTTTCCACTTCCAGTTACTCCCAGTAAAGTGTTATGTTTACTGTGACCTTCAATAGCGGAAACTAATTGCGAAATTGCTTCTGGCTGATCGCCCGTAGGCTTATATTCTGATTTCAATTTAAAATCCATACCACAAAGTTATGAAAAGTTTTTGATATTAGTTACCTTCGCACAAAAGTAAGAGATGTATGATAGATAATGGAACAATAGATAGAATTTTTGCAGCCGCTAACATTGTAGATATTGTGGGCGATTTCGTCTCTTTACGCAAGAAAGGAGTCAACTTTCAAGCCTGCTGCCCTTTTCATAATGAAAAGACACCTTCGTTTGTTGTATCTCCATCAAAAGGGCTATTCAAGTGCTTTGGTTGTGGTAAAGGGGGAAATTCTGTCACTTTTGTGATGGAACACGAGTCGATGGGGTATGTGGATGCTCTTAAATATGTAGCAAAAAAATATGGAATCGAAATTGTAGAGAAAGAACTATCTGTCGACGACATAAAGAAAAATGATGACAGAGAGAGTATGATGATAGCGAGTACATACGCTTCGGAATACTTTACTAAATATCTACACGACTCTGAGGAGGGCAAAAACATAGGATTGTCATACTTTCAAGAGAGAGGATTTACGCCTAGTACAATAAATAAATTTAGATTGGGATTCTGCCCTACTACGGGAAATCAATTCACTAATGACGCAATAGCTGCTGGATATAAAGAACAATTCCTAACAGCTACCGGATTAACGGGAAAGAGAGAGAGCGATGGCAAACTATACGATAGATTCTACGGTAGAATAATATTCCCAATACACGCAATTAGTGGTAGAGTCACCGCTTTTGGTGGTAGAACACTGCGAACAGATAAAAAAGTAGCAAAATATGTAAACTCTCCCGAAAGCGAAATATACCATAAAAGTAATATTCTTTATGGTCTCTTCTTCGCCAAGAAAGCAATAATGCAAGATAATTGCTGTATATTAGTAGAGGGATATACTGATGTTATTTCACTTCACCAATCTGGAGTAGAGAATGTTGTTTCATCTTCGGGAACTTCTCTTACGGTTGAACAAGTGAGATTGATTAGCCGATTCACTAAGAATATTACAGTAATATATGATGGCGACAACGCAGGTATTAAAGCTTCTCTTAGGGGAATTGACATTATTCTACGTGAGGGGCTTAATGTTCGTATAATACTGCTACCTGAAGGAGATGACCCTGACTCATTTGCAAAAAAACACTCTGCTAATGAGCTTAAAGAGTATATTCGTGAAAATGAAGAGGATTTTATATCGTTCAAAACTCGTGTGCTCCTAAAAGGTGCAGGAGACGACCCTATAAAACGTGCCGAACTCATTACAGATATTGTAAACTCTATGGCGGAAGTGCCCGATAATATAATGAGAGCCGTATATATCAAAGAGTCTGCCAAGATTCTAGGTATATCAGAACACATTTTATTAGAAGAGGTTGCAAGAAAAAGAATTTCACATGAGTCGGATACGCAGACGAAAGAGTTCATTAGAAATCAACAAAGATTCGAACCACAAAGATATACACAACATAATGCAGTAATATCACCGCCAACTAGCCAATTTGGGTCAAGTATCGATGAAATTGAAAAAGAGATTGTAAAATATCTACTAAAATATGGCAACTCTTCGTTTAGTTACAAGGAAGGCAAGGAATTTGTTAAGTTAAACGTTGCAGAGATTATTATTGGTGATATTGAGAGCAATGGAATAGTGCTTCAAAATAGTGCTTACAGAGAGATTTACAAAACATACCTCGAACTACACAAACAAAAAATTGTGGAAGAGAGCACTGAACTTATTCCAATGTACAACTTCATTAACCACCACATACCTGAAGTGTGCAATGCTGTTGTTGACATTCTGACCTTGGAGGACAACTACAAAATGAGTAACATTTGGAAAAAACACGATATAGCAGAGGAGAAAGAGGAAGATATGTTAAGTGAGGTTGTTCCGAGAACAATCATACTATATAAGAGTAAAGCAATAGAGTCAATCATTGCCGAGCTACAACGAAATTTAATCGAAGAAGGTATAAGCGAAGAGAAACAATCTGAAATACTATTTAAAATTACGGCTCTCAATAGAGAGAGACTATCTATTGCAACGAGGCTAAAGAGATTAATGTTATAGATAACATAGGTAATTTTCATTAAAGAGTGTGTAACAGAACATAATTAAATGTAATATGAAAAAGCTAATTATACTACTAGTTACAATACTATTCGTTATAGGCAGTAGCTCTCATACAACACCCAAAGAGAGAAAAAAAGTAGGACTTGTTCTTAGCGGAGGTGGGGCTAAAGGGGTCGCACATGTTGGTGCTTTGAAGGTTATTCAAGAGGCGGGTATTCCTATTGACTACATCTCGGGAACGAGCATGGGGGCAATTGTTGGAGCTATGACGGCTCTCGGATACTCTCCGCAAAGTTTAGACTCAATCGTAAGAAGTTTAGATTGGGTAGATCTGTTCAGCGATAAGGTAGCGAGAAAAAATATGACTTATAATCAGAAATTAATCTCAGATAAATACATACTCTCAATAACTCTTAATAACGATAACAAACTAAATCTCGAAGGGCTTACAAGTGGACAAAATATCTTGAACCTACTAGAGAAATTTTGTATCGGATATACAGACTCAATCTCTTTCAATAGCCTACCGATACCATTCTCTTGTGTCGCATATGACATGGTGAGCGGTAAAGTTATAGTCCAGAATAGTGGCGACCTTCCCCTAGCAATTAGGTCTAGTATGTCGATCCCTGGAGTATTTAGACCCGTACATAGAGATGGAATGGTACTTGTAGATGGAGGTATTGCAAACAACTACCCAGTGGACGTCGTTAGGCAGATGGGAGCAGACATTGTAATCGGTGTAGATGTGGGTGCTGATGTTATGTCGGCAGATCAATTGAATAACCCAGCAAATCTACTCAACCAATTAACAACTTTTTACGGATTACAAAAAAACGAAGATAATATTAAAGCAACGGATCTATATATACGTCCCGATATTAATCCATATACATCTGCCAGTTTCTCGTATAATGCCATTGACACTCTAATTACTAGAGGGGAGAATGCTGCACGCAACAAATGGGTAGAGTTACTCGAACTAAAAAAAACTATCGGAATAAAAGATAGTTACATGCCTCAGTACCTCAATAAACACCCTGATTTTAACCAATTGATAGAACTAGGGGAGGTGAAATTTGAAGGGTTAAACTACATAAAACCTAATGACGTATTTAAAATTTCAACTCTACAAGAGAATACTAAGATCCATGAAGAGGAGATATACAGAGGTATCAGAAAACTTCAAGGTTCAGGACTTTTTTCTAAGGTAAGCTATAAACTAAGTGAAACAACTCCATACGACTTAACAATTATTTTAGAAGAAAATACACGAAATAGCATTAACTTAGGATTCCGATTCGACACGAAAGATATGGCAGCAGTGTTACTAAATGCTACATTAGCAACTAAAGGTAAGCACTTCTCTGAGTTTTATCTAACAACTAGACTGAATGAAAATCCTTATGTAAAAGTTGCATATAAAATAGGTACACCAACACAGCGAAGAAGCTCACTATCATATATGCTGAAGTACACAACAGTAAACATATATAATGACGGTAACAAATTCAGTAATATAGATTATCTTCAGAATCAGGTAGACCTTTCATTCTCAAATATTACATTTAAAGATATGAAAATTACCGTAGGACTAAAATATGACTATTTCGACTTTGATGCACTATATACAAATCGAGCAAATGACTATCTAGAGCCTAAATCAGAAGGGCTAGTAAGTCTATATGCCGATGCCCACTACGACAGCTACGATGAACTATACTACCCTACTCGTGGTATTAGCATAGAGGCAAACTATACCGTAACAACAAACGGGCTAAACATAAAAAAACAAGGAAGCCCATTTGGGGCACTGTTTTTTAAATTTGGAACTGCAATATCAGCATCTCCTCGTGTGACATTCCTTCCATCCGTATACACCAGAATTATACACGGCGATAATATAGCATTTCCATACCGAAATTTTATCGGCGGCTCTGTTAGTGGTAGGTATTTCAACTCTCACATGCCATTTATTGGTTTCCATAGCCTTGAAGAGACTGAAAATGCAATTATCGTAGGGCAAATTTCAACAAGATTGAGATTGTGGGAGAGCCAATACATATCTCTTAAAGCAAACTACGCAAACCATACGCCAACTGCATTTGACTTCAAAAACTCATCTAGTTTATGGGGTGCAGGGATAAGCTACTCATATAATACTGTCGTTGGACCAGTAGAACTATTGGTAGATATGTCAAACCATTATAAAAAACCTGGAGTATATATAAGTTTCGGATACTATTTCTAATAGCAAAACTTTATGATTCTAAAAAGAAATTTAATACCTTTGTATCGCTATGATAGATTATAAAAACGTAAACATAAGAAATAGAAGAGCTACATTCGATTATGAAATTCTCGATACATATACTGCTGGAATAGTACTATACGGAACAGAAATAAAATCAATTAGACTCGGTAAAGCATCATTAATTGACTGCTTCTGCTATTTTGATAGAGGTGAGTTGTATATTAGAGGCGTAAATATCTCTGAGTACCTATGGGGAACATACAATAATCACCAACCTAAGAGAGATAGAAAATTACTCCTACAAAAAAAAGAACTCGCTAAATTAGAGAGACAACTCCAAGATAATGGACTCACAATAGTGGGACTAAAACTCTTTGTGAATGAACGTGGATTTGCTAAGATAAATATTGGACTGGCTAAAGGTCGTAAGAATTACGATAAAAGAGATTACATAAAAGAGAAGGACGCTAAGAGAGAGATGTCTCGTGCTATGAAGGTATAAGGCTACAATTAAGAGATAAAAAAAACGCATACGTTTATATTTAAACGATGCGTTTTTTTTGTTTTTTAAGTGTGATCCCGACGAGAATCGAACTCATATCATATGAACCGGAATCATACATTCTATCCATTGAACTACGGAACCAAAATTATAAAGTACAAATTTGCAATAAATATATCGCTTTAGCAAATGTAACAGAGTTACAAACAATAAAAATATTACGTTTATTGTTCTATATATTACACAGATCCTCCACGTCTAGGAAACTCAATAAACAATATACAGATAGAGAGTTACAATAAATTTTGTTATATTTGTAAGTAAATTGATATTAATAATGGCAACAGCACTATTTCACGATGTGATTTTTGGACCTATACAGAGTCGCAGACTCGGTCTATCACTAGGAGTAAACCTCCTTCCACTTAGTAATAAACTTTGTAGCTTTGACTGCATATACTGCGAGTGCGGTTGGGCGGTAAAGGGGCAAAAACCTAGATTCAACTCTCGTCAAGATGTAAAAAGACTTCTAAAAGAGAAGTTAGAAGAGATGGCGAAAAAGGGGAAAATGCCCGATGTAATAACATTTGCAGGAAATGGGGAACCAACTCTACACCCCGATTTCGAGGAGATTATAAATGACACTATTAAACTTCGCAATGATATTTCACCCAAATCCAAAATTTCGGTTTTGAGCAATGCGACAATGATTAATCGCGAGAGTGTACGAAATGCACTGAATCGTGTAGACAACAATATACTAAAGTTAGACTCTGCATTTGATGAGACTGTTAGGACTATAGATAAGCCAAATGGAACATACTCTGTTGCTGAAACAGTGGAGCTTATGAAGCTGTTCAACGGTGAGATGATTATCCAAACAATGTTTCTCAGAGGAGTAAATGAGTCGCAAACTATCGACAATACAACAAAAAAAGAGGTGGATGCTTGGCTTAAACTTGTAGCAGAGGTTGCCCCGAAGAGTGTAATGATATATACAATAGATAGAGATACTCCTGCACAAGGGTTAACAAAGGTATCTATTGACGATTTAAAGTTAATAGCAGCTCAAGTTGAAGAGTTAGGGATTACTTGCTCTGTTGCTGGGTAAAAATATTTAGCAAACTAGGCTGCAAACTGCCCTACTCGGGCGGCGGTGCGTGATCGCACTCAACAGATATTAATTTAACATAATTAAAAAATAAGGTCAATGGTGACAACAGAACTAATTAAAGAGCTTTTAAGACGGCAGGATTCGTTGAGGAGGCATCTTTGACGTCGATAGCAGATTAATTGAACTAGAAAACGAACAAGAAAAAACCCAAACTCCAGAGTTTTGGGATGACCCAAAAAAAGCTGAACAACAACTAAAAATAGTTGCTGAGATAAAAAGCTGGGTAGATGAGTATAATACAGTAGAGTCCGCAGTGTCTGAACTAGAGATAATCCCATCATTCATTAGCGAAGGACTCGCAAGTGAAGAGGAACTTGACCTACAATACACTAAAACGCTAAGTCTTGTCGAGGCTTTGGAGTTAAGAAATATGCTCCGTGGTAAAGAGGACAAGATGGGGGCACTTATGGATATTAACTCAGGCGCAGGCGGAACAGAGAGTCTGGATTGGGTATCTATGCTACTTAGGATGTACACTAGATGGGGTGAGAAAAATGGATATACAGTCCGAATTCAAGACCTACAAGAGGGTGACGAAGTCGGAGTGAAGTCTGTTACACTTGAGTTTGAAGGTGATTGCGCATATGGTTTTTTGAAGAGTGAAAGCGGTGTGCACAGACTCGTGAGACTATCTCCATTCAATGCAAACAATAAAAGGCAAACAACATTTGCATCTGTATTTGTATCTCCTGCGGTAGATGACACAATCGATATTGTAATTAACCCCGCAGATATAGAGTGGGACACATATCGAAGTGGTGGAGCTGGAGGGCAAAATGTAAATAAAGTGGAGACTGGGGTAAGACTGAGACACAAGCCATCGGGAATAATGATTGAGAATACTGAAACACGTTCTCAATTAATGAATAGAGAGAATGCAATGCGTATACTGCGTTCAAAACTATATCAAATAGAGATGGAGATCAGAATGCAGAAACAAAATGAACTCGAAGGAAAAAAAATGAGAGTTGAGTGGGGATCTCAAATCCGAAGCTACACTCTTCATCCATACAAACTAGTTAAGGACCACCGCACTGGAAATGAAAGTTCAGATCCAGCAGCAGTACTTAATGGTGAAATAGATGACTTTATTAAAGCGTATCTAATGGAGTATGGAGCTAACGAGTAGATTTTAAGTTTTATATAACTGCCCTTCGCGGGCAGTTATATAAAACTTAAAATAAAATTCTGTTCAGTGCGATCACGCACCGCCGCCCGCGAAGGGCAGTTCCGTCAAACTAAATCTACTATTATTGCAACTTTTTATCACAAAAAAGCGTAATAATACAAAAAAATGGACTATATTACTCCTCAATATAATTCATATACGTAAATGTACAACGCTAGAATAACAAGACAGAATCCTACGGGGTTTATAATTCTCATTGACCAATCAGGTTCAATGTCAGAGGAGATTACAATTCGCGAATACAAAACAACTAAAGCAGATGCAGTATCATATGCAACTAATCTGCTATTGAGTGAACTTATATTCCGATCTAAAAGAGATGAAGGAGTTAATGACTACTTCGAAATCGCCGTTATAGGATACAAAGGTGATAGTGCTAAGAGTTTAATTGAAGGTTCAGATTCATTCATAAAACCATCACAACTCATAGCAATGAACCCTAGACAGAAGCAAATCACAATGGAAAGAGTTCTCCCAAATGGAGATGTTTCGTTCTCAACAACAAAACAACCATACTGGATCGAATCTGAAGCAGAGGGGAGTACGCCGATGTATAGCGCACTATCATATGCATATGACCTAGCAAATAAGTGGTGTAAAAAAGGGCAAAATAGAGAGAGTTACCCTCTTACTATTTTTAACATTACTGATGGCGAGTCTACTGATGCCAATGACGAGAGTCTAAACGAAATAGCCTCTAAAATTAAAAATCTGAAAACTGAAGATGGCAATATAGTTCTAATTAATATCCACATCTCAAATACAGAGCTACATAATCCAACAATATTCCCATCATCATACTCTCAACTACCAGATAACAAATATGCTAAGCTACTATTTGATATGTCTAGTGTTATGCCTGCTATATACAACGAGAGTATTAGCGAGATAACAAAAGAGAACTCAAACCCTCCATATAGAGGGATGAGCTACAACACATCAATAAATGAACTGATTTCAATGATGAATATTGGCTCAATAAGTGTAAATTTAATTGAGTAGACCAAACTATGAATAATATTACTGTTAACAACTATATTGAGACAATCCTAAACCCTAAAGGAAGGTTCAAAACACTAGAGATTAAAGCAAAACTAGATAGAGACAATAACCCTATTCT
Source organism: uncultured Rikenellaceae bacterium (assembly GCA_947040435.1). Taxonomy (GTDB): domain Bacteria; phylum Bacteroidota; class Bacteroidia; order Bacteroidales; family Rikenellaceae; genus CAMQVY01. The sequence goes on from CAMRBL010000006.1 coordinate 35,566, forward strand.
ATACACAAAAGGTCGGATTGTATCATTTGCCGTATCAATAGCAAACACAGACTACCTAATAAAATGCTTTACTAATACAAACATAATAAGTTATAGTAGGGCTAAATTAATTGCACAACATACACATATTAAACAGTACCGAAACTTAATCTCTTACCAATATATATATCGTGAAATGCTAGTTTTCAACTCTGCTGGAGAGTATAACTATGTAGATATAATACTAGAAGAAGTTCCTAAAGGTGACAATTTAATCTCAAAATTAGAAGAGTTACGAGAGACAAATGATTATGTAACTGCGGAAATTATATTCAAAAACATAATCAATATGTTTAATTGGATGCATGAGTTTGGAATAGCACACAACAACATAACACCACAAAATATAGTTATTGAGAGTAATCTTAATCCTATATTAGTAAACTATGATTTGGCTGTAAAGCATAAATCATATAGTGACTTTCAGGCTATGGCCACCATCGGGATCATATACTTTACATCACTATGTACTAAGGAGCAACAATACTCTATAAAGAATAACTACAAAGAGAGTTGTCGTAAAATTATAGATACAATTGCCAACACAACCCTAGAAAGTGGATTGTATCAATTAAAAGAGCTATCTAAAAGTGTTATTGATTCAAATAGCGACATTCAAAACTGGAACTACATACATCAAATTTTAATTAATGTATCTACTAATCTAAAAAGGTATAAATCACTTGAATTGGCTTTTGAATCGACTCTCACTAATAGTACCGAGACGAAAGTAGATATACGAGATAAGTATGACTTCATTGGCACTCTTTCAGACAATATGATTAGAGTGGAGAGAGATAACAAATGGCAATTTATTGACTCAAATGGAAACATTGTAATAAGCAGCTCTTTCGATATGGCTTATGACTTTATTGAAGGTAGAGCTGCGGTATCAATTGGAGACAAATGGGGGTTAATAAACCAAAATGGAGAGTTTGTTATACCACCAATATACGATGATTTAACTTGGGATGGAGATGCAAACATCACAATAGTATCAGATAATGGAGTAATGGGGCTAATCAGTAGAACTGGCAAGATCATTGCACCATTTATTTATGACTCAATACACACATGCTCTGATGGCTGTCTATTAGCTCAAACGGACTATTTCTACGGTTATCTAAAACCAAATGGCAGCGTAGCAATAGAGTTTAAATATGATATAGCATCTAGTTTTAGCGATGGGATTGCCATGGTGCAGATGGGAGATGATAAGTTCCTAATAGATATACACGGAGAGAGAATATAAAATATAAAAAAAACGGAAAGATTTAGTTTAATTAAATCTTTCCGTTTTTTTACTCTATAATTTCGATAGACTCTCTTCAGGCTCAACCAGCGAGTCAAAAAACAACTCCTCAATATATGGCACATTATACAGAGAGTCGATCTCAATACTCTCTCTAACGATAAAAGCCCTCTTAAACGACCCTTTAACTCTTCCCTTCAATACGGTTGCCTCATCCATTGTACTGCAATTACCTACTGTAACTATAAAATCAGGACTTTTATAGTTTAAATAAGCGCATACATAAGGAAACTTATCTTCGAATTCTAACTTTATATCCTCCGCACTAGATCTTGCAGTTTGCGAATTATCAACGAAGATACTTACACGAAAACCATTAACCTTATCTACTTGAATACGATTGGATAGTGCCGATAGTATAGAGTCCAAATTATTATGCTCTACAACTAATGCTTTTGACCCAAAGAGACTATCTTGTACCATTAATGACTCCTTGAAACTCCTTAAATCCTGAGCTCGAACAAGTGAGCAACATAATAATAGTGATAGTATTAAAAATATATTTTTCATCGTTTAAATAATTAAGATCTACTTAAATTTTATTTATAATTTTATGTCAGCCCCAAAGGTGTCAATAAATTGAGATAAAGGCATCTCATTCAATGCAAAACTCTTTGACATCACTCCAACTTTTACATGAACATCCCCAGAAACTTTAAGCGAGTTTTTATACTTATTAAGATCCGACACAATTAACATCGACAGTATTGGCTGCCTCAATTTAATATGAATAGGAATATCAATAATGGACACCGATTTCTTTGGTATAATAGCCTCTTCCCTAACAACTAAGCTAAGTACGTGTTTTTCTCCTTGATACAGCTCTAATCCCGCAGATTTAAGTTTAATGTTGTGTCTCGAATCGTTACGAACCTCAATACCTAACTCTATCTTTGACATCGACTTAATTTCAAATCGCTCAACTCCAACAACCTCAATATCATTGACATCTAAACACGAACTGAATAACAAACAAGATAGTATACTAATTAATGTGATTATTTTTTTCATCTATTTTTCTCCTATATATATTTGAGCAACACCGCCCATTAATGAAATTGATTTACTATTACTAAGCCCCGCTCTTCCCATAAGTCCAATAAAACTCTCAACAGTTGGAAATTCATCAACCGATTCTGGTAGATATTGATATGCTTTCCTATCTTTCGAAATTAAACCTCCAATAAATGGCAAGACCTTATGTGTATACAAACAATAAATTGTTCTAAATATTTTGTTCTTTGGCGTAGAAAATTCAAGAATGTATAATTTACCATCGGACTTTAAAACTCTAGCCATCTCTCTTACTCCACCCTCTAAGTCGTGAAAATTACGAACTCCAAAAGCAACTGTAACAGAATCAAAATGATTTTCTCCAAAGGGAATCTGCTCTGCCTCTCCTTGTTTCAGAGTTATTTGATCTGACAATCCAAGTTTTTCTATTTTTCCCCTTGCAACATCCAACATTCCCTCAGAAAGGTCATACCCTACAATATGACTACTCCGATTACGCTTAGATAGTGCAATTGCCATATCTCCCGTTCCTGTTGCAACGTCTAATATCTCTCTCGCCGATTGCTGACAAACCTTTCTTATTACACGCCTACGCCACCATTTATCTATACCGAAAGATAAAATATGATTGAGGAAATCGTAATGGGGCGCAATTGTGTTGAACAGATGCTTTATTTGGTCACGCTTTGAATCTTTACTATTATATGGTTTCATTTTTGAAATTTAATTGTTTTATCTGGTTTCATCATAGAGATAATCATTGCTGGAAGTGTCAAAAGACCTACTATTATAATAAATGCACCTAAGTTTAGCCCAACGATCCACCATAAATCAAATTTTATGGGAATAGCAGTTAAATAGTAACCCGTTTGATCTAACTTGATAAGTTGCGTATGCTGTTGTAAAAGTGCCAAACCAAAACCAACAATATTTCCGAAAAATAGACCCTTCATTACGATGAAAGATGATCTAATTACAAAGAGCTTTTGCAACGAATGGTTACTCATTCCTAATGATTTTAATATGCCAATCATTGACGTGCGCTCCAACAATATAATCAACAGTGCTGAAATCATATTGAATAAAGAGACTAAAATCATTACAACTATCATTACAATAGCATTTACATCGTGCGCTTTCAGCCAATCAAACATAGATTGATACCGCTCAACAATAGTCTCTGTCATCAGAACTCCACCATCAGATTGCGGCGTGTCAACTATTAGTTGGTAAATATCAGCATCTAAACTCTCCAACTTATCAAAATTATTACTCGTAATCTCATAACCCGTAATTTGAGTAGTGTCCCAGCCATTTAACCGCTGTACGTTACGTATATCTGTTACCATGACAAGTTCATCTAACTCATCAAATCCTGTTGCATAGATACCACACACTTTAAATAGGTCTCGTTTTGGTGCTTTATCTGGTTGGACAAACAACATCTCAACCTTATCTCCTATTTTTAACCCTGTATTGTTTGCAATTATTTCAGACATGAGAACATCTTTATTTCTTATTTCGCTCCCAATTCGAGGCAGGACACCTTCTATCAAACTATTTCTAAAAAATAGAGAGTCATAACCCCGCTCATTACCCTTCAACATAACACCTTGTATAGCATCTTTACTCTTTACGATGCCGCCTTTGACAGCATAAGCATTGATACTCTTAGTATTTACATTCGAACTTATATTATCTACCAACAGCTCATTTCGCACAATTGGGTACGTCTCAAACGAATTATTGCCATCTAGGTTTACAACTTGAACATGTGCGCCAAATCCAATTAATTTCCCCGAAATCTCATCTTTAAACCCGCTGATAACTGACATCGATATAATCATAACAGCAATACCTATTGCAACCGTAAGGGTAGCAATACGCACCATAATATTATGGTGGTTACCCCCTTTGGACTCTGCAATCCTCTTTGCTATAAAGAATTCAATATTTAATTTGGACATACTTATCTACTTATTTGCTATATTATTGTCTTTCTAAAACCAATCACTACTTTTTTAATATCTCAAATAAATTAGTTTAATACAAAACCTTTAGATATAATCATTTTACATATACAGAAAAAAATCGATCATACATTAATAGTTGATAAAAGTAATATATTTTTTGTATTTTTACAAAAAATTACAACTAATTAAAGGGGTATAATATCGTTATAACATGAAAAACATAGCTTTAATAACAGGAGCTTCTTCGGGTATTGGAGAAGCTACCGCTCATGCTTTTGCAGAAGAGGGATATAACTTAATCATTACGGGTAGACGTGCAAATAGACTTCGCGAACTAAAGAAAGAGCTAGAAAGGGAGTTTAAGATAGAAGTATTGGTACTCTGCTTTGACATTAGGGATAGAAAACAGTGCGAAGCTGCGATTGATTCTCTAGCCAAAGATGATAGAGCGATTGACGTTCTTGTAAATAATGCTGGACTAGCAGCTGGATTAGACCACATTAATGATGGAGACCCAAACGATTGGGATGCAATGATAGACACAAACGTAAAGGGATTACTATACATCACACGTAAAATATCACAAATTATGGTTGAAAGGGGAACGGGGCATATAATAAATATAGGCTCAATTGCAGGAACTCAACCATATGAGAGCGGCGCAGCATATTGCGCTTCAAAACACGCAGTACATGCTATAAGCCAAGGAGTAAGAATTGACCTTCTTGGAAGTGGCATAAAAGTTACTGAAATAAGACCTGGAATGATTGAAACAGAGTTCTCTCTAGTTCGTTTTCATGGAGATGCAAAGAGAGCTAGCTCAGTATATGATGGTGTTGAACCTCTTGCTGGAGAGGATATTGCAGACGCAATAATGTGGGTTGTTAGTCAACCTGACCATGTGAATATTGATGAGATAGTAATCACTCCAAAGGCTCAAGCAAACGCATACTATACTAAGCGTGAAATATAATAATAGTAAGGATTAATACGTTAGTATTTAATTAATAATACAACTAAAAAAATAACTAAATAAAATAAAAGATTATGATACCATCTAATATGGTTTTCGAAATAATATTGATTATTGCCATCGGCATAATAGGTATGATTGTACAGTTTAAATTAAAATCTGTATTTAAAAAGTATTCAAAAGTGATGTTCGCAGGAGGATTGACTGGACGTGATGTTGCAGAGAAAATGTTGCGAGACAGTGGAATATATGATGTGAAAGTTATTTCAACTCCAGGATCTCTAACGGACCACTACAACCCAAAGAATAAAACAGTAAACCTTAGTGAGAGCGTTTATGGAAGTAATAGCATATCTGCTGCGGCAGTAGCTGCCCACGAGTGCGGACACGCAGTACAACACGCAAGAGCATATGCTCCTCTTGAAATGAGATCTACTCTAGTACCAATTATTAATTTTACAAGTACATGGGCGACTTGGGTTATTATCGGTGGAGTACTAATGATGAGTACATTCCCACAACTATTTTGGGTAGGAATTGCAATGATTGCTATGTCTGCTCTATTCTCAATTATAACACTACCCGTTGAATACAATGCCTCAGCAAGAGCAATGGAGTGGTTGAAAGAGAGTAGAACACTACAAGGGGATCAACTTAATCAAGCTAGTATAGCTCTATCTTGGGCAGCAAGAACATATTTAGTATCTGCTCTTAGTGCAGTTGCGACACTATTGTACTATTTAGGTTTTGCAAGTAATGACTAAAAAAGAGATACTATAATTGTTCTCTGCGATCACGCAGCGCCGCCCGCGAAGGGCAGTTACATAAAACTAAAAACTATATACGACGTTAAACTTTGAAAAGTTTAATCAAACTTATTTGAAAAATTAGTTTTCCTAATATATAGTTAATAGTTCTCTGCGACCACGTAGCGCCGCCCGCGGAGGGCAGTTACATAAAACTAAAAACTGTCTACGACGTTAAACTTTGAAAAGTTTAATCAAACTTATTTGAAAACTTCGTTTTCCTATATATAGTTAATTGTTCTCTGCGATCACGCAGCGCAGCCCGCGGAGGGCAGTTACATAAAACTAGACAACAAATACGCCACAAAAAAAGAGTGGACTCCAAAATTTGGAGTCCACTCTTTTTTATATATTGAGAACGAGGTAGTTTACTCCCTCTTTCCTACGATTGCATTATAGTCATCATTAGACCCAACAATAATATTATCATAATCACGTAAACCTGTACCTGCAGGGATCAAGTGACCACAGATCACATTCTCTTTAAGCTTAGTTAACGGATCGACCTTACCTCTAATAGCTGCTTCATTCAAGACATTCGTTGTCTCCTGGAAAGATGCTGCAGACATGAAACTACTTGTCTGAAGAGCGGCACGTGTAATACCTTGTAGTATTTGATTACTAGTTGCAGGAACAATATCCCTAACCTGAATCATTCTCAAATCTTTACGCTTAAGTCCTGAATTATCATCACGAAGTTTACGTACAGATATAATCTGACCTGCCTGAACATTTGCAGAATCTCCCGCATCTGTAACAACAACCTTGTCATAAAGGTCATTATTAACTCTCATGAACTCCCACTTATCAACAACCTGCTCCTCAAGTAATCTTGTATCACCTGGATCATCAATCTGTACCTTATTCATCATCTGACGAACAATTACCTCAAAGTGCTTATCATTGATCTTAACACCCTGCATACGGTAAACCTCTTGAACCTCATTCACGATATACTCCTGAACTTTAGTAGGGCCTAATATAGATAGGATTGTTCCTGGTGTAGTTGCTCCGTCAGATAGTGGCATTCCAGCTTTTACATAGTCATTCTCCTGAACTAGGATCTGACGAGAAAGTGGCACTAAGTAACGTCTAACTTCACCCTCTTTCGATGTCACAATAACCTCACGGTTACCACGCTTGATCTTTCCAAATGAAATCTCACCATCAATTTGAGAAACTACTGAAGGATTAGATGGATTACGCGCCTCAAATAACTCAGTTACTCGAGGAAGTCCTCCTGTAATGTCACCAGCTTTACCAACTGCACGAGGAATCTTAATAAGAATATCTCCTGCTGCAATTTTTGCATTATCTTTTACAACAACGTGGGCTCCAACTGGTAAGTTATACTGTTTTTGCTCCTCTCCTCCTTTATCAATAATCTTAATAACAGGATTCTTGTTCTTGTCTCTTGACTCTATAATAACCTTCTCTCTAAGTCCAGTCTGCTCATCAAACTCATCACGATATGTAATACCGTCAATTACGCTATCAAATGCAACCTTACCCTCATATTCAGAGATAATTACAGCATTATATGGATCCCAATCACAAACTAGATCTCCCTTTTTAATTGAATCTCCATCTCTCATATACAATGCAGCTCCATAAGGAAGACTGTGAGTATAAAGAGTAATTTCTGTGTTTACATCAACAATACGTAGCTCCGAAAGACGACTAATAACAACATTAACTGATACTCCTTTATCTGTCTTCGACTTAACTGTTCTAAGCTCATCTATTTCTAAACGACCTTCATACTTAGAGACAACATTACTATCTACTGTAACACCTCCCGCAACTCCTCCAACGTGGAATGTACGAAGTGTAAGCTGTGTTCCCGGCTCTCCAATACTCTGAGCAGCAATTACTCCAACTGCCTCTCCTCTTTGTACCATACGAGCTGTAGAAAGACTACGTCCGTAACACTTAACACAAACTCCAATTTTAGCCTCACAAGTAAGTACCGAACGAATATCAATCTGAGTGATTGGTGATTTCTCGATTTCACTTGCAATCTCCTCTGTTATTTCAGAACCCTCGCTAATAATTAGCTCTCCAGTCAAAGGATGGAATACATCTTGAAGTGTTGTACGACCTAAAATTCGCTCATATAAAGTTTGAACAATATCTTCATTCTTCTTAATCGCTTCTGCTGTCAAACCACGTAGTGTTCCACAGTCAGTCTCTGTAATAACAACATCCTGAGCAACGTCAACCAAACGTCGAGTCAAATAACCCGCATCGGCTGTCTTCAGTGCTGTATCGGCAAGACCTTTACGAGCACCGTGAGTAGAGATAAAGTACTCAAGAACTGACAGTCCCTCCTTAAAGTTAGAAAGGATAGGATTCTCAATTACTTGACCTCCTTCACTTCCACTCTTTTGAGGCTTAGCCATCAATCCACGCATTCCTGAAAGCTGTCTAATCTGCTCCTTAGAACCACGGGCTCCAGAATCAAGCATCATATAAACTGGATTGAAACCATCCTGATCGCTTATAAGGTGATCAAGTACCGTCTTTGTTAACTTAGAGTTAATATTTGTCCAGATATCAATAATCTGATTATAACGCTCATTGTTTGTAATAAGACCTGAGTTGTAACTCTCAAATACCTCTGCTACACGCTCATAACCCTCATTAACCAAAACTTCTTTCTCCTTAGGGATAAGAATAGCATCAAGGTTAAATGATAGTCCTCCACGGAAAGCCATCTGATAACCCAATGATTTGATATCATCAAGAAACTCTGCTGCTCTCGCAACTCCAGCTTTCTTCATCACAACACCAATGATATCTCTCAAAGATTTCTTTGTTAGAACCTCATTGATATATCCAACCTCAGCTGGAACAAATTGATTAAAGAGAATACGACCAATAGTTGTCTTCTCGATAAGCTTACGCACTGGGTTACCCTTTTCGTCAATGGTATCAACCATAACCTTAACCTCAGCGTGAAGTTTTGCTCTTCCTTCGTTGTATGCAATAATAGCCTCTTCTGGTCCGTAACATACTAATCCCTCACCTAGAACGCCTGGACGTTGCTTAGTGATGTAGTATAAACCAAGAACCATGTCCTGAGATGGTACAGTAATTGGAGCACCATTTGCAGGGTTAAGGATATTATGAGCACCTAACATCAAAATTTGTGCCTCAAGAATCGCCGCATTACCTAGTGGTAAATGCACCGCCATCTGGTCACCATCAAAGTCGGCATTAAATGCAGTACAAGCTAATGGATGTAGTTGAAGTGCTTTTCCCTCAATAAGTTTTGGTTGAAAAGCCTGAATACCCAAACGGTGAAGAGTCGGAGCACGGTTCATTAAAACTGGATGTCCCTTGATTACATTCTCAAGAATATCCCAAATTACCGCATCTTTTCTATCTATAATTTTCTTTGCAGACTTTACAGTCTTTACAATTCCTCTCTCAATAAGTTTTCTTATGATAAACGGCTTATAAAGCTCTGCCGCCATATCTTTAGGAATACCCATTTCATGCATCTTAAGCTCTGGTCCTACAACAATTACAGAACGAGCAGAGTAGTCAACACGCTTACCAAGTAAGTTCTGACGGAAACGTCCTTGCTTACCTTTCAAACTATCACTTAAAGATTTAAGTGGTCTATTACTCTCTGTCTTAACAGCATTACTTTTTCTCGAGTTATCTAATAAACTATCAACAGCCTCCTGTAACATACGTTTCTCGTTACGTAGGATAACCTCTGGAGCTTTAATTTCGATAAGTCTCTTTAGACGATTATTACGAATAATAACACGACGATATAGATCATTTAGGTCAGACGTAGCAAAACGTCCTCCATCTAAAGGAACTAATGGTCTTAACTCTGGTGGGATAACTGGAACAACTTTCAGTACCATCCACTCAGGTTTGTTAACCTCTCTTGAAGTACGGAACGCTTCAACAACATTCAAACGCTTTAGAGCATCTGTCTTTCTCTGTTGTGAAGTCTCAGTACTTGCTTTATGACGTAATGTATATGATAAAGAGTCTAGATCAACTTTTTCAAGAAGAGCATAAACTGCCTCAGCACCCATTTTCGCGATAAATTTATTTGGATCGCTATCCTCTAATTGTGCATTTCCTTTAAGTGCATCAACAGTATCCAAATACTCCTTTTCAGATAACAAATCAAGATTTGAAATAGGAATTGGCAACTCTGCAGCTGCTCCTGTTTGGATTACTACATAACGCTCGTAATATACAACTGTCTCAAGCTTCTTTGTTGGAATACCTACTAAGTATCCAATCTTAGAGGGCAATGAACGGAAGTACCAAATATGAACAACGGGCACAACTAAAGAGATGTGTCCCATTCTTTCACGACGTACTTTCTTCTCAGTAACCTCTACACCACAACGATCACAAACAATCCCCTTATAGCGAATTCTTTTGTACTTTCCGCAATGACACTCGTAATCCTTTACAGGACCGAATATTCTCTCACAAAATAGACCATCTCGCTCTGGCTTGTATGTACGATAGTTAATTGTTTCCGGTTTAAGAACCTCACCACTTGAGTTCTCCAAAATCTCTTCTGGAGATGCAAGTCCAATCGATATCTTACTGAAACCAACGGTAGTCCTAGTGTCTTTTTTGAATGACATATATTTAACTATTTATTTTTTATATGCTTACTACTCAAACAACCTGAAAATGTGGAGTCACTCGTTTGAGCAACTTCCACACATCAAATTTTAATATTTAATCCAGTTTAACACTGATAGCTAAACCACGTAATTCGTGTAACAACACATTCAGTGACTCAGGGATTCCAGCTTTCGGAAGGTTATCTCCCTTAACGATTGCCTCGTATGCCTTAGCACGTCCCATTACATCATCCGATTTGATTGTCAAAATCTCTTGAAGAATATTTGCTGCACCAAATGCCTCTAGTGCCCAAACCTCCATCTCTCCAAAACGTTGACCTCCAAATTGTGCCTTACCACCTAATGGCTGCTGTGTAATTAATGAATAAGGTCCGATTGAACGGGCATGCATCTTATCATCAATCATATGACCAAGTTTCAACATATAAATTATGCCGACTGTTGCTGGTTGATCAAATTTCTCTCCTGTACCTCCGTCTGATAAGAATGTACGACCACTATGAGGAATACCTGCTTTCGCTGTATATTCATTGATCTCATCTAGTGTTGCTCCGTCAAAGATCGGTGTCGCAAATTTCAAACCAAGCTCTTTTCCTGCCCAACCTAAAACAGTCTCATAGATCTGTCCAAGGTTCATACGAGAAGGTACACCTAGTGGATTTAAAACTATATCTACAATTGTTCCATCATCAAGGAAAGGCATATCTTCATCACGTACAACTTTGGCTACAATACCCTTGTTTCCGTGACGCCCCGCCATCTTATCTCCTACTTTAAGCTTACGCTTCTTAGCGATATAGACTTTGGCTAATTGAATAATACCTACAGGTAACTCATCTCCATTCGTAAGATTATATTTCTCACGCTTAATTTGAGCATCTGCCTCTTTCCACTTTATGATGTAGTTATTTATAGTCCTTTCAACATGAACATTTAGTTCATCATCAGTAGTCCATTTATCAGCACCCAATGTCATGTAATCAATATCCATCAACATTCTCTCTGTAAACTTATCTCCTTTGCTATAAAGTTCTGTACCAAAATAGTCAGTAATACCAACTGTTGTAGCACCATCAAGAAGAACCCAAAGTTTCTCTAATAGAAGTACGCGTAAATCACTAACCTCTGCGATAAACTTATTATCAAGCTTTTCAAGTTGTAACTTCTCTACTTGCTTACTCTTCTTTAAATCTTTATTCGCTCTGCTGAATAATTTCCTATCTACAATAACACCAAATAGAGATGGTTGAGCTTTAAGTGATGCATCTTTAACATCGCCTGCCTTATCTCCAAAGATTGCACGAAGCAATTTCTCTTCAGGTGAAGGATCACTCTCTCCCTTAGGTGTAATCTTACCAATAAGAATATCTCCAGGTTTTACGTTTGCACCGATTCTGATAATACCATTTTCGTCAAGATCTTTTGTTGCATCTTCACTAACATTTGGAATATCTGATGTAAGCTCTTCAACACCACGTTTTGTGTCACGAACCTCCATAATATACTCATCAACGTGAACCGATGTGAATATATCTTCTCTAGCAATACGCTCAGAAATAACAATCGCATCCTCAAAGTTGTAACCTTTCCAAGGCATGAATGCCACTTTCAAGTTACGCCCAATAGCTAACTCACCCTTTTCAGTAGAGTAACCATCAGTAAGAATTTGACCTTTAGTAACCATCTCACCTGTACGTACAATAGGTTTTAGAGTTACAGATGTATTCTGATTTGTTTTTCTATATATAGGTAACTTGTATACAGTGATCTCAGGATCAAAGCTTACAAGTATTTCCATCTCTGTTCTCTCATACTTAATATGAATCTGAGCAGCGTCAGCAAATATTACCTCTCCATCTTTCTCTGCAACGATCTGAACACGACTATCACTAATCATATCCTTTTCTAATCCAGTTCCAACGATAGGAGCTTCACATTTAACCAAAGGAACTGCCTGACGCATCATGTTAGATCCCATCAATGCACGGTTGGCATCATCATGCTCCAAAAATGGAATAAGACTCGCCGCAATAGATGCAATCTGGTTAGGAGCAACATCAATCATATCTAACTCCTTAGCCACAACGTTAGGGAAGTCAGCTTCAGATCTAGCCTTAATCAAACCATTACCAACAAATGTACCGTCATCATTAATTCCGACACAACTTTGAGCAATGATTAAACCCTCTTCCTCTTCTGCACTTAGGTATACAATACCTTTATCCGTAATATCAATAACTCCATCATTAACCTTACGGTAAGGAGTCTCAATGAATCCCATATCACTCACCTTTGCATATACGCAAAGAGACGAGATAAGACCGATGTTTGGTCCCTCAGGAGTCTCAATAGGACAAAGTCTACCATAGTGAGTATAGTGAACGTCACGAACCTCAAATCCTGCTCTATCACGAGAAAGACCTCCAGGTCCTAGTGCCGATAGACGACGCTTGTGAGTCATCTCTGCAAGAGGATTGGTTTGATCCATAAATTGAGACAACTGATTTGTTCCAAAAAATGAGTTGATAACGCTAGACAATGTCTTTGCATTAATCAAATCAACTGGAGTAAATACCTCGTTATCTCTAACATTCATTCTCTCACGAATAGTACGCGCCATACGAACAAAACCAACACTAAATTGGTTCGCTAACTGCTCTCCAACAGTTCTTACACGACGATTACTAAGGTGGTCAATATCATCAATATCAGTTTTAGAGTTGATAAGTGATATCAAATATTTAATGATTGCGATCATATCTTCTTTAGTAAGAGTTCTTACTGAAGAGTCTGTATCCAATCCAAATTTTTTGTTGATACGAAAACGCCCTACATCACCTAAGTCGTAACGCTTATCTGAGAAAAATAATTTCTCGATCACATCACGTGCCGTAGCCTCATCAGGTGGCTCAGAGTTACGCAATTGTCTATAAATATAAACTACTGCCTCTTTTTCTGAGTTACAAGGGTCTTTTTGTAGAGTATTATATACTATAGAGTAGTCTGTACCAGATTGATTATCTTTGTGAAGAAGAATACTCTTCGCTCCACTATCAATAATCTCTTCTACATGCTTCTCTTCTAGATAAGTCTCTCTATCTATAATTATCTCGTTACGCTCAATAGATACTACCTCACCAGTATCCTCGTCAACGAAATCTTCTACCCATGTCTTAAGAACACGTGCAGCAAGTTTTCTACCGATAGCTTTTTTAAGTGTAGCTTTCGTCACTTTAATTTCATCAGCTAGATCAAAAATATCTAAAATCTGACGGTCACTTTCAAAACAAATTGCACGAAGCAATGTTGTTACAGGAAGCTTCTTCTTACGATCAATGTAAGCATACATGACATTATTAATGTCAGTAGTAAACTCAATCCACGAACCCTTAAATGGTATAATACGTGCAGAGTATAATTTAGTACCATTACTATGTGTACTTTGACCAAAAAACACACCTGGAGAACGATGTAGTTGAGATACAATTACACGCTCAGCTCCATTGATAACAAATGTACCACGTGAAGTCATGTAAGGTATTGTACCAAAATAAACATCTTGTACGACAGTATCAAAATCTTCGTGATCTGAATCTGTACAATACAACTTTAGTTTAGCTTTAAGAGGCACACTATAAGTAACCCCTCTCTCAAGACACTCATCTATAGAATATCTAGGGGGATCAACATAGTAGTCAATAAATTCCAGAACAAAGTTATTTCTGGTGTCCGTTATAGGAAAATTCTCCATGAAGACTTTGTACAACCCTTCGTTTTTACGATTTTCAGCTGTAGTGTCTAATTGGAAGAAATCCTGAAATGATTTAAGTTGCACCTCCAAGAAGTCAGGATAATGCATCCTATGCTTCACTGAAGAGAAACTAATTCTTTGATTATTCGGTTTTGAGGACATCGTATCCATTAGTTAAAGATGAAGTGGATTAGGCAATCCTTACGCATTTCACCATAAATACCTGTTTATCAGTAATTTACTAAATGCAATAAAGCCTGTGCTATTTAACGGAATAATTGTCTATAAATAAAAATAAAATACTATTATTTTTTAGACAACAAAAGGCATAGAGCTTATTTATCATAAGCTCTACACCTGATATTTGCTAGTTGCAAGTATAATTACTTAACTTCAACTGTAGCGCCTGCCTCTTCAAGTTGAGCTTTGATTGCCTCAGCCTCTTCTTTAGACACACCCTCTTTGATAGCTTTAGGAGCTCCATCAACAAGATCCTTAGACTCTTTCAAACCAAGACCAGTTAGATCTTTTACAGCTTTAACAACCTGTAATTTAGCTTGACCTGCAGAAACAAGAATAACATCAAATGCTGTTTGCTCTGCTGCTGCTGCTGCTGCTGGAGCTGCTGCTACAACTGCTGCTGCTGCTGCTGGCTCAATTCCGTACTCGTCCTTAAGGATAGTAGCTAACTCGTTTACCTCTTTAACTGTCAAGTTTACCAACTCTTCAGCTATTTTTTTAATATCTGCCATTGTTATATGATTTTTTAAATTGTTTTTTAATTTCTTTCTTCTAGTGTCTTTAAGAGACCAGCAATTTTCTGCCCTCCGTTAGACTGCAGTGCAGAAATAACACTCTTAGCTGGAGATTGAAGTAATCCAACAACCTCTCCGATAAGCTCTTCTTTGCTCTTGATGTTCACTAAATCCTCTAATGCTGCATCACCAACATAAACAGACTCCTCAACAAATGCTGCCTTTAGGACAGGTTTGTCACTGCTTTTTCTAAACTCTTTGATTAGAACTGCAGGAGTTTTGCTTACTTCAGTAAACATCATAGAAGTAGAACCACTCAAAACGCTAACAAGATCAGCATTCGCCATATTTACTTTCTCAAGTGCCTTTACAAGAAGGGTGTTTTTGACAACCAACATTGTAACATCACTCTCAAAACATTTACTACGTAACTCAGCCGTTTTCTCAGCATTAAGTCCCGAAATATCAATTAAATAAAAGTGCGGATACTGATTGAGTTTTTCAGCTAAGCTATCGATAATAATCTTTTTTTCTTCCCTATTCATCGTTTCTCAATTTTATTTCGTTTCAACCGATTTGGGATCTATCTGCAAACCAGGACTCATCGTAGATGAGAGATAGATGCTTATTACATAAGTACCTTTAGCTGCAGATGGCTTAAGCTTGTTTATTGTACTGAGGAACTCTTTTGCATTCTCTTCAATTTTATCAGCAGTAAAAGATACCTTAGCCACAGAAGAGTGAACGATACCAAATTTATCTACTTTAAAATCTATCTTTCCTGCTTTTACCTCAGTTACAGCTTTTCCAACTTCCATTGTTACTGTACCAGTCTTTGGGTTTGGCATAAGACCACGTGGACCTAAAATACGTCCAAGTGCACCAACTTTTGCCATAACACTAGGAGTTGTGATGATAACATCAACATCCGTCCATCCTGCTTTGATCTTCGCGATGTACTCATCGAGTCCTACGAAGTCAGCTCCAGCTGCTTTTGCCTCTTCCTCCTTGTCAGGAGTACAAAGAACTAATACTTTTGTTTCTTTTCCTGTTCCGTGTGGAAGAGTCACAATACCTCTTACCATTTGGTTCGCCTTACGTGGATCAACTCCAAGACGTACGTCTAAATCAACAGAAGCATCAAATTTCGTAAAGGTAATCTCCTTCAGAAGAGCTGCTGCTTCGCTTAGTTTGTACACCTTATCAGGTTCAATCTTTGCTATAGCTATTTTTTGATTTTTAGTCAGCTTACTCATTTTCAGTAATTTATTATTAATTACATATTAGGAAATTCACCAACTACGTTGATACCCATACTACGTGCCGTACCAGCTACCATGCGCATTGCAGACTCCATTACAAAACAGTTTAAGTCAGGCATTTTATCCTGTGCTATAACTTGAATTTGCTCCCACGTTACCTGTCCAACCTTATTACGGTTAGGTTCAGGAGAACCTGATTGAAGACCTGCCGCCTCTTTAAGCTGAATGGCTACAGGTGGCTGTTTGATGACGAAGTCAAATGACTTGTCGCCATAGACAGTGATGATTACCGGTAATATTTTACCTGCCTTATCCTGCGTCCTAGCATTGAACTGCTTACAGAAGTCCATGATATTTACTCCCTTAGAACCTAAAGCAGGACCTACTGGTGGAGAAGGATTGGCAGCACCACCTTTGATCTGCAATTTAATAAATGCAGCAACCT
>CAMRBL010000007.1 GCA_947040435.1 uncultured Rikenellaceae bacterium
ATTGATGGGCAGATATTATTTGTCTGAAAAGCCTCTACATTACTTGTAAAGTCTGCAATCATGTCAATCTCTTGACTTGTTGTTGAACTTGCTTTTATTAAAACTTTTGAACTTACTTCAACTTTTTCAACTTTTTTCTCTTTACATCCAGAGAAAACAGTCAGTGACGTCAACAATGCCACGCCAAATACAAAACCTTTTTTCATTTTCATTATCATCATTTATATTATTTTATTTCACCAATTAGTTTTTCGTACTCAGATTGTGCTGATAGATAGCTATAAATTGCTTGAGTGTAGTTCAGTTTCGCTTGAGTTAGAGATAGCTCTGCGCTATTAAGTTCAAGAATAGTTCCTGCTCCAGCTTTATATCTAGTTCCTGAAATGTCGTATGCTTTCTGTGCTTGACCAACAGTTTTCTCATTTGCAAACATCTGCTCTCTTGCAGTAAAGATGTTATTGATTGAGGTGTTTACTTCAACAACCTTACCTTCGTATAGGTAATCTCTTTGTACTTGTAGCTGGTCGATGCTGTTTCTTAACTGCTTCTCTCTATTTACATTTGTTAAGCCAGAGAAGATTGGGATACTTAATTTAACACCTATTGCAAATGGCTTTTGCCAAATGAAACTGTTGTCCGAAGATACTGCACCACCACTTGAAAGACCTCCAAAAACATCCTCTTCTCCAGAAATAGAGAAGTTTCCGAATGCTGATAGCATTGGCATGCGTTGAGTTCTCATCACTTTAAACTGGCTCTCAAGGATATTCTCTTGAAGTTCAAGGCTTCTTAATTCACTATTGTCAATTAGATCACGATTGAAATCTGTTCCAGTTGCGAGTATCTGCTCTTTATAGTCATTCAACTCCCCTGTTAGCTCTATTTCAACGGTCTCAGGCAGACTTAGTAGCATCTTAAATACCATTTTAGAGATTGAGATAGCACTCTCAGTTTGGATGATACTTGGCTTTAGATTACTCAACTGTACCTCTGCTGTTATAAGGTCGTACTCTGAAGATAGACCGTTTTTTAACATAAGTCTTGTATTTTCAACAGTTTCAGAGATAGTTTTTTCGCTTGATATAAGGACGTTTAATGACTCTTGTGACATCAAAATTCCGTAGTATGCTTTTTTTACCTCGTTCAATAGTGTGATCTTAGATGCTCGTGCTGCTTCAAGTGCTGCTAACATTTGATTGTCATTCATCTTTAGTGTACGGTAGACTCCAGGTGCAAAGAGAGGTAAATTTAAATTTACTTGACCCGCAATACTGTTGCTTCCTTGAATGTCGATTGATCCTCCAAGTTTTTGCTTTAAGATATTACGAGAGTATGTTCCTCCCGCAGATAGGCTTGGAAGAAGATTTCCTACGGTCTCTTTTCTTACATAATCTTGTCTAACAATCTCCATGTTTGCCACCTTGATGGTCGGATTGTCATCTAGCGCGATCTCGATTGCTTTGTCAAGATTGAGGTGAACTGTGCCGCTTTGTGCATTTGCTGTAACCGTCATCACTGCGGCAAAACAAATAATTGCAATTTTTTTCATCATTTTGTTTATATTATATTAATTTTATTACTATTTAGTTGTCTTTTTTAATATTTAAAACTCAGTTTAGTTCGGTAATTTTCAATAAGTTGTATTCCTTTCTCTGTTGCGATCCCTCTAAAAAAGTAGATGATTAAATATGTTAGTGTCTCTTTGTGAGATATTGAACTTTTGTATATCTGTTCGTTATTGGATACAACACCCAATACTGAATCAGTAAAAAGGGTGATAGCGATATCTAGATCAATATCATCTAAAAACAGACCTTGGTCAACACCTTTAGCAAGTTTCTCTTTTAAAGCTCCATTACGATCTTTGTGCCTGTATCCTCTAACAGTTTCGAAGGCTTTGGGGTAGAATTTCTTTAATCCGCTAATTAATTTATAGTTGTGCTCTGAGTTAAGTTCCCATTGCTCCAGTGATAGCATTAGCTCCTCGATAACATTATTTGCGTTCTTAGATGCCAACTCTTGTTTGATGTTGACTTGATTGTGGAAATGTTTGATACTCTCTATAAGAAGGCTCTCCTTATCTCCAAAAAGTTCATATAAAGTCCTTTTTGACATATGTAGTGCCATGGCGATGTCGTCCATTCTGACAGACTTGACTCCATCGTAAATGAACATGTTTATCGCCTGCTCGATTACTCTCTCTTTTGTTGACATTTGTGAATCAATTAAATAATATATATATTTATTTTCAACACAAAGATATGTTAGAAAACTTAGAAAAACAAAATAGTTTTCTAAGTTTTCTTATGTTTTTGGTGATTTATTTTTATTTTATATGGTTTTTTGTGAAAGCATAAGTTGAGATTGATATGAACGGAAACTATTTTGAATAAATTAAAGTGTTTTTAAGAGACTTTTTATTAACTTTGCGTACACTTTTTTGTAAAATAATGGCACTAAAACAGATCTTTTTTATCATATTTACCATATTTCTCTCATCTTGTAAAGTTGGGAACACACCTGCAGATTTCGATGTTTGGGGAATTGACATATCTAAACATCAGAGAAAGGTGAATTGGGATGTAATTATGGAAAATAATGCTCCTCACTTTGTGTTTTTGAAGGTGACAGAGGGGACATTAATTATAGATCCAACCTATGATGACCATAAAAAAGAGCTAAAAGATAGAGATGTTATACATGGTGCATATCACTTCTTTGGACATAGAACTTGTGGTAAAGAGCAAGCAAGGGCATTCATAAAAAATGCAAAGTTGGAGAGAGGGGATATGATTCCTGTTTTAGATATTGAGAAGCATAGGTTTATGGTTGACCCAAAGAAGAGTGTCGTTAATGCTTTGAAATTTAGCAAAGAGATTAAAAGATATTACGGAGTGAATCCTATAATATATTGTTCCACATTTTTTTATCACAAATATCTTGAAGAGGCTTTTGGTAGTGATGAATATACTTTGTGGATTGCTGATTATAGAAAAAAACCAATTACAACAATTGATTGGAATATATGGCAACACACAGAGAGGCATAACCTTAAAGGTACGTCGGGACTCGTTGATAGAAATGTATTTGTCGGAAGTAAGTTTGACTTTAATAAACTCATATTACAATGAATGTAATAACAGATTTTCTAATTATTGGGAGTGGTATCGGAGCACTAAGCTACGCACTCAAAGTTGCAGACTCAGGACGTGTTACTATTGTAACAAAGGGTGAGATGAATGAGTGTAATACACACTATGCTCAAGGTGGAATATGTTCTGTGACGTATAGTCCAGACACCTTTGAGAAGCACATTAACGATACAATGGTTTGTGGATCGGGTAGGTGTGAAATTGATACAGTAAGACTTGTGGTCGAGCGTGCTCCTGATTCAATCAAAGATCTCATACAATGGGGTGTAAGTTTTGATAAGAGTAGTGATGGAAAGTATGAACTAGCCAGAGAGGGTGGACATACTGAGTCGCGAATACTGCACCATAAAGATATTACTGGTGCTGAGATTGAGAGAGCCTTGATCTCGCAAGTTAAGAGACATCCTAATATTGAGGTGTTGGAGCACCACTTTGCAATTGACATAATAACACAACATCACCTTGGTAAGTTAGTGCGAAAACATACTCCTAATATTCGTTGTTTTGGAGCATATGTACTAGATCTAAGACACAAAAATATATGTACTATAACCTCTAAGGTCACTGTATTGGCAACAGGGGGTGTGGGGAATATATATCATACAACGACAAATCCTAGTGTCGCAACTGGAGATGGAATCGCAATGGTACATAGAGCAAAAGGGGTTGTGGAGAATATGGAGTTTATTCAATTTCACCCAACATCACTTTATAACCCAGGAGAGAGACCTTCATTCCTTATTACGGAAGCTATGCGTGGATTCGGTGGAGTATTGAAACTGCAAAATGGGAAAGAGTTTATGGATAAGTATCACCCAATGGGATCTCTTGCACCGAGGGATGTTGTTGCTAGGAGTATTGACCATGAGCTGAAGATTAGTGGAGAGGAGTTTGTGTATCTTGATATTACACATCGTAATGCAGATGAGATTATATCTCACTTTCCTAATATTTATAAAAAATGTCTATCCATCGGTATTGATATTACAAAGGATATGATCCCTGTTACCCCTGCGGCTCATTACTGTTGTGGTGGTATCACGGCTAACTTGCATGGAGAGACATCTATAAAACGACTATATGCTTTGGGTGAGACAGCGTCAACGGGACTGCATGGGGCGAATAGATTAGCTTCTAATTCTCTTATTGAGGCGGCAGTATTTGCAGACGAGGCGGCCAAACACTCATTACTACATATAGATAAAATAATTCCTCAGGACGGTGTGCCTGATTGGAATTATGAGGGTACTTCAAATCCAGAGGAGATGGTTTTGATTACTCAAAATTACAAGGAGATGCAGCAGATAATGAGTAACTATGTGGGGATTGTTCGCTCAAATTTGAGATTAGAGAGGGCAATGAGACGTATGGAGATTATATTTAACGAGACAGAGGAGTTATATTTAAAATCTACGCTTAGTCAGAATTTATGTGAATTAAGAAATATGATTGCAGTTGGCTATTTAATAATAAAGCAGGCGCAACAATTAAAAGAGAGTGTTGGATTACACTACACACTAGATTATCCAAAAAAATAAAACTATTCATTGCGATCAAACTAATATTGTTCACTGCGATCACGCAGCACTGTGATTATGCAGTATTGTTCGGTCAAACTAACATTGTTCACTGCGATCACGCAGCACTGTGATCACGTAGTGCGGCCCGCGTAGGGCAGTTTACTAAAATACACAACATACATAAAAAATATATGGGACTTTCAGAAGAGATAAAGCGTCGTAGAACGTTTGCAATTATAAGTCATCCTGATGCAGGAAAGACAACATTAACGGAGAAGTTACTACTTTTTGGTGGTGCGATACACGTTGCTGGAGCGGTAAAGAGCAATAAAATAAAGAAGGGTGCGACATCTGACTTTATGGAGATTGAGAGACAGAGGGGAATCTCTGTTGCAACCTCTGTTATGGGATTTGAGTATAAGGGTATTAAGGTTAATATACTTGATACTCCAGGTCATGAGGACTTTGCGGAGGATACATATCGTACACTGACGGCAGTAGATAGTGTAATTATTGTTGTCGATGGAGCGAAGGGTGTTGAGGCGCAGACTCGTAAGTTGGTTAAAGTTTGTCGTATGAGAAATACGCCAGTAATGGTCTTTATCAATAAACTTGACCGTCCATGTAAAGATCCATTTGAGTTATTGGATGAGATTGAGAGTGAATTGGGGATTAGAGTTAGACCGTTGGCATTTCCGATCAGTAGTGGAGATACATTTAAGGGTGTTTATAACATACACCAGCAGCATCTATCACTGTTCACTTCAGAGGATAGGCAGACAGCTTCAAGAACAATAGATATAAAGTTAGATGACCCATCATTAGATGAACATATTGCGCCATTTACAGAGCAACTTAAAGAGGATCTTGAGTTTGTTGATGGAGTTTATGATGCATTTGACCGTGATGCGTATCTTAGAGGGGAGTTAGCACCTGTATTTTTTGGTAGTGCGGTAAATAATTTTGGAGTGAATGATCTTCTTGATTGTTTTATTAACACAGCTCCACATCCAAGAGAGTCAACTACGGAGCAGAGAACTATTGACCCATTTGAGACTAAAATGAGTGGTTTTGTATTCAAAATCCACGCTAATATGGACCCAAATCATAGAGATAGAATTGCATTCTTGAAGATCTGTTCGGGTGTTTTCGAGCGAAATAAAGCCTATTTACACGTTAGAAGTGGTAAAAATATCAAGTTCTCGACGCCAAATGCATTTATGGCGGAGAAAAAATCAATCGTAGATTTTGCTTATCCTGGAGATATTATTGGTCTGCATGATACGGGTAACTTTAAGATTGGAGATACATTTTCGGAGGGTGAGAAGTTGCGCTATATCGGTATTCCATCATTTTCTCCTGAGCTATTTAGGTATATTGAGAATGCAGACCCACAAAAGTTTAAACAACTCTCTAAGGGAGTAGATCAGTTAATGGACGAAGGTGTTGCACAGCTATTTACTAGTCGTTTGAATGGTCGTAAGATTATTGGAACAGTGGGTGTCCTTCAGTTTGAGGTTATACAGTATCGCTTGGAGCATGAGTATAATGCAATGTGTAGATTTGAGTCTATAAGTATACACAAAGCGTGTTGGATTGAGAGTGATAACAAAGAGCAACTTGATGATTTCATAAAGCGTAAATATACTAACATGGCGATAGATAAGCATGGTAGAGATGTTTTCCTTGCAGATACGAGCTATGGATTGGCAATTGCACAAGATAAATTCCCTGATATAAAATTCCACTTCACATCAGAGTTTTAATATTAATATTAGTTCTCTGCGTGATCGCAGAGAACTAATATATAAATAACCTATAACGTTGAAATTATGAAAAAGCAATTGTTACTATTTATCCTAATTGTTGTATCAAAGAGTCTCTTCGCCCAAAATACAATAGAACTCCCATTAACCTATAAAGAGGGGTATGGTCCGTTTTCTGAGGGCTATTTTGGTGCCATGATTTATTCTGACAACAATGATAATCCATGGAAAAAAACAGAATTGAAAACTCAAGGAGTTCCAAAGGAGTGGGAGAATGCCAAATTTGGACATGTCACTTTGAATATGTATCAATCCGTATATCAAGATTTTTTACAAGGGAATATATCTGATAGCTTCTATGAAGTGCTACAAGAATCGTGGTCTTGGGGTCCTGATACATTGAAATTGTCTAAAAAACCAATAAGAACTTCTATTGCTTTTGTCCGTGAGACAGATAGTTTAGGTAATTGTAAAATGATTATAGATGCCAACAATAATCTTGACTTTAGTGATGACAAAGTATTTACCCCTAGCTCTATTTATCCATCTAATGATACAGAAGCAAAGGAGTTAATGATAATGGTAGAATACGAGAAATTCGTAAATGGTAAAGTCGTAACGAAAAAGAGTCCTATTGTTCTCATCCCTCAAGAAAAACAACATTCAGGTGCGGTTATGCATAATTTCCCCGAGTATGCAGTCGCAGAATTTAATGGCGAAGAGATTGCAATATGTTCAGATTATTTTTGTGACCCATTTTATGAAAATATCACTATGGTGCTTCTAACGGACACTCTGAAGCATGGAGGGAAAGCTGAACCTAAAGAGATTTTAGAAGACTATCTGATAATTAAAGGTAAAAGATATAAGAGCAAAGGTATTGATCCAGAGAAGAATGTTCTAGTATTAGAAGAGGTTGAGAGTGATAAAGATCAAATATATTCAACCCAAATAGGTTTTAAAGCTCCTCTGTTTAGTGCAGAAGATTTTATAACAAAAGACTCAATAGCTCTCGAAGACTTTAGAGGGAAGTATCTATATCTTGATTTCTGGGCATTGTGGTGTGGTCCATGTATTGCGGAGCTTCCTCATTTAAAAAAACTATATGATAAGGTTGATAAATCTCAAATTGAATTTTTAGGTATAGTCGAAAGTACTGGAAATGATGAGGGTAAAATAAAAGAGTTAATAGATAAGAATTATGTTAATTGGACTCATATTATTTCGAATAAAAAGATTAATATAACTGAATTGTATAATGTTAGAAGTTTTCCGACTACTATTTTGTTGGATAAAGAGGGGAGAGTTATTGCAAAAAATATCAGAAGTGAAGAACTTGAGCAGAAGTTAAAGGAGTTGTTGAAGTAGAAGTAGAAGTAGTGAACTGCCCTGTGCGGGCGGCACTGCGTGATCGCAGTCAACAAAAATTATTTGGATATGAGCAGAGAAAAGTTTATGAGCATGGCAATTGATATATCAATTGAGAGTGTCAGAAATGGCGGTGGTCCTTTTGGCGCGGTAATCGTAAAAGATGGGGTAGTTATAGCTAGTGCATCAAATAGCGTTACAATAACTAATGACCCTACTGCACATGCAGAAGTAAATACAATTAGAGCCGCTTGTGCATATTTAGGTACATTCAAATTGACAGGGTGTGAACTATATACATCTTGTGAGCCTTGTCCAATGTGTCTTAGCTCTGCATACTGGGCAGGGATGAAAACTATTTATTATGGGAATACACGAGACGATGCAAAACAAATAGATTTTGATGACTCATTTATATACGATCAAATACCTCTTGCGCCAGATAAACGTACAATCCCCTCAGTTCAGATGCTTGGTGACGAGGCTATAAAAGCTTTCGAAGCATGGAGTAATAAAGAGGACAAAGTAGAGTATTAGTTCACTGCGTGATCTAAGTAAATAAAAAAAGAGTACATAAGGAGTTTTTAGGCTCTTTATGTACTCTTTTTATTGGGGGTATTTTTTAAAGTTGCTCGTCTAAAACAGCTTTGAAAATATCTATATCTCCACAACATGAGTTCTTAATATACTCAACGTGTGACGCAACTTGACTCTCTGCATACTTAGCATAAACTTGTGCCGAATTTCTATAATCATCAACCTCTGTCGATTGACGAAGCAATAGATAAGTAATAACAATATGTCCTGCAATCTCAACTAATCTACGTGCATGGAAATCAATCTGCTCAGAGTCTCCAGAAGTAACTTGCGCAACGACTGTCTCATACTCTTCTCTCATTGAAACCAACTTCTTGTAGATAGAATCCATATCACTTGGATAACACTTCTCAGACTCATACTCCTTGATCTTAGTTAAGTAAGACCCAGTTGTTACGTGTCTGATCGCTGCAATAACTTGTAGCTGAGATGTACCCTCATAGATGTTTGTGATACGTGCATCACGAACAATTCTCTCGATAGGGTAGTCCTTCATGTAACCCGAACCTCCATGAATCTGTAATGAGTCATAAGCAACCTGATTACAGTACTCACTTGTGAAGAGTTTCAATAGAGGGGTGAAACCATCCGATAACTTAGTATAAGCCTTCATCTCTGCACGCTCCTCTGGTGATAGTTTCCTATCTTTGCTTAGATGTGCGTAGTTTTTATATATCTCAACAAATCTAGCTGTCTCATATAGTAATGCACGAGATCCATGAAGTTTAGCCTTCATATTACTTAGCATCTCATATACCGCAGGGAATTGAATGATAGGTTTGCCAAACTGCTCACGCTCGTTAGCATACTTCAATGCCTCACGATATGCAGCCTCACTAAGTCCTGTACTCTGCGCACCAATACCAATACGTGCAGCATTCATAAGTGACATAACATACTTGATAAGTCCCATCTTTCTATCTCCAACCAGTTGTGCTGGAGCATTTGTGAAGACAAGCTCACAAGTTGGTGAACCCTTAATTCCTAACTTATTCTCAATACGGCGAACCTTAACTGCTAAGTGTTTCTTATC
This sequence comes from uncultured Rikenellaceae bacterium, assembly GCA_947040435.1. Classification (GTDB taxonomy): domain Bacteria; phylum Bacteroidota; class Bacteroidia; order Bacteroidales; family Rikenellaceae; genus CAMQVY01. Next base: position 9,437 of record CAMRBL010000007.1, read on the forward strand.
ATATACGAACATCGATAGACCACGTGCATCAGTAGTACCCTCCTCTGAACGAGCAAGAACTAGAGAAACTTCGCCATCTCCGTTAGTGATAAAACGCTTAACTCCATTAAGTAACCATGTGTTTTGCTCCTCATCCCAAGTAGCCTTTAGCATTACAGCTTGAAGGTCACTTCCCGCATCTGGCTCTGTAAGATCCATCGCACAAGTAGCTCCTGCTGAAACCATAGGTAAAAACTCAGACTTAATCTCCTCTGATGCAAACTCATTTAGTGTCTCAGCACAGTCTTGTAGTCCCCAGATATTTCCAAAGCCTGCATCTGCACGTCCAACCATCTCATTTGCCATTACAAAGCAAATCAAAGGGAAATTTAATCCATCATATTTTCTTGGAAGTGTAAAACCAGATAAACCAGCTTGATTTAGAGCCTCAATGTTGCGTGCTGTACCCTCTGCATAAACAACTCTGTCATTTACAACGGTAGGTCCATCATGGTCAACACCCTCAGCATTTGGTCCTACAACATCTCCACAAACCTCTCCTACAATTGTAAGAACTCGTTTGTAGCTATCCATTGCATCTTCAAAGTCTGTTGGAGCATAATCATATTTGTCTTTATCCTCAAATCCCTTCTCTTTCAACTCCACAATCTTCTCCATCAATGGATGGTTAAGGTGGTATTGTATATCTTTATTATCTAAAAAAAAGTTTGCCATCGCTGTTCTCTTTAAGTTCATAACACTCTAAATATTGTGCCATGATAAATGTAACAATAAATTATATTACTTCGAGTTTTGCTTGTAATATTTAATCATCTTCGATACAACACTCATTACATCACCAGTAATTGCATAATCTGCAAGTTTATTGATAGGTGCATCTGGGTCTGTATTGATTGAGATTATCATCGAAGATTCATCCATACCTGCGGTGTGCTGAATTTGACCTGAAATTCCACACGCAATATATAATTTTGGTCTTACTGTTGTTCCTGTTTGACCAATTTGACGTGCGTGGTCTGAAAACCCTGCGTCAACTGCTGCTCTTGATGCTCCAACCTCTCCTCCAAGTACTTCGGCAAGCTCTGCAAGTAGTTTGAAGTTCTCCTTAGATCCAACGCCATAACCTCCAGCTACAATAACTGGTGATCCTTTGATGTTGATTTTGCGATCCTCAATCTGACGCTCAATTATCTTAACAACTAAATCTGTATCGTTAACAAATTTACTGTAATCAAGAACCTTAACTTCTCCTAGTCCTGGAGTCGCTGCTAGCTCTCTCTTCATAACTCCCTCACGTACAGTTGCCATTTGTGGTCTGTGGTCGGGGTTGATGATTGTTGCAATAATATTTCCTCCAAATGCTGGACGAATTTGATATAGTAAGTTTGTGTACTCTGTACCCGACTTATTATCTTTGTGGTTTCCAATTACTAGACTTGTACAGTCTGCTGTAAGACCACTATGAAGTGCCGATGATACACGTGGCGCAAGATCTCGTCCAATACTTGTTGCACCAAATAGTGCAATCTGTGGCTTCTCTTGTTCGAAAAGACCACAAGTTATTGACGTATGAGGAAGCGTGCGAAATGGTGCAAGCTCCTTATTATCTGCAACCCATATAGTGTCTGCTCCATGAAGAGCTAAATCTTTTTCAATTCCTGAAAGATTAGAGCCGATAACTAATGCCTCTAATTTACACCCTAACGTGTTTGCTAGTTCTCTTCCCTTTGTTAATAACTCTAAACTAACATCTGCGACAATGCCGTTCTCAAGTTCGCAATATACAATGATATTATTCATAAATTATACCCCCAAAAGTTTTCTATCCTAGCGTGTGGCTTGAGATAAGTTCGACCATAAGTTCATTAATGTCAGCATCTGACGATGATAGTTTTTTAGAGTCTTTAGCTTGGAAAACAACATTCTCAATTGTTTTTACCTTAGTCGGCGAACCAACTAAACCTAACTCTACATCGTTAGCGTCAACATCTGCTACGCTCCACTCTTGGATCTTCAAGTAATCTTTGTTACCTGAAGCCGTTGTGATGTAGTCACTATTTAGTGCTTGTAGCTCACTCGGTGTTTTTGCGTGCTTATATTTCATAACACGTTTTGCATGTTGTGAACGACAATTTGGGGCAGATGCATTTACTGTAACAACCAGTGGGAAAGGTGACTCTACAACCTCAAATCCATGCTCCAAACGGCGCTTGATTGTTATGCTACTATCTGTTAAATTGATAATCTCTTCAGCATATGTTACCTGAGGGATATTTAATTTCTCTGCAACTTGTGGTCCTACTTGCGCAGTATCTCCGTCAATAGCTTGACGTCCAGCAACTATAACATCTGGGTTGATCTTCGCTAGTGCTCTTGATAGAGCATAAGACGTTGCCAAAGTATCTGATCCAGCAAATTTGCGGTCAGTTAATAAAATACCACTATCTGCTCCTCTATACATTGAATCTCTCAATATATCCGCAGCTCGTGGTGGTCCCATAGTAAGGACTGTAACCTCACTACCTGCCGCCATGTCCTTCAAGACTAATGCCAACTCTAGCGCATTTAGATCCTCTGGATTGAAAATTGCAGGAAGTGCAGCACGATTAACTGTACCATCAGCTTTCATAGCATCCTTTCCAACATTACGCGTGTCAGGTACCTGCTTAGCCAGTACAACTATTTTTAACGATTTTTCCATCATAATAAAAATATATTTATTTACTAAGTTATATCTAAAATGTGTATGTCACAAAATATCAATATATCCTCTATAACTTTTTTTGTCAGTTTGTATAAACGCCCCTCTGTGTATCGACACTGAGGGGGCGCATAGAACGGATATTTTTATAGAGGTGTGTGTCTGTTAACGAAAAATTGTCTCAGCTCTATCTGGTCCTACTGAGATAATCTTAATAGGTACGCCACACTCTTTTTCAATGAATTCAGCGTAATTGGTAAACTCTACTGGAAAGTCTTTATACTCTCTAATATCATTTATATCACAATTCCACCCCTTGAATTCCTTATATATAGGCTCAATAACAGCATCTGTTTCATATGGAAACTCGTCTGTCACAACGCCATTTATTTTATATCCAACTGCGATCTTCAGTGTCTCGAAATCGTTCAGAACATCGCTCTTCATCATAATCAACTCACTTACTCCATTGATCATAACAGCATATTTTAGAGCAATAAGGTCTAACCATCCGCAACGTCTCTTACGTCCTGTTACAGAACCAAACTCACGTCCGATGTCACACATCTTGTCTCCTGTTGTGTCGAATAGCTCTGTTGGAAATGGTCCACTTCCAACCCTTGTGCAATATGCTTTGAAGATACCTTTAACCTCTCCAACTGATGTTGGGGCGATACCCAATCCTGTACATGCTCCTGCACATATAGTATTAGATGAAGTTACAAATGGATATGATCCGAAATCTACATCAAGAAGTGTTCCTTGAGCTCCTTCGCATAGAACGGGTCTATCAGCTTGGATTAGCTTGTTAATCTCATACTCACTATCGACAAATGTAAACTTTTTCAAAAATTCAACTCCTTCAAACCATGTCTTCTCAAGATCCGATATCTCATAACTGAAGTTCATTCCCTTTAGTATCTCCTCGTGGCGAGACTTAGCTAGAGTGTAAACAGCTTCGAAATTGTGTAGAATGTCTCCTACACGTACACCTGTACGACTAACTTTATCAGTGTATGTTGGGCCGATACCTTTTCCTGTAGTTCCTACTTTTGCATCGCCTTTTGCTGACTCATAGGCAGCATCAAGTACTCTGTGAGTAGGGAGGATTAGGTGTGCTTTTTTCGAAATGCGTAGTCTCTCTGTTAGATCGTGACCTGAAGCGGCTAGTGCCTCTGCTTCTGCTTTAAATAACGCAGGGTCAATAACAACTCCGTTACCGATAATATTAATTTTATCGCCTTGGAATATCCCTGAGGGGATAGATCTTAGTACGTATTTCTGACCCTCAAATTCAAGAGTATGCCCTGCATTGGGACCACCCTGAAAACGAGCAACCACATCATAGTTTGGTGTTAGTACATCGACAACCTTTCCTTTGCCTTCGTCACCCCATTGTAGACCTAGAATTACATCAACTTTTTTCATTATTGTTTTATTAAGCTTCCTTAAATGTTATTTAGTGTAGCACATTTATATTTATAAATGAAGTATCACGTTTGATAAAAACGCAAATTACCTCCAAAGCTACTGCTTTTTATCTTAAAAAAAAATAAAAAGAGAATTTTAACACAAAATAAAAAGTGTGTTTAATTTTTAGTATTATATCACAAACTTCCATAATTGTGACTTAAATCGATCTCTTTTGTATCTATATATGACTAATTCAGGGCGCTTTTTAAGGCACTTGGGAGTAAATTTATTGTGTCTTTTCAATAAAAAGACTACCTTAGTGGTCTAATTTAATATATTATGTTCAGAACTATTGTTATATCTATAATATTATCTATTGTTGTATTTTCTGACCTCTCTGCACAGTTAGATAAAACATACTTCTATTACGTAGGTCGTAGACATTTAGTTAATAATAATTACGAAGATGCAATTCGAACTCTAAACGTCCTGCTGAAAGTTGATAAAAAAGCACATGAGGGATACTTCTTGAGAGGGGTTGCAAAGTATAACCTTGATGACCTAATGGGGGCAGAACTCGACTTCTCTACGGCAATAGAGTTTAATCCAGTCTTTACAATGGCGTATCAATATAGAGCAATTACTCGACTTCAGTTCGGAAACTATGACGACGCACTAAAGGATTTTCAAGAGGCAATTGACCTGAGACCTGATGTTGCTAGTCCATATTACAGTAGAGGAATAACTTATACTCTAAATAAACAGTACGATAAAGCTATAAAGGATTTTGACCAGTTTATCAAACAAGAGAGCATGGTCTCATTCGCATACATACATCGTGGGGATGCATACTTGCTGATGCAAGATACTGTCGCTGCTATGAAAGATTATAATAAAGCAATCGTGACAAACCGAAATGAACCTAATGGATACAATAAAAGAGGTAGAATCCTAATGGAGCAAGATAGCGTTGAGTTGGCTATTGAAGACTTTAACAAGGCTGTAATGTGTGATACAACGTACATACCATCTTACTTTAATAGAGCAATTGCTCTGTCATCTGTTTACAAATTAAATGAATCGTTAGATGATTTCGATAAAGTTATTGAGCTAGACTCTACTAATTCGCTAGCATATTTCAATCGTGCACTTGTTCGTTCGCAGATTGGAGACTACAATAATGCATTAGAGGATTATAATAATGTTGCAAAATATAGTGTGGGTAATGTGTTAGTATACTTTAATAGAGCTCTGCTATACTCAAAGCTTGGAGACCTAGAGAGTGCTATTGAGGACTACTCTAGAGCTATATCTATATACCCAGACTTCGCTAATGCTTACCTTAACAGAGCAGGACTAAAGTATAGAATGAATGACATTAGAGGGGCTAAGAGAGATAAAGAGATTGCAGAGAATAAAATTTACGAGTATAAAGATAAACTAAAAAATAGAGCCTATTCTATTTATGCAGATACTTCGAGAGATTTTAATAAATTATTATCCTTCGAGACAAAATTGACGGGAAGTAACTTCAAAAAAATGGGGGTGAGTCAAGATAATATATCTCTCCTACCTCTGTTTAGATTCTCTATTGCTGGAGCTGATACTACAAAACAACAGCTCGATCCTGAACGCTACTGGTTGCCAAGGGTTGAGGAGTTTAAAAGTGAGATTAAAAATCCAAGTATCATTTTAACTAACAAAAATTGTATCTTGTCGCCAGACTCCATCGTGAAAATAGATAGATCAATAGCCCAGAATATAACAAATCATATTAATGACTGGGAGATGTTATTTAAGCTGAGTATTACACAATCGTTAATTAAACAGTACACAAATTCCGTAAATACTTACACACAAGCAATTGAGATGAATCCATCATCTCCATTCCTGTACCTGAATAGAAGTACAGTGAAGAGTGAAATGATAGACTTTATATCGTCTATTGATAACTCGTACAGTAATATTACTATAAGTAGAGACCCTGCAAATAGATTGAATAATAGATTCAATAACAGAATTTATAACTATGATGATGCAATTGAGGATTTGAATAAAGCAATAAGACTATATCCAGAGTTTGCTCACCTATATTATAATAGAGCGAATCTTCAAGCTCTTTCGGGTCGATTCCCTGAGGCTTACGGAGACTATTCGACAGCTTTGAAATTGTGGGGGAATTTCCCTGAAGCCTACTATAATAGAGGTTTAGTTCAGATATTGATGAAGGATACACGAAAAGGGTGTTTGGATATGAGTAAAGCTGGGGAGCTAGGGATAAAAGAGGCGTACACCGTGCTCAAAATATATGCTAACAATAATTTAAACTAAAGTATAATAAAATGACTGAAAAATTACAAAAAAAATTAAGTGACAGCCCTAGCGCAAGATGGGCGGCATTGATGCTGGTATCTCTAATGATGTTCGCAGCATATATGTTTGTAGATGTATTATCTCCTCTCCAAACTATGTTGGAGACAGATTTAGGGTGGAGTCCTGAGACATATGGTACGGTGTCTGGATCGGCATATGTGTTAAATGTATTCATCGGATTCCTTATTATCGCAGGTATTATACTCGATAAAATGGGAGTTAGATTTACAGGTTTATTATCTGCATGTTTGATGATTATTGGTGCACTAATTAAGTTATATGCAATTACGGAATACTTCCGTAATGGAGGGTTTGGATATGACTTCTTAAACTCATTCTTTACGTCGATACCAGTAAGTGCAAAGTTAGTTTGTGTAGGTTTTGCGATATTTGGTTGTGGTTTGGAGATGGCGGGTATTACTGTTTCTAAAGCGATCGTAAAGTGGTTTAGAGGTAAAGAACTCGCTTTAGCAATGGGTATTGAGATGGCTATCGCTAGATTAGGCGTATTCGTTGTTTTTAGATTGTCTCCTGAAATCGCAAATAGTGCGGATCCTTCTGTTGTGAAACCTGTAGCAGTTGTCTGCCTATTTCTATGTATTGGACTACTATCTTATATCGTTTTCTCTTTGATGGATAAAAAATTAGACTCTCAAATCGGTCATATTGAGCAGTCGGAAGAGGAGCAATTCAAAATATCTGATATTGGTAGATTGTTTACTAGTAAACCTTTTATGATTATTGCTTTCCTTTGTGTGCTTTATTACTCTGCAATATTCCCTTTCCAGAAGTTTGCAACGTCAATGCTCGAGAATAGATTGGATATATCTACTGCTGATGCAGCGGGGCTATTTTCATGGTTCCCAATCGGTGCTATGGTGTTAACTCCATTCTTAGGTGCATTCCTAGATTATAAAGGAAAAGGTGCTACAATGTTAATTTTTGGTGCTATATTGGTGTGCTTATGTCACCTTACATTTGCATTAGTTCCATTAACGCAGACAATAGCATATATAGCGATAGTTCTTTTGGGTATATCATTCTCATTAGTGCCTGCTGCTCTTTGGCCATCTGTACCAAAATTAGTCGCTGATAGATATTTAGGTTCGGCATATTCAGTGATATTTTGGATCCAAAATATAGGTCTTATGTTATTCCCTATTGTTATTGGATGGGCTCTTAAAGTGTCAAACCCTGGGGTGTCTGAGAAGATTGCTATGGGTGAGGATATAGCTTATGACTACACTGTCCCAATGTTGATATTTGCTTCACTAGGTGTACTTGCATTCTTCTTAGGTTTGATGCTTAAAATGCAAGATAAAAAACATAACTACGGTCTTGAAAAACCAAACGTATAAAATATCGTGTGATATTGATCGCTGCCATCCAGCAGTGTTAGCGTACTAGATATGTTTTATTAATCAAAAAAAAAGATTAAAATGAGAGCTGTATAGGCTAGCATTTTAATCTTTTTTTTATATTTAAATCTTAATCAATAATAGAGATGTGTTAAGTATTGAGATAAATATGTAACTATTTTTTTATAAAGATAATCTTCTTAGTCTCGAAGAACTCCTCATCAAAAATATCTGCGATAGAGTATATAGTACATTTCTTTCTTGTCAACCCAAGCTCCTCAGCAAGGTCTCCGCCTTTCAGCGCAATGATGCCATTGGGTAGAGTGCCACTTTGTCCACGCTCTATCTTTGTCCATACCCAATTAATAAAGCTACTCATGTCTGTAACAGCTCTGCTTATTACGTAGTCAAAATGTCTGTGTACCGACTCTACACGAGCATTTATAGGTGTTACATTCAGTAGCCCAAGCTCTTTACTGACTCCATTAACAACTGTGATCTTCTTCGCAATCGAGTCTACACATGTGAAACTTACTTTAGGAAATAGAATAGCTAGAGGGATAGATGGGAATCCACCGCCACACCCTACGTCTAGTACCTTAGCTCCCGCTTCAAATTCGCAGATCTTTGCAATTGACAGTGAGTGAAGAACATGGTGTAGGTAGAGCTGACTAAAGTCTTTACGTGAAACAACATTTATTTTACTATTCCAATCAGCATATATATCGTATAGAGCTGCAAATTGTCTATATTGCTCTTCCGTAAGATTCGGAAAATATTTCTTAATTAAATCCATAAGTTTATTGTAAAATGGGTTAAACTGCTTAGGCAGTATATATTATTTGTTGAGGTGAATGCATCTCTTGTTACAGTAGCAGCTAGGGTAGAATGTCAGTGTGGTCTGTGATGAATCGACACAACTGCTCTCTCGCTCTATGGATTTGAGTCTTAACTGTACCCATAGGTAGTTGGAGCTTCTCTGCAATCTCTTCATAGGTGAGCTCCTTGAAGAATCTAAGCTCTATTAGTGTCCTATATTTGGGTTTCATCTTAACTAAAAAGGAGTCTAATTGTCTGCGTTGTTGTGCTCTAATATAGTGCTCTTCAGGGTTAGGCGCTAGGTATATACCATCATGTAGATTAATGTTGTCAATAGGTAGAACTTCTCGGCGTTTGCGAATGTAATCTATAAATGTATTGCGGGCAATAGTGTAGAGCCACTGCCCAAATGTATAGGTCTTGTTGTATTTATGCATATTCAAATAGACCTTGACAAAAGTCTCTTGTAGAAGATCATCAGTGTCATCTATATTGCCAAAAGTTTTCTGTAAATATAATTTCCTTATAGAGTCTCTATAACGATTAAATAGGTGCTCAAAGGCGATGTTGTCTCCCTCGAGCACAAGTAATACCAACTTTTGATCATCGTATGTTATATATCGCTCTATCTCCATATGCTTCTTATAGGTCTAGTTAATCGGTGAATGTACATGATAAGACTATCTATAGGGTATATTATGTCGTGTAGTGGTAGTGCAGATAAAATGTGTGACTCCCCAAATTTGCGAGAAATTATATTGAGCGTTACCATAACAGTGATTATTCTTATGATAGCAACTCCAATAACAGCAAGTTTTAGTGGTAAGGGTAGAAAAACTACTCCTATGAGTATAGATATGAAAAATATAGAGCGGATTAGTCGTTCTGAAATAATTGAAAATTTAAGACCTTTAGGGAAGAACTTAAATGTATAGTCAATGTATCTACGTGCTGCTCTGCATGACGACAGATCTCCACAAAGAGACTCTACTACAAGTGAATTCTTCGTTATGAGTACAGAAGTATTGCTTGGTGTTGCTATTTTTTGGAGAAATAGATCATTTTCGCCAATATTCATATTCAAAAAGTTAAAACCATTAGCTTTGAAATATAGATCTTTTCTAAAAGCAAGGTTGTTTGTGTAGCCTTTGTATGGCTTGCCATTTATCGCCGAGGATAAGCATCTCATTGCAGATAGAACTCTAGTTAGTCTAACTAGCTTTGTGATAAAAGAGTTATCTTCTCTCTCAACTCCTGTATAGCCTAAGATTACGTCCGACTTGCTGAAGGCATTGATAAATTCCGCTAACCAAAACTCAGATAATGGTCGAGATTGTGTCGTTGTTAGTAGTATGTTGTTCGTTGTTGCACACTTAATTCCCACGTTTAATGCCATCTTGTTGCTAATGGGGAATTTTGGGTTGTGGGTGAAGCTGGTTACAATAAGGTGTGAATAGAGCTTTTTTAGGGACTCTAATAGGTCTGATACTTCAGTGTCCTCTCCCATATCAATGGCAATTACCTCAAATTTAGTGCACTTTTGAGCTAAGATGAGTGGAAGGATCCTCTCTACCCAGTATAGATTGTTTCTTACAACAATAATGACAGATAGTGACTCCTTCTCTCGTATACTAGGTTTTTCCCTTTTTGACCTCTTAATTATAGTGATGTAATAGTAGAGGTAGTAGTATATTTGAATAATAAAAGTAATTCCAATGAGTGCAATAATACCATAAGTATATGCACTATTTCCCTCTATGCTAGCTGTAAATTGATTATATAAAAGTACAAACTTGGTCACACCTACTAATTTTTAAAATATAAACCCTAAGATAACAAATACAAAGGTAGTCAATAATATCTTAACGATATGCAAAATTTATAAAATAATATGTACATTTGCAGATATGAAATTTGATTTACAATATACAGCAAGTGGCTCTGAAGCACGAGCAGGTGTGGTCACAACAGATCACGGGGTTATTCATACCCCAATTTTTATGCCAGTTGGTACGGCTGCAACAGTTAAAGGCATATATCACAGAGATTTAGAAGAGGATGCACAAGCGGAAATTATTCTAGCAAATACATATCACCTATACCTAAGACCCGGACGTGAGGTGTTAGAGATGGCGGGTGGTGTGCACAGGTTCTCAAATTGGAAACTTCCTCTGCTTACTGATAGTGGAGGCTTTCAGGTCTTTTCTTTGGCTAAACGTAGGAAACTTAATGAAGAGGGGTGTCAGTTTGCATCTCATATTGATGGCTCAAAACATCTGTTTACTCCCGAAAATGTTATAGATACACAACGTATTATCGGAGCAGATATAATGATGGCTTTCGATGAGTGCCCTCCTGGTGACGCTCCTTTCGATTATGCTTCTAAATCGCTAGATCTAACTCATAGATGGCTCGATAGATGCTTTAATCAGTACGGGAAAAGTGCTCAGAAATATGGACATTATCAATCTCTATTCCCTATCGTACAAGGGTGTGCATACCCTAAGCTAAGAGAGAAGTCGGCAGAGTTTGTACAGCAATTTAACGCAGATGGATATGCAATTGGAGGGTTGGCTGTTGGTGAACCTGCACCAGTTATGTATGAGATGATTGAGGTTGTAAATGCCGTGCTGCCCAAGGATAAGCCAAGGTACCTTATGGGAGTAGGAACTCCTATAAATATACTCGAGGCAATTGATAGAGGAGTCGATATGTTTGACTGTGTTATGCCAACAAGAAATGGTCGAAATGGAATGTTGTTCACTAGTGAAGGTACAATAAATATAAAAAATCTAAAGTGGAGGGATGACTTCTCGCCAATTGACCCCAATGGAACAAGTTTCGTTGACAGAACATATACTAAAGCATACCTTCGACATTTAAATGTATGCGGTGAGATGCTAGCAGCACAAATATCATCTCTTCATAATATAGCGTTCTATGTATGGCTCGTAAAAGAGGCTAGAAGAAGGATACTGGATAATACATTCGCGCAGTGGAAGCCGATGATGATTGAAAAATTATCCAGAAAATTATAAATAATAGATTCAAAAACCAACTCTTATAAGGAAGAATATGAAATTTAAATTCCCCGGATTAAAGATATTAGACATATATATAATGAAAAAGTTCTTAGGTACATACCTATTTGCTATCTTATTATTTATAGTTGTTTTTGTTGTGTTTGATGCAGTAGAGAGGATGGATAGTTTTATTAAATATAAGGCTACTCTATCAGATATTATATTTGAATACTACGCAAATTATGTGCCATTTTTCATAAACCAGTTCAGTGGGCTATTTACATTTATTTCAGTAGTATTCTTTACATCTAAACTGGCTTACAAAACGGAAATTATTGCGATACTTTCTAGTGGAATTAGCTTCAGACGGTTGGCATGGCCTTATTTTCTCTCTGCGTTTATAATAACTATGGTGTCACTAATGCTGAATTTAACATTTATTCCAGGGGCAAATGAAAAACGCTTTGAGTTTTATAATACATATATAAAACCTATGGCTAATAGTCAGTTTGAAGCAGAGATATATAGACAAATTACTCCAGGTGTATTTGTTGTTATTCGGAACTACTCAAAGGATGAGGGGACAGCCTCTTTCCTTGCAATTGAGACTTTTGATAAGAGTACAATGGTTAACTCAATAGAGGCGTCTGATGTGACATTTGATGAGGAGACTAAGCGATGGAAAGCAAGGAAATATATAACTAAAAACTTTGTTGATGGAGAGGAGTCGTTTGAAATTAAATCAGATTTGGACACACTTATTAACCTAACTTCCGATGAGTTGGGAAGGGTAGATCAGTTAGTTCAAACGATGAATATAGGTAGGCTTGGTGCATTTATTAAACAGCAAAAAGCGAAGGGATCTGACATGTTGCAGGTTTTTGAGGTAGAGAAACATAAACGGTATTCATACCCTATATCGACATTTATTCTTACGATTATTGGGCTATCGCTCTCTTCTCGTAAAGTTAGAGGGGGTACGGGATTGCATATTGGTATAGGAGTAGGATTGTGCTTCTCATATATATTGTGTGCTCGTTTTGCGGAGGAGTTTGCTAAAAGTGGTGCTCTTCCTGCTGTAATATCTGTTTGGATTCCGAATATTATCTATTCTGTAATTGCAATATACTTATACATAAAAGCCCCAAAGTAGAGTGTTCTGTCAAGTACCTCAGTTCACTGCGACCACGCAGTGCCGCCCGCATAGGGCAGTTCTGTCAAGTACCTCAGTTCACTGCGATCACGCAGTGCCGCCCGCATAGGGCAGTTCTGATAAACTCAATAGTGGCTACTTATAATAAACAAGATAGCGTTACAAACCGAATTTCAAGTGGTTTGCAACGCTATCTTTTTTTGTAAAGTTGAATTAGTTCACTGCGATCACGCAGTGCCGCCCGCATAGGACAGTTCTCTCAAACTCAATACAGTACTATAAATCTTTATTTACATCAATTTGAGGCTTCTTGTTCGTAGCTTCACGTGTGAATTTCGTTCCATACTTAGTTGGTGTGTTGAAGAATCCTCCATTTTGTAGATAGAATGCTCCATCTTTAACGCCTCCAGCATAATCCATACGAACACCAGCACTAGCTGTTGCATCACAAGTGAATCCTCCCTCTGTTAGTTCAATCCACTCTCCAGAAGTAGTGCGAGCCCACTGATTAGAGAATAATACTGAACGTCCTAAGTAACCTTGAGATGGTGCGAAGTTCTCTAGGAAAGAGTGTGCTCCAGTATACCATGTATGTGTCTTAGGTCTCTTGAATGATGCGATTATATCCCACTCTTGGCTCTCTGGATTGAAGAACCATGCAGTGTATGTTGTGCTTTTGTCTTCATTTGGATGCACACGTGTAAGAATCTTGTATGTCTCAGCTGCTTTCCAGTTGTATCTGCGGAAACTTTGACCACCTGATCCCTCATTTCCAAACTCGCCAACGTTTACGTCAGGTCCTTTCTCTAGTAGTACAACTTGTTGGTCAAGAGGAATTGACTTAGGATTGTCGGTTGAAAATGGACTCCATACAGAGAATAATATTCTACGTTCTGTTTTGCTGTTAACCTGAATTCCGCAGTATCCCTCACCAAAACCATTGGTCATAAAGTAACTTCCGATCTTATCTTCACCCTCAGGAATAGTAATCTCATTGTAAAAGTATTCAACGTCCTCTTTAGGTAATGTGTATTTCATATGTACTGAAGGTCCACGTAGTCCCCAATATGGAGTGAAGTTGCGGACAAATGCTAAAGGTTCTTTGGCTGCTTCTCCGTCAATTAACCACTCTATAGCTTTAGGGTTTTGAGACTCTAAGAATTTCATGTCAATACGTATATATCCAGCCTCTTTTACATCAATTTTGCCAACAAAGAGAGGCATCTCACTATTTTCGTTAAGTTTTACTTTGAAACTCTTTTTTCCTACAATAATCTCTAGTTTTGTCTCAGCTTTTACCGCTTCAGACTTTAGATATAAGTTTAAAGAGCCAATAGTTGACACTTTGAACCATGAAGAGAGTGTGATCTCCTTATCATTAGTCTCAGATCCTTTAATCTCACTCCTCTGTGTAACGTATGTATTGCCATCTATTGGGATTGATACCGCTTGTTCTGAAGCGGTGGGTATGGGTTGACAAAAAGTCATTGCTGATGCTAGTAGTGTTATAAGCACCATTTTCATAGTTGTTTTTGCTTTCATTTTTATTTATTTTAAAGTTATAATTTTGCACATTCAATCGTAAAGGTAGTAATTTTAATCTTATTTTGTAGTAGTAAGTATACTATTTAATAGCCATTTCACAAATTATCATAGAATGTTTAACATGTATATGATAATTGAAAATTTGAGGGTGGTATTGTTGTAATGTGAAATGAATGATTCCTAAATCTTAAATTGTATTTTTACAATTACTGGCATTAATGTAATTAATATTACAAAACTATTGCGGTGTTTTCTATACCTTAAGTTGAGATAGTCAATCATATGCGTCATTATCATTAATATTTGAGATTTATTTTTGTTTTATTAAAAAAAATGTATCTTTGTCACTTAGGATTACTAAATAAAAGTATTGTATTATTTATTACAAATTAATTAATTTTAATTGTAAATCGTAACTACGATAACGTAACCCTTTGTTAGTTAAGTATTTATAATATTAATTTAATCATATATTAAAGATGAAAATTGTAGGTGAGCCAAAGGCATTTCTAAGCAGCGAAGCTTTACAGTTACTTGACCTTTATAGAAATTTAGGTGAACGTGCTGATATATTTTTACCAAGGCATATTTTTGACAATTTAACAAGTTTTGTCAATCTATGCATGGAGGAGCCAAATGATCCAGCAAAACAACAAGCTGAGATCAATAAGTATTTACTCCGCTTTAGAGAGGATATACCTGGGTATGTCGATGTTTCTCTAATGTTAATGCCGCATAATAATTCAAAGGCATTTGAACTTAGTAGCAAGCGTGGAGAGTTTATTAAAAGAATCGGTGCTCTTGTGGACACGGATAGCACACGCGCAGAACTGAAAAAAATACTTACAAACATAAAAAATACGCACGACTTCTCAGTTGGTACGCCTCCTGTTAATAGCTCGCATATTGACTTTATGTCTCAAGTACAGTTGGGTGGATACGTAAGAGATATGCGTAAATATCGTGACGTTGTAGGTGTAACGGGCGATATTAATGAAGCGCACTGGAACTATATGATGGATACTTTGGAGCAGATGATTAGCCAAAGTACACACTATACTACAAACGCTGAAAAAACAGACTTCCTAAATAGAAGCCGTTGGACTGTAAATTTCAAGGGGTTGAACGGTATGATTCGTACCGTTGTTTCGGGAAATGCTGATAAAGCAGTGCAGCTCCTAAAAGGTGACGTATTTAGTGCGGCATCGGTTGTAGTTATGGATTCGCCTCAGCCTGAAGAGTTGTTTGAGAGAATGGAAGCTGATACTACAAGTATATTTGTAGTTAAGGTGCGTCATGCTCGTATTAATCACTACTCGGGTGCTAAGTGGTTTCCTCTATTAACTCGTTTGGTAATTATTGATGACTCAAAAGAGTCTAGAAGCTCTAACACTTCTTTAGTGTTCTGTTTCCACAATGGTATAATCAAAACTCTAAATAAAGTTCATACTAAAAAATTAGGTTCTGCAGCTAATACGCAACTTAACCTAAGATTGATTCTTGAGAATGTAAACGCATCATTCCTTAGTGAATTCCGTGAGAAAATTGAGGCGCAAATCGTAATCTATTCGAAAGAGTTGGATTATATGCTTAAAGAGCAGACTGGTGATAGCAAAGATACTGATAAGCGTATCTCTCTATTCAAGTTAGATGCTTTCTCAAGACAAGTGGTTAAGGATAGATACTCTTTAGAGAAGTTAAGAGATTTCGTTTTCTTCTTGGAGAATTGCCATAAGCCTGAGACTAAACAGGTCCAAACTCAAGAACTTATTGAGGAGTTTGAACTTAGAATGAACCAGTACTTTTACGGTAGTAATAAAAGTATTGACATCGTTACTATACTTGAAGGTGGTGGTCGTAACCAAATTAAAATCTTTGGTGATTACTTGAGAGGTCGTGAGTTCTCGAATCTAAGTAGTAAAATAAGATATGCTTGTAGATTAATTTTGGATATTATCCCGAGTTGCTATGAGCGTACACTTAAAAATCACTTCCACAAAAACTTCGGAATTAACCTATTCCTAGAGAAATATAAGGAGTATCTTACTAAAAGTAGCCGTAATGCGGATAATAAAGGTAGATTCGAAAAATTCCTTATTGACCTAGGTATACGTGAAAAATACTTCGCATTGGGTGTTGAAGATCAAGATATAGTTAAGAGTTTCTTAGCTGCATTGGGTAACTTAGATCAAACTTCTGTTTCTGACTCTGTTCAAATGATTATTCGTGATCTATTGTTCAATCCAACCGGAAGACCTAAACCGTATATCATTTATAATGGTGTGCAGGCTTGGGAGTATAAAGATCTACTTCCTGATGACTGTTTTGATGTTAATCCATTTGATATAGAGATTGAAAACCATGCGGACGGTCGTTTGGCTTATGATAGATTGATCGATAAATTGTTGAGAATTAAGAGCACATTAGCTCTATTTGATGACAGTGGATCTCTTTGGGATATGTTCTGTGAGAATACAACTCTTATCATTAATGACCCAAATAACCCAACAGGTTATACTGATTTCAATAGCGAAGATATAAACAACTTCCTTAAATTCTTGAATGGTTCTAAGATCACTCTATTCTTAGATGAGGCATATGCTGAGAGTGTCAAGATTGAAGATAAAGAGATGCCGAAATGGAGAACCATCTCTAGATACATAATGAACAACATTAACGCCCAATCAACAATTAAGGCGATATCTTCTCTATCTACAACTAAAAACCTTGCTGCAACAGGTGAGCGTTTAGGTGCAGTTGCTACAACTCCAAGTGCTGCGGCATTTGCTACGTATGCACGTAAGTGTAATAGCGCGGAGCATGGTAATAACAACTCGTTACTTATGTTGAACAACTCTTTGGAGACTGCTCAAGTCGCAAAGAGTATTAAAGATAAAATTGAGTCTGAATTGCCTAAAAATGCTTCTCGTAGCAAGATCAAGAAGAGTATCATTGGCTTTATAAAGATGCAAATCGAGAAGACAGAACAATACAATAAGAAGAGTATCGCAACTCAACTACACAAAACAGCGTGTTTTGAGGGGTCACCTCTATATCTATTCCTTTTAGATGAGTTGGTGTCTCTTGATAAACTTGATGTATTGGGATTGCCAGATGACTTTAAATACAAGAGTGAGCCATTCTTTAGCTACTACCAAAATAAATTGGTTAAGAATCTAAATAGCTTCCGTGTAAACAAAAGTTTCCGTGAGGAGTCGTTGAAGCGTCTATCTTTAGCTAAGGGTATTGCGGGTCGTCTGATTACTGAGTTCGGTGCAGAGAGTTACATGACTGCGATAAACTCCGATGGTAGTTACTTGTTTAACTTCCAAATCACAACTTCACCAATATATGCTGACCTTGTGTGCTTCTGTACATTTATGGCTAAATATAAGGGTATCGCAACAGTGCCTTACTCTACGGGATTAGTTCGTTTTGCTGTGGGTGGCTATTTAGTAGCAGGTAAGCAGGGGTTAAAGGTATTCGGTACTGAGATAGAAGATGCGTTCTCTATATTCATTAAGTATTGGATGTTGTTTGAAGAGGCTAGAAAAGATAGTAAAAATAAAGAAGTTGAGACGGATGATCTATTAAAGAGACTATTCTACACTCCGCTGCAAAAAGATTTTATTGACTCTATAATTGCGGATTATAAACTATCTGCAAAATTTGCTAAGGATAAAGCTCCTTCACTTCAAATAAGTGATGTGCGTTCACTATATCATGCTTCTCCTGAGAAGAGCGGTATAACAATTACTACAATTGGTCGCTCTGCAAACTCTGTAATTGAATTACATGGAGACTTAATTGGTTCTTGTGCTGACGTATTTGAATTCATTAAGAGTACTGCATTCTCTAAAGTTTATGAGAATTTACTTGCGCAAATTTATAAAAGAGTTCCTGCTCTTGTCGATTTAGATTTTAACACTGTTAGCTCAAGATACTCTAAGGCTGTGTTGTTGAAGTATATCACAAACAAGAGAACGTTCCAACCTAATCACCATGTATTGGATAATCCAGAAGAGAAGAATATCATGCGTGAGGTTCTTATCGAGATGGAGAGTCTGTTGTTCTCGGATAGCAAAATGAAAATTTTAGCTATCAATGCAACTGGTGATATGGCACTTGATAAAGCTAAGTTAGAGGGTATAAACTCAATACTTAAAAAGTATATACGTGAGATATTGTTACACTTCAACCTTCCATTCGAAAAAGAGAGTCTTGAGCCTAGTAGGAAAGAGATTATCCTTGCTGCTGGAGAGTGTTTTGAGGAGCTAACGGGAATCAAACTTAAAGAGTTGAACTTAAATATTTGGATAGATGAGTTTGTTTGCAAATTGCGAAACCTTCCTGAATTCAAAAATAGTACAATTTCTCATAAAAGTATCGGTTGTATATTAGATACTATTGCGGCTGGTGTTAGCGGTGCAAGTGAGATTACTGATAAGATCCTATATCTTTACCTTCTACACAATGATGATTCATTCCATAAAATGGTATGCGAGAGATTGACATACTTTAGTGATAGAATTAACGAGTGTGAAGATGGTGAGATTAAAATGTTCACTGAGGAGTTTGTAGCAAGTATTCTTCCTACACAACTAAAAGAGGTGAGTAACTACATTATGCGTAAGCGTGATATTAAGATTCCTGAGAGTGAAATATCTGCTATAAGTCGTAAAGTTGTGCGTTTCTATATCAGCATGGTTAAGAGAACGAAGGGTACTGACTACTATAACAGATATACTCACACTATGGTAAGATTAGTGGAGACTATGTTCCGTAAGCAAAACTCTAGTGTTAATGAGATGGTTCAACACGGTATATCTCTTTATAAAGGGTTTGAGATGGAGAACAATGCTATCGATACTTTTGACGGAGGTAGCATCGCTTGGATTAACCAACTTATGATTAAATGTGGTGTAATCTCTTCAGAACAACCTGTTCAGGAGCATACTCGTATTGTTACGGATGCTAAGAAGAGAGAGTATCCATTCCATAAGATAGATAGAGTTGTTGTGAAGAAGAGAGAGGGCGAAGTTGATGCTACATCTCCACTTGATTATATTAGATTTATAAACCCAAGACCAGAGTCAACATTCTTTATTGACCGTTTGTCTAGATTCGTTGCAAACATGGACTCGGATGACTATCGTTGTAAGGTGGTTAAGCATGGTATCGTTAAGGAGCTTGTTGTGTTCCAAAAAGGATACATGAAGTACTTGACTGACAACTATAGATTGAACTATACGGAGGATATAACACTTAATGATATTAAAAACTTTATCCCTGATGTAATTAGTATATTAGGTGCACCAGAGAAGTTGATATCTTTCCCTCAGATCGGATTCTTTGACATCAAAGGACCTGCGGGAAATATCAAAACTATCGTTACGCCATTGAAGTCGGAAGCTGACTACTTTGGTGATGTGAAAAAACCTCGTCTGACAATCATAAATGAAAAGGTGAAAGAGATGGGGGGTATTCCTCGTCACGGATCTCTTTTCCTTGTTGAGGAGAATGACGGTAGTGTGTTTGTTCTTGAGATCAATGGTGATAGTGGGGTAGGTAAGAGTGAGATGATCGCGGCATTTGTGTTGAAGTGGTTGAAGAATAACCTTGATGGTATACGCTCTGTGAAGATGATCGCAGGTGATATGTTCCATGAGTTCCAAGATGGTGACGGTAACCTATACGGTATCGGTACTGAGGTGGGTGACTTCTCTAGAACTACAGACTTTGACCCTGATTATATCAGATACTACAAGTACCTATTTGAAAGTAGTGCGGACAGTAATGTGGAGGACTTGAACTCTCGTAGTACGGTTAGTGGTATGTGTGACATTACTATGCCATTTAAGATCGATATTATGTTGAGCGCTGGTAACTACTCGCAACAAGAGGGTGGTATTACTCGTGTGGATAACCCAGAAAACTTCCTTCTTTATATTGATGCTCATGGTGAGCGTAAGGAGAAAGCGACTAGTCAAGATGGGCCTAACTTCCAACGTACATTAAAAAGATATACTGCTGATAAAAATATCGTTGAGGTGATAGCTAGACACGGTAACTACTTAGATGATATACTTGATTGGGATTATGTAGCTTCTGAAAAGCGTTACTACCTAAGCTCTTCATTTAAGTTGATCGAAAAAATTGACGTTACTGATGTTGTTAGAGTGATATTCTCTGGAAAAACTTTCAAGGGTGATGATAAAGTTACTTACACAATTAATGATGTAACTTTTGACATGATTCAAAATCGTTTCACTGCTATTGTTAGTTACATGGATGGTGATCTTGAGATGTCGACTGATACGCCTATTGATCGTAAAATATTTAGTTCAATATTTGACTCGGTTGCAAGTACACCAGGTGGACAACCATTTATCGATGAAGAGGGACAATTTGAGTGTGTTGAGCACCTTATCAACTGCCTAAGAGGTGGAAAAGATGGTAAAGGTAAAGCACGTCATATTCAGTGTGGTGTATTATCTACTGAGATTGGTAAGAAGGGTCGTGAGATTACTGGTCCTCAAAAAGCAGCGGCAGCACTTAAGCAACTGATACAAGAGGTGAGAATCAATAACCCTGAGATTAACGAAGGTAAGATCAAGGTTAAGAAGTTAATCAACGATAAGTATAACCATATATTTGGGGGTAATATGAATAGCGGTGAGTTATGGAGATATAACTTCTACTTATATCAGTTGGAGAATATGCGTAAAGTTGATCTTCGTAGAATGGATAACAAAGGGAAGAAAGTTGATATTTCAAACCTTGTTAACTTTACTCCGATTGAGAAAAATAGAGAGTTTAGTCCTCTGTTGGTGACTCCAAACTTAAATATCGAGCTGACTAGTTTTGGTGAGACATTTGAAGAGCTTATGAGTCTCCCTAACTACTCTGATTTTGCTGATGAGTTTGCTGTTCGTATCGACAAACTATACGTGACTGAGGCTTACAGTACAGAGACGAACGTTAATAACATGATTATTCAGTTATTACTTCTTGAAGACTATATCTCAACAGATGATATTGCTAGAGGTAGTGTAATTGAGAAGGTTAATAGAGAGACTATCGCTGCTGCTAAATATGCAGTACACCAGTATCTTGAGAAACTAAACGATAAAAAAGAAGCTACAGTTGCTGCTCCTAAAGTAGTTGCTAAAGTGAAAAAATAGTTGATATGGATTATGAAATACCTCCTAATGTTGGAGAGTAGGGATTAGTTCAACATAAAAAAGGAAGAGCTCGGTATTATGCCGAGCTCTTCCTTTTTTATTGAAACTAACCTATTTTGTTATCGTCTATTTTCTAATGACACTTATTATAGTGATTATTGTCACTTTTAAAATCCACTTATTGTTTTAGTAATATCATTGTCATCCCAATTATCTAGAATGTCAAGAGCCTTAATAACCACAATGTCATTACGATTACGGATCTTGTAGTACTCATTTAAACTCCACAATCTATAAGCAAACATAGCTTTCAATTGCATTTTTATGTGTGACCTAGATACCTCTAACTGTTCTGTATTCCTCTCAATATCTTTACTCTCTCCCAACGCTACCAACTCCTCAATTATATCATCTGTCACCTCAAATTTCCTATCGAAGCTTTTAAATGTTTTATATGATTTCAGTATATCTTTTCGATGCGTATACATGTACGAGATCACAAACTCATTTATTACCCCTTTACGTATTAAACTAGCCCAATATTTAGTCGATCCAATCGTGTCGAACTCTACATATACATCGGGGTAAATTCCTCCTCCTGCATAGACATCTCGCTTTGCTCTTAGTGTCTTGAATTTCAGTGAATCAACAATGTTAATAGAGTCTACATACCCTTTTTTGAATCTGCTATTAAGGGCGTCGAAGTAGTCGCTACTATTACCTTTTATAAATGGTCGTTGAATTGCTCTTCCTGTGGGTGTGTGATAGCGTGCAATAGTAACTCTTACTGCTGATCCATCAACCAGTTTAAACTGCCTCTGAACTAACCCTTTTCCGAAGCTTCTTCGTCCAATGATTAAGCCTCTATCCCAATCTTGAATTGTTCCTGCAACGATCTCACTCGCAGATGCTGACGACTCATCAATTAGTACTATTATATCTTGAGTTAGATAGTCTCCATCTTTTTTAGTCTTCATATTTATTGATGGAGTAGACCTCCCTTCGATAGATACTACACTTAAATTCTCTTCAAGGAAATTTTCACATACCTTTATAGATTGATCCAAAAAGCCGCCGCCATTCCCCCTTAAATCTAAGATCAAAGATTCAAACTCTCCAAGACTCTCTAAAGCTACGATTAGCTCGTCATTAGTCGTACTTGCAAAGCGATTCATTTTAATATATCCAACATTAGGTGCAATTTCATACGCAACGTCAATAGTATTGATAGGTATGTCGTCACGAATAATTCTAAAGTTTAATACTTCCGACTCACCTCTTCGAAGTACCTGAATCTCTACGGAACTACCTTTTTTCCCACGTAAGTATTTTGCTACTTCGTTTCTCTTAATCCCAATGACATTTTCACCGTTAATTCCGATAATTTTGTCGTTTGGCATAATACCAACCCCTTCAGAGGGTCCTCCTGAAACTGGGTTAACAACAATTAGAGTGTCATTCATAACATTAAATTCGACACCTATTCCGCTAAAACTACCCTCGAAAGACTCTTCAACTCCCTTCATATCCTCTGCGTTAACATAAACGGAGTGAGGGTCTAGTTGTGATAGTACCTTCTTAATTGCATCTTCAATTAATGCAGAGTTGTTGATCGAGTCAACATAACTGTAATTTAAAAATTGATAGAATTGATTAAACTTTTTAAGTTGTTCCTCTACCTCGTTGCGCCCCTGTCTTGTATCACTACCTTGCGCTAAGGCATAAAAAAATGAAAAAATTAACAGAGTCGTTATTGATATCGTTCTCATTAGTTCTATTTTTTATTTTAATATGTAATCCATTCGTTGCTACTATGCAACACTCTCCGCATAGGAGAGTTTACTCAAACTATGTGACTCATGAACAGGTACGGCAATCTCTAAAAAAAAATAGCCTTCAGCAACAAACTATATAGTGAATTATAGAGTATAAAATAACAATATAGATCGCCTATTCGTTTGTAATGGCACTTGAAAGCTCCGCAAATTTAACTTTTGACTGCTCTCCAGTAGTCATGTTTTTTAGCGTAGCATACCCTTCATTCATCTCTTCGCCTATTATTATAACATATGGAATCTCTCTTTTGTTAGCATATTCCATCTGTTTTTTCATCTTCGCTACATCTGGATATAGCTCTGATGCAATGTTGTTATCTCTCAAAACGGCTAACTCTTTAAGTGCGCATAGTTGTTCTGCCCCGCCAAAGTTAATAAACATAGCTTTAGTCACAAGTGCAGCACTCTTTGGAAAGAGATTTAAACCCAAAAGTACGTCATAGATACGATCTGCGCCAAATGAAATGCCTACTCCAGATGTATTTGGCATCCCAAATATACCCGTAAGGTCGTCATAGCGTCCACCGCCACAGATGCTGCCAATTGCGAAATCATTAGATTTAACCTCAAATATAGCACCAGTATAGTAATTCAATCCCCTAGCAAGAGATAGGTCTAATTCAATATCTAGTTTGCATCCTAGTGCTTCTGTGTATGAGAAAATTTCTCTCATCTCATTGATACCCAACATTCCAACTTCTGACTCTCCGATAACAGTTGCTAACTTATCTAACTTCTCACTATTGCTACCACTCAGCTCTAAGATAGGTTTAAGTTTTGCAATAGCCTCTACCGAAATACCTTTGCTCTCGAGCTCAGTATTAACAGCTTCAAGACCAATTTTGTCCAGCTTATCAATAGCCACAGTAATATCTACCATCTTATCAGCATACCCAATACTCTCCGCAATTCCATAAAGAATCTTACGATTATTAAGCTTTAAAGTCACTGCGATATTCAACTTAGAGAATATTTTCTCTACGATGTTTACCAACTCAACTTCATTTACCAAACTCTTACTGCCAATAATATCAACATCACACTGATAGAACTCACGATAACGCCCTTTTTGTGGTCTGTCAGCACGCCATACAGGTTGGATTTGGTATCTTCTAAAAGGGAATGCAATCTCGTTTTGGTGTTGGACTACGTATCTAGCAAATGGTACTGTTAGATCATATCTAAGACCTTTTTCACAAATTTTTGTTGCTAATGCGTTAGAATTACCCAACTGCTCAGGGGCAACTTTTGCCGCAAAATCTCCTGAATTTAATATCTTAAATAGTAATTTATCCCCTTCATCGCCATATTTCCCAAGTAGAGTAGATAAATTCTCCATTGCTGGAGTCTCTAACGGAAGGAAACCACACTGCTTGAATACATCCTTAATTGTATCAAACATATATGTGCGTCGACTCATCTCTATTGGAGAGAAATCTCTTGTCCCTTTTGGAATCGCTGGTTTGTTAATTGCCATAATTATATATATTTATCTTCTTTAATTTACTCTAAACAAATTGATGAAAACGAAGGTCTCAAATTTATTTGAAACCTTCGTTTTTTTATCTCTGCTTTTTACTCGACTATCTTCTTATATTTAACTCTCTTTGGAGCTACGATACCTTGACGCTTCTTATGCTCCTCGTAGTCACTATAACTACCCTCATAGAAGACTACATTAGAGTCGCCCTCAAATGATAAAATATGAGTTGCGATACGGTCTAAGAACCATCTATCATGCGATATTACAACAGCACAACCTGCGAAGTTCTCAAGTCCCTCCTCAAGTGCTCGAAGAGTATTCACGTCAATATCATTCGTCGGCTCATCCAGTAGAAGAACATTTCCCTCCTCTTTTAGTGCCATAGCTAGGTGAAGACGATTACGCTCACCACCCGAAAGTACTCCGCACTTCTTCTCTTGGTCTGCACCAGAGAAGTTGAAGCGAGAGACGTATGCTCTTGCATTTATAGCACGATTTCCCAATATGATGTTTTCTCCACCTTGAGATATAACCTCAAAGACACTCAGCTCGGGATCTATTGATTTATGTTGTTGGTCAACGTATGCCAATTTCACAGTCTCTCCAACTCTGAACTCTCCACTATTTGGAGTCTCAAGTCCCATAATCATTCTAAATAGGGTTGTTTTACCAACACCGTTCGGTCCTATTACCCCAACAATACCTGCTGGTGGAAGAGAGAAATTTAAATTCTCATATAGTAATCTATCTCCGTACCCCTTACTAACACCTTTAGACTCAATAACTACATCTCCCAAACGTGGTCCATTAGGGATAAACATCTCTAACTTGTCATCCTTTTGTTTCGAATCCTCATTAAGCATCTTGTCATATGCCGAAAGACGTGCTTTACTCTTTGCTTGTCTAGCCTTTGGACTCATTCTCACCCACTCAAGCTCTCGCTCCAATGTTTTACGACGCTTACTCTCTTGCTTCTCCTCCATAGCTAGTCTCTTAGATTTTTGGTCTAACCAACTAGAGTAGTTTCCTTTCCAAGGAATACCTTCTCCTCTATCAAGTTCAAGAATCCATCCCGCAACGTTATCTAAGAAGTAACGATCATGGGTAACAGCAATAACTGTACCTTTATACTGTTGTAAATGTTGCTCTAACCAATCAATGCTCTCAGCATCAAGGTGGTTAGTAGGCTCATCCAATAGCAGTACATCAGGCTCTTGAAGTAATAATCTACAAAGTGCTACACGTCGACGCTCTCCTCCAGATAGATGTTTAATATTTGACTCTGGATCTGGACATCTTAAAGCATCCATCGCACGCTCAAGAACACTATCTAGTTCCCATCCATTTTTAAGATCTATAAGTTCAGTTAATTCCCCTTGGCGCTCAATCAACTTGTTCATTTGGTCGTCATCCATAGGCTCCATAAACTTAGCGTTCACCTCTTCATACTCCTTCAATAGAGCTACTACCTCAGCGCATCCCTCTTGTACAATCTCTCTTACAGTTTTTGTGTCATCTAGCTTAGGCTCTTGCTCAAGGTATCCTACGGTGAACCCCGGAGAGAATACAACATCTCCTTGGAAACTCTTTTCAAGTCCTGCGATAATCTTCATCAAAGTAGACTTACCAGAGCCGTTAAGACCTATAATACCAATCTTCGCTCCGTAGAAGAATGAAAGGTATATATTATTAAGAACTTTTTTCTGATTAGTAAACGTTTTACTAACTCCAACCATGGAGAATATAATCTTTTCGTCTGCCATTTTTTGTATTATATATTAATATTATTAATTTCAAATTATTGTATAATACACAAAGATACAATTTAATTTAAATTTTACAGATTATTCCACCCTAGAATTACGTAAACGTACATCTGAAAACTCACTTTTTGAATATTTTAACTTAAAATTTCGGGTGTAAGAGGCTTTTGTGGAGCTGTTATAAAAAGAACTTATAGCACGATAAGAAAATACAATGTTGAATATCTGTCATTTTTTATTTTTTAACTTATAATTTACCTACATTTGTGTAGAATTGTACGAAACTTGTATAGTTGTAGTAATTGTACATAAATTAATTAAATATATATATTTGTTATGGGAAAATCAATTAAGGGCACAAAAACAGAGCAAAACCTTTTGAAGGCATTTGCTGGAGAGTCTCAGGCTAGGACTCGTTATACTTATTTCGCAAGTGTTGCGAAGAAAGAGGGATATGAGCAAATTGCAGGTGTTTTTGCAGAGACTGCTGAGCAGGAGAAAGAGCACGCAAAGAAATTTTTTAAATTCCTTGAAGGAGGTATGGTTGAAATTACAGCTATGTATCCAGCAGGAATCATTGGAAAAACAATGGAAAACTTAGCAGCTTCGGCAGCAGGTGAGAATGAAGAGTGGACTGAGCTATACCCAGCTTTTGGTAAGATTGCTGAAGAAGAGGGATTCCCAGAGGTTGCTAATACATTCTACGAAATATCAAAAGTTGAAGCTGAACACGAAGCTCGTTACAGAATACTACTAAATAGAGTTCAATCAGGAACTGTGTTTGCAAGAACAGAGCCTATTGACTGGCAGTGTCGTAACTGTGGATATGTTTCAACAGATAGCAAAACAGCTCCAGAGGTGTGCCCAGCATGTGCACATCCACAAGCACATTTTGAGCAGAAGAAAGCTAACTACTAGAGATACAATAAAGTTTGCATAATCTGAAAATTAAGATTTATAGAGGTTAATAACACTCTGTAAATCTTAATTTTCTGTTATTTTACGTAAAAAAGAACGAATTTATAATTATTATCTAGAGATTGATTGCTAATTCAAAATAAATGCGTACATTTGCGAGCCTTTATGGTAAATAAAAACACAGTTATACAAACATATTTAATTACGATGATTAAATGTCAAGGTATAACACAATAAAATAGCAACAATGAGAATTTGCGAAATCACTGGAAAAATTGCTCAAGTTGGAAACAATGTTTCTCACTCGAAAAGAAGAACCAAGCGACGTTTCAATACAAATTTGAAAACTAAACGTTTTTGGTTAGAACAAGAAAGTAGATGGGTTACCCTAAAAGTAACTGCTGCTGGAATGAAAACAATTAACAAGAAAGGTCTTGCATGCGCCCTCAAAGAGGCAGTAGCAGCTAAAAAGATCTACTAAAACAAATCAGTAGAAAAAATGGCAAAAAAAGGCAACAGAGTTCAAGTCATCTTAGAATGTACTGAACACAAAGAGAGTGGAGTTCCTGGAATGTCAAGGTACATCACAACAAAAAACAAGAAAAACACTCCTGACAGAATGGAACGTAAGAAGTACAATCCATGTCTAAAAAGAGTAACTGTTCACAGAGAAATTAAATAATCTTAGATTATGGCAAAGAAAGTAGTCGCAACACTTCAGACTGGTTCGGGTAAGAACTACACAAAGTGCATTAAGATGGTTAAGTCAGAGAAAAATGGCGCTTATTCATTTAAAGAGGAGGTCGTTATAAATGATCAAATCACCGGTTTTTTTGCAAAAAAATAACCGTTTAAGCATCTTAATACAAAAAGCTCCCAAATTATTGTGGAGCTTTTTGTATTTTTGTACATTAATGCTTAAAATTGTAAATAATAGATAAAACACATATAATTATAACAGAACATTAACGTTTTACCATACGAGTCAACTTAATACGAGTAGGGTAAAAGAAAAAAATACAACTATGGGTTTATTTGATATTTTCAAAAAGAAGAGTGCCGTACCTGTTGTGGAGGCGGAGAAAGAACAAGATAATAACGACCTGAATAAGAGTCTAGCAAAGACAAAAGATGGGTTGTTTGGTAAGCTTGCAAGAGCAATTGCGGGGAAAAGTAGAGTGGACGATGATGTTTTAGACTCATTGGAAGAGATGCTTGTGACATCCGACGTTGGTATCGACACAACTCTTCAGATCATTAAACGCATAGAACAACGTGTTGCAACGGATAAATACATGAACTCTAATGAGCTTCAGCGTATACTAAAAGAGGAGATAACAAACCTTTTAGAGGAGAACGAAGAGGCTATATTGGAGAGTGCAAAGGAGGCAAATGCCGATGAACCATATGTGATTATGGTTGTTGGAGTTAATGGTGCGGGTAAAACAACTACAATCGGAAAACTTGCATCTAAGTTAACAAAAGCGGGACACAACGTATATATTGGTGCTGCGGATACATTTAGAGCGGCTGCAATAGATCAACTTGAAGTATGGGCAGATAGAGCAGGTGCAACAATTGTTAAACAGCAGATGGGTTCTGATCCTGCATCAGTAGCCTTTGACACACTAAAATCTGCGGTTGCGAATAAAGCAGACGTAGTATTAATAGATACAGCAGGAAGATTACACAATAAGATTGGCTTAATGAATGAGCTAACCAAAATTAGAAATGTAATGAGTAAGGTGATACCAAATGCCCCTCATGATGTAATGCTTGTTCTCGACGGAAGTACAGGACAAAATGCTTTTGAACAAGCAAAACAATTTACTCAAGCGACTCAAGTTACATCGCTTGCCATTACAAAGTTAGATGGTACAGCTAAGGGTGGTGTTGTGATTGGAATAAGTAGCCAATTTAAGATCCCAGTGAGATATATTGGTGTTGGTGAGGGGATCGATATGTTGAAAGTATTTAATCGCAAAGAGTTTGTTGACGCTCTGTTTGGAGAGTAAAAGTGCGGCTATTCATCGTTGGTATATGCACACGCATAACTAAAAATACTCTCGTAAACGTAGTTTAAAATAGAAAAACATGACAAAAAAGATAAATTTAATAACATTAGGTTGCTCAAAAAATATTGTAGATTCAGAGCATATTATGGCTCAACTCAAAAGCGCAGGTTATGAGTTGTGTTTTGACTCAAATTCTACTGATGCAAAGATTGTTATCATCAATACTTGTGGATTTATAAAGGATGCAAAAGAGGAGTCAATTGAGACAATTCTTAGTTTTGCTCATGCAAAACAGGAGGGGTTAATTGAACGACTATATGTTATTGGGTGTTTGAGCGAGAGATACAAAAAAGATTTAGAGAAAGAGATTACAGAAGTTGATAGTTTCTTCGGAATACAAACACTAAGTGATGTTGTCAAGGAGTTGGGTGCAGAGTGGAATGATAGCCTAAACATTGAGAGAGTACTCACAACTCCAAACCACTATGCATATCTAAAGATCGCTGAAGGGTGTAATTGGAAGTGTGGATATTGTGCGATTCCTCTTATTAGAGGTACTCATATCTCAGTCCCAATGGAACAGATCCTTGAAGAGGCTAAAAACTTAGTTGCTAAAGGAGTTAAAGAGATACTAGTTATAGCACAAGATACTTCATACTATGGTATGGATCTATACGGAGAGCGTAAGTTGGGAGAGTTGCTAAGAGCTTTGTGCCAGATTGAGGGTATAGAGTGGATAAGACTTCATTATGCATATCCAACTAGCTTCCCAGATGATGTTATATCTGCTATGGCTGATGAACCTAAAATATGTAAATACTTGGATATTCCTCTACAACATATTTCTGATGCTCAATTAAAGTTGATGCGAAGAGGTATTGATAAAGCTAAAACCGTAGAGCTTATTAATAAACTTAGAAGCAGGATTCCTGATGTATCTATAAGAACAACACTACTTGTTGGATACCCAAATGAGAGCGAAGAGGATTTTAATGAGTTAATGGAGTTTGTTAAAGAGAGTAAATTTGAACGTTTAGGCGTGTTCTCGTACTCTGAAGAGGAGGGTACATACTCTGCAGAGAAATTAGAGGATAACATCTCTGAAGAGGTTAAAGAGTATAGAGTTTCGCAGATTATGGAGGAGCAAAATAGAATCTCTCGCAACAATAACCTATTACGTATTGGTAGAATAGAGCGAGTAATTGTCGATAGAGAAGAGGGCGATTTTTGGGTGGCACGTAGCCAGTATGACTCACCTGAAGTGGATCAAGAGATATTGATAGCTAAAGAGAGTGACCTGAAGATTGGTGAGTTTTACAACGTTATAATAACAGATGTTGAAGACTATGACCTATACGCTAATTTAGTTCTCGAAGAATAAGATTAAATAAAATTTTGATTTTCTGCTTTATTTAACTATTTTTGAAGTGTAAACACTTGTTAGGAGTTGAAAGCGATCGAAATAATACCATATTGCAAAACTTAAAATATTATTTACAATAGTTGCCATGAATAAATCGTCCATTGTTGAGTCAATTAGAAGTAAGGTCGAAAAGCTTATTAATGAAAACATTAGGTTAAGCGAAAAGTGTGCAGAAATGAAGGTGAAAGAGGCGAAACTCAAGGAGAGTAATAGAATATTACAAGAGGGAATTATATCTCTCCAAAAAAGAGTTGGTATTATGGAGCTGAGAGAGGGTATTGCAAGTGGAAGTGAAGATAAACGACTCGCAAAGGCTCGAGTCAATCGCTTGATGAGGGAGATTGATAGGTGCATTGCAATGATGAACAATTAGATGAGATGTCTGAAAAACTGAGAATAAAGCTAACTATTGCAGGTAGAACATACCCTCTAAATATAGATAAAGAGAAAGAGGAGAGATATAGGCGAGCGGAGAAGGAGATTAATTCTCTGACAACTCGTTTTGAGTCAAATTATAGACTGGAGCCTATTGACCACCTTGCGATGGCTGCTTTGCAGATTTCTGTTACACAGATTGAAATGGCGATGAGTCGTAATATGGATAGCGACAGAGATGAACTGAATAAGTTAGAAAAGGATCTAGATATGTATCTAAATTCATTGAAATAGAAGATTGGTTCTTTGTAATAAGAGAGTAAGAGTTTTATAGTTTAATTGTAGTGTTAGTATATAACTACAATCAATAATGAAACTACTTATAATAATAATAAGATTATTTCGCTATATAATAATAGTGAGTAAGTACTACCCGCATAATTTCCTTTTAGCTTTGCGAACCTTAACAATTATTCACAATTGGAGCTGTACTTGGTATATCAAAAGCAGGCCTTAACCACCTCGGTGGTGCATCTATTTTGGTGCCATTGGACGTTTGCGAATTATCAGAGGCTCCACACATGACGATCAGGAGATTCGTCGAACAGAAGAGGATTTTATGCGGGTTTTTTTATGAATTTTAAAGAGAATAACTTAACAAATTAATAATATAATTAAACTAAATAATAATGGATACCATAAGTATAGTAGGTGGTATATTATCAGTTGTGATTGTTTGTATCGCAACGGGTTTTATAACTTACCTAGTAGTACAAAGAACAATGCGTGATACAAAGCGTTCTTTGATAAAGGAGGCTGAGAGTGAGGCTGAGATGATTAAGAAAGAGAAAATGCTACAAGCAAAAGAGAAGTACATTCAACTAAAAAGCGAGCATGATCGCATGGTTAATGACCGTAACTCAAAGCTTAAAGAGAGAGAACATACACTCAAACAACAGGAAAATTCTCTTCAACAGCAGCATAATGAAGTAGAGAGAAAAAGCAAAGAGCTAACACAAACAAAAGAGCAAATGGATAACCATATTGCTGTGTTAGATAGTAAAAAAGAGGAGCTAGAAAAATCAATTAAGTCTCAAAATATAAAATTAGAGCAAATTGGTGGACTAAGTAGTGAGGATGCAAAAAATATCCTTGTTGAGAATATGAAATCTGAAGCTAAGGCGGACGCAATGTCATATATCAATGATACTATTGAAGAGGCGAAGTTGAGCGCTAACAGAGAAGCAAAAAAGATTGTCGTTCAAACAATACAAAGAGTTGCTACTGAAACTGCTATTGAGAACTCTGTAACAGTATTTAATATTGAGAGTGACGAGGTTAAAGGGCGTATTATTGGTCGTGAAGGTCGTAACATACGTGCACTTGAAGCTGCAACGGGAATTGAAATAATTGTTGATGATACTCCAGAGGCTATTATTCTTTCAGGATTTGATCCAGTAAGAAGAGAGATTGCTAGATTAGCTCTTCACCAATTAGTAACAGATGGACGTATACACCCTGCAAGAATTGAGGAGGTAGTATCTAAAGTACAACGCCAGATTGAAGATGAAATCGCAGAGGTTGGAAAGCGTACTGTTATTGATCTAGGTATTCACAATCTTCACCCAGAACTTATCCGTTTAATCGGTAAGATGAAGTATCGTTCGTCATATGGACAAAACTTACTTCAACACTCACGTGAGACTGCAAACCTTTGTGGTATTATGGCTGCTGAGTTGGGGCTAAACACTAAAGTGGCACGTAGAGCAGGTCTTCTTCATGATATTGGTAAAGTGCCTGACGATGAGCCAGAATTGCCACACGCAATCATTGGTATGAAGTTAGCTGAGAAATACAAAGAGAAACCAGATGTATGTAATGCAATTGGTGCTCACCATGATGAGGTTGAAATGACTTCAATTATATCTCCAATTGTTCAGGTTTGCGATGCTATTTCGGGAGCTAGACCAGGGGCTAGAAGAGAGGTTGTAGAGTCTTATATCAAGCGACTTAAAGAGATGGAAGATATTGCAATGGCATATCCAGGGGTCCTTAAAACATACGCTATACAAGCTGGTCGTGAGCTTAGAGTTATCGTTGGTAGTGAGAAGATTTCTGATGCTGAAGCGGATCAATTATCACATGATGTAGCTAAGAAGATACAAGATGAGATGACATATCCAGGTCAAGTGAAGATTACGGTAATTAGAGAGACTCGTTCTGTAAGTTACGCTAAGTAACCTAGAGTTTATTTATATATAAAAGCGGAGTTGGTTCTTATGAATCAACTCCGCTTTTTTGTACGCTATATATTTTATTCAATGTTTAATGTTCGCTAATAGACCAGTGTGGTGTCGTAGTAGGGGATAGAAAAGTTTCCTAGAGTATTCTAATTGCGACGCCTAGCTGAATAACGCTATTCTTTGCCATAGTAGACATTTTAACTAGACCAAAGTCTGAATCAAGTGCGTGAGTTAATCCGTAGTTATATCTCGCAGTAATATCCAAATATGGAAGTACCGTATACTCTAGCCCAACTACCAAAGAGAGGTCACACGCTCGAAGTAGATCACCTATTTCGTACACTTCATGCGTAGTGCTTCCTCCTATCTTTGATTTAATATCAATCTCATTTCGATTGATATTTATTCCTAACTGGGGGCCACAAAGAACAGAGAAATCTCTCCATATTCTATACTTAGCAACAATCGGTATATTTAGATAATTTAACGTAGAGGAGACTTCGGCATTTAGGTCGCTTTTAAAATCGACATTACGATACTTATCTCCTTGACGTGAGTAGACCAATTCTGGTTGTAATTCGAAGCCAGATCCGAGATCAATTTCAGTGAATATTCCGATGTAGTAACTTGGTTTGATCCTCCCCTTAAACTCATCTGGAAGATCGCTTATCATACTTGATCCATTAAATCCCCCTTTTATTCCAATTGGAGATTGACCATAAGTTGTTGCCATAACAACTAAATAGAGACATGTAAATAATATTTTCTTCATATATAAACTGTTTAAATACAACATTTATGATCAATATATCTATTCAAAGATTGTAAATCCAAGTCCAAGTTGGAGTACTCCATTTTTTATGTTATGTTGATTAAAATCAGATTTTGATTTTATTATATTCGTCAATCCTAAATTGTATCTAACTGTGACATCTAGTCGTGACCATATCATATACTCAACACCTACACCGAGTGATAAATCACATCGTTTAATGCCATTTAGAGACGTTTTAACACTGCGGTCGTTATAGATAGTTCTATCTGTACCATTAAGGTTAATTCCCAATTGAGGGACTAAACTTATTGATAGGTCTCCCCAAACATTATAACTGAAAGCAATAGGTATATTGATGTAGTTTAGGCGTATCTGTCTATTTAATTCGCCCTGTGATATTAGACCTTCAGATTCATCTGGGAAGAGCTGATTTGGATCTATTCTAGCTCCTTGGCGAGAGTAGATCAATTCAGGTTGTAGTGAGAATTTATCTCCCATGTCAATAGTCGTAAATACCCCAGCATAGAAGCTCATCTTTGTTGTATTGTTAGCACCTTCTGGTAAGTTCAGCATGTTTGCGCCATTAACTCCTATTTTTACTCCAAATGGCACTTTCGCATAGAGAGTCGTAAATGCAAATAGAGAGGCACATAAAGTTAATAATATTTTCATAATTGATTTTAGATTAAATTATCGTCTATAATCGATAATGCAAATTTCGAACCAACATATAAAAGTGTGAAAATTGTTTTATAAATTAACTATGATTGTAATCACACAGAGCTGTATGATCGTAGTATAAAGGAGAAAAAGGAGTATAGACTAAGTATAATAACAAGAAAGAGCTAGGTATTATACCGAGCTCTTTCAATGTTATAAATTTATATAGAGTCTTTTACTTCTCTAGGATTGTAATTTCAGCTCCAGTAGCGAAGTCTTGATTGCCATGTGAACTCTCTGCTGTAAAGCGAATGTAACGAGCTTTTACAGTATCTTTGAAGATAACCTTCTTTAGTGAACTGTTATTCGCAAATGTTGCCTTATGAATAGGTGTTCCCCACTCTTTTCCATCAAGACTAACATGGATAGTGTACTCTTTAATCATTCCATTTCCACCGCTCTGACGAGGTAAGAAGTTAAAGCCTTTAAGCTCTTTTACCTCTCCTGCATCTAGGTCTACCCAATGTGGGTGCTTAGCTACAGTTACAGAGTACATAGTATGCCAGAATGTGTTTGGATCGTTGTCTGTAAGGTATGTTGCATTTCCCTCACCAATCTCTTCACTACTTGTGTAGATTACACTCGTAGGAATACTCTCTATCTTTTCGTATGTTCCGCTTGTTTTGATTTTAGAATTACCCTTAATCCAAGCAGCAATTGTTCCGCCATCACGTAACTCAATAGGTTCTGTATATACCTGCTCTTTTCCGCCATCTACTGAGTAACAGATTACAGCATCAAGATCTAATGATGTGATCTCTGCGATACCAGCAGTGTTACGTGCAATAGAGATTGGAAGAACTCCTGATGGAGCAACGTTTCCTAATGTACTTAGCTTGTCTCCTGAAGATACTGGACGTATAATGAAGCCCATACTGTTATTACCAGCGTAGATTCTGTCCTCTTGAAGTGGTCCGCCTTGTCCACAGCTTGATCCCCCTAGACCTGTTGTTCCTAAGTCAAGGTGTAGATAAGTGTTGTTTGGCTCAGGTAACTTGTATATATGAGATGATAGAGTCAAATCAAGTGCAGAGTAGTGAAGTGCAGATACTGAAAGCTCTTCTGTTGCAATGAAAATTGCACCATTACCAGCTTTGTTTGTTAGTGCACACCAGCGTACATCTTCATGGTTTCCTACATCTTGTGGCTTAGGGAAGTTCGCAAACTC
>CAMRBL010000008.1 GCA_947040435.1 uncultured Rikenellaceae bacterium
TGAGTATAGTCGAGGTCGACTGTGAAGAAGTTCGAGTTTGTCATCAAAGCTCATTTGGTTGTATATCTTCTCTACCTCTTCAGTTTGAACCTCTGTTCTCACAATTGGAATATCCTGAGCTATAAGCTCATTCATTCTGCCTTTTATCTGGTCAATATCGGTCTGTTCGATCTTGTCCAGTCCAACTACCTCACAGTAGAAACCTCTTGATACGGCGTGTTTTACCCTTAGACTACCCTGTGGGTATAGGTCGTGTATTGCTTTGTTTAGGATAAAAAAAAGCGTTCTTTGATACGTTCTCGCTCCTTCAATATGTGTCGTATCAAGAAATTTGATAGTCGCAGGTTTGAATAGACGATAGTTTAGCTCTTTGAATTGATTGTTTACATAGGCCATTATAAATGGATAGTCGCTGTGTAGACCAAGTATGTTTAATATTTCATTCAGAGATGTGCCAGTGTTTACGTATATCTCGTTTTTAGTGTTCTCACAAATTACAGTTATGGTATCGCTCATAATATTTTATTTACTATTGTAATACATTTATTAACAATTGTATGGTGCTCATGGTTATTGGAAAGCACTCATCAGTAAAGATATTACTTTTTTTATGTTTAATCACAAATATATTCAATAAAAAATATTTTTTTGCCGCTTTATGGTAAGCGTCTCCGTGATACTATCTTATGAACTGTATTAATTGTTTTTACCTTTATGTCAATACTTTACCGCTTATACTATTTGAATGACAACAAAGCCGAGTATCTCTAGAGGAGGCTCTGCTTGAGACGAGCTCCAATAGTGAGAACGATAAAATAAATGTATTAAATTATGTTAAATGAATGAATCACATTTACCCATATTTAGATTACTCACTCCAAACAACTCGTTTAACATAATCCACATACGATAAAATTATTCGAACAACTTTATCAGACACATTAGTCTTTGAATAATCATCTACAGGACGGAAGTTACGCTCCCTTCCTAAGCCAACAACTTGCTGTTCTAATTGAACTAACCCCTGCAATACACGATCAGCATTCAAACCCACCATCATTACAGAAGTCTCCTCCATAGCCTCTGGACGCTCATGAGCCTCACGAAGATTTAAAGCCCTGAAATTAAGTACTGAACTCTCCTCGGAGATAGTTCCGCTATCAGACAAAACTGCGGTTGAATGTATCTGCAATGATAAATAATCACTAAATCCTAGAGGAGCAATAAACTTAACAAGCTCATTAAATTTCACTCCATTCTTCTCAATAATTTTACGAGTACGTGGGTGTGTAGTAAATATAATAGGGGTTTTATAACACTCTGCCACTCTATCTAACACCTCTACAAGATCAAGAATACTCTTCATAGATGAAAGATTCTCTTCTCTATGTACCGATACGACGAAATATTCTCCTTTTATTAACTTCAACTCCTCATGTATAGTTGACTTCTCAATTTTAGACATATGAGAGTGAAGTACCTCACACATAGGGCTACCTGTTTTAATTATACGATCAGGACGCAACCCCTCCGCTAACAAATACTCCCGTGCTATATCACTATACGTTAAATTTATATCAGATGTATGGTCAACAATTTTGCGATTCGTCTCCTCTGGAACACGCTGATCAAAACATCTATTCCCCGCCTCCATATGAAATATTGGAATATGGCGTTTCTTTGCAGCAATTACACTAAGGCACGAATTAGTATCCCCCAACACTAAAAAAGCATCTGGATTCACCTCTTCTAAGATTGGGTCAATATTTATCAGAATCTGCCCTACCGTAGACATTGCATTAACACCAGCCGCATTCAAAAAATAGTCTGGCTTACGTAATCCTAAATCCTCAAAAAATATCTCATTCAATTCATAGTCATAATTCTGCCCTGTATGAACCAAAATATGATCTATCGCTTTTGAGGCATCTAACTTCTGCAACACACAAGACAATCGAATAATCTCAGGGCGTGTTCCAACTACTGTCAGTACTTTTAACTTTTTCATTATACTTAATTTCTACTACTAGATTAGATGTATGAGCGAAAGGTATTGAATAGGTTAATTTCGTTTATATCATTTAACTCAGGCGTAGCTCCTTGTTTAATATAAACTTCAGTAAAGTATTCAAATAAATTAAGAACTTCAGTGACACTCTTCTGAAAATCATAGGGGACATCAACTCTATTTACTCCACCAATATTAAATCGGCTCGCTATGAATCTACACAGCGAGCCAACATATATAAGTTGCACTTTATTATCAACAATCACAGTTGGACGCTCTCCGTGAAGTAGCTTATGAGCAAACGTTGCAATAAATGTATTATGGTTCGGACGAGCAAACTCTCCAAATACATTGGGTATTATAAGCCCCGTAAACGAAGCACTATTCTCCTCAGCCCAACTCTCGAACAGTTCACGCCCTACCCTCTTAGATCCTCCATAAACACTATCAAGCGACTCTTGAGTCGAAGAGCTAAAAAGCACATGAGGAGATACACCTTCGCTACTCATTGCACAGATCAATTTCTCGACCAATTCAATATTTGTGTCATATACTACTTGAGGATTACGATGACGATTCACCGCTGCAAGATGTACAATAATATCACATTGTTTAACAAATTCTCTAAGTTTCACGTCATCTTGAAAATAATTATTTTCAAATACGATCGGTTCAAATAAAGAATCTAACTCAATTAGATTGTACAAATGTGCACCAATAAACCCCGTTTGACCTGTAATCCCAACTTTCACAGCGTACTAACGATTAGACCAATCTACCCACATTGTGTTGTCATACCTCCAAGAGTCCTCGTAAGCCTCAGGTAATTTTTTACTAGAATATACCATAAGTGTTGA
The DNA here is from genome assembly GCA_947040435.1 of uncultured Rikenellaceae bacterium. Lineage (GTDB taxonomy): Bacteria > Bacteroidota > Bacteroidia > Bacteroidales > Rikenellaceae > CAMQVY01. The sequence continues at coordinate 2,866 of CAMRBL010000008.1, forward strand.
GTCATCAGTTGTAGCCTTAATACAATTTGCACGCCCCTCGGGAACACAAATGATCTTACTATCTCCTTCTGAGAGTTCAAAAATCTCAGGGACTAAATCTATCGATGGGTTATCCCAATCATCTGGCTCAACAATAGCGATAGTAAATATACCTTTAACACAATAGAACCATTTTTTTTCAAATTTATGTCCATGCCAACCTCTAATGACACTTTTATCTGGGTGGCGAATAAAGTAAAAGCGTTCAACACCCTCAAAGTCAAAACTATTTAATGATGAGATACGACCTCTATGGTCGTTAAATATCTCTCCTTGGATTATTTTTGTTTCTGACATACCTCTTTTTGTATTATTTCAAGTTTAAGTAATAATTTTTTCATCTGTTCAACATCTAACTGTGTTGTATTATGAGAGTGATAATCCTCCACCGAAGAGATAGTATCATCTCCATCAGTAACGAATTTATTATAGTTCAGATCTCTAGTATCGCACGGGATACGATAATAATCACCCATATCAATAGACTTAGCCATCTCTTCACGAGTAACCAATGTCTCATATAGTTTTTCGCCGTGGCGAGTCCCTATCACTCTAACCTCAGTATCTACATTATAGACTTGTTTCAGTGCTTTAGTCAAAACATCAAGATTTACAGCAGGAGCTTTCTGCACAAACAGGTCACCATTTTTTCCATGATTCCATGCGTATAGAACCAAATCCACTGCGTCATCAAGTGTCATCATAAAACGAGTCATACTTGGATCTGTAACCGTGATATGTTGGCCAGATTTAATCTGTTTAATCCAAAGAGGAATAACCGACCCTCTAGTTGCCATGACATTACCGTAACGAGTACAACATATCGTTGTCTGAGCATCACTACCCAAATGGCGTCCCTTTGCAACCGCAACCTTCTCCATCATAGCTTTTGATATCCCCATTGCACATATAGGGTATGCAGCCTTATCTGTTGAGAGGACTACGACACTCTTTACTCCGAAACTAATTGCAGAATCTAAGACATTTTCAGTACCAACTACATTTGTACGAACTGCTTGCATTGGGAAAAACTCACAAGATGGAACTTGTTTAAGAGCTGCCGCATGAAATACATAATCAACACCCGACATTGCTGTATCAACGGAGCGTTTATCACGAACATCCCCTATATAGAATTTCACTTTAGGATTTTGCAAAGCATGGCGCATATCATCTTGCTTCAGCTCGTCACGTGAAAAGATACGAACCTCTTTAATATCTGAATCAAGAAACCTTCTCAATACAGCATTTCCAAATGATCCAGTGCCCCCCGTAATCAACAATACCTTATCTTTAAAAATCGACATAATTATATACTATTTGTAAAATTTTATGTTTTATATTTTTGTATATTAGATAAACCATACATAATATTAGAAATACAACACTTATTCCCATACAAATATATGCATAATTATGTATAATTGCACTATTCGACATATTCCAGAGTCCTTAGATTTATATAATATGGAATATAAAATAACCATGTTCACGTTACAAATATGTGCTAACGGCAGATACATGGAAGACTAAACGAGAGGAAATACCCTTGAATCACCCCACAAAAAAACAAGAAGGAAGTGCTGACAACCAGCACTTCCTTCCCTATATATAGCTAATACTTAGCTCTAATTTTCAATCCGTATACTAACCGAAATTGTCGTACATAACATTTTCAGAAGGTACTCCAAGATTATCAAGCATTCTAGCAATTGCATCTGTCATCATAGGAGGTCCACATAAGTAGTACTCAACATCCTCAGGAGCATCATGTTTTTCAAGATAATTATCCAAAATAACTTGATGTATAAATCCTACGTAACCATCCCAATTATCTTCAGGTTTTGGCTCAGAAAGCGCTATATTAAACTTGAAATTAGGGAATTCACTCTCAATTTTTCTGAAGTGATCTTCATAGAATATCTCACGAGAACTACGTGCACCATACCAGAATGTAACTGGTTTATCAGTACGCTCTGTTTCAAATAGGTTGAAGATATGTGAACGCATTGGAGCCATACCAGCACCACCACCAATAAACATCTTCTCATTAGGAGTATCTCTAACAAAGAACTCACCATAAGGGCCTGAAATAGTCACTTTATCTCCTGGTTTACGAGAGAAAATATATGACGAACAGATACCAGGATTAAGATTCATAAACGTACCCGCTGCTCTATCCCAAGGTGGAGTTGCGATACGAATATTCAACATAATGATATTTCCCTCTGCAGGGTGGTTAGCCATAGAGTATGCTCTATATGTTGGCTCAGGGTTATTAGTAATTAATCCCCAAAGCTTCATGCTATCCCAATCTTCACGATACTGATCTTCGATATTAAAATCGGTAAACTTGATCGCTTCATATTTAGGAATATCAATCTGTATATAACCTCCAGATTTGAAGTTTAATCTCTCCCCTTCAGGAAGTTTAACTACAAACTCCTTGATAAAAGTAGCAACATTACGGTTAGAAACAACATCACACTCCCATTTCTTAACACCAAGCACAGAGTCTTCAACATGAATCTTCATGCTCTCTTTGACCTTCACTTGGCAACCTAAACGCCACTTCTCTTTTTGTTGCTTACGAGTAAAGAAATTCACCTCAGTAGGAAGAATATCACCTCCACCCTCAAGCACCTGACATTTACACATACCGCAAGATCCACCACCACCACAAGCAGATGGCAAGAAGATACTATTATTACTTAGAGTTGTTAGAAGTGTATCCCCAGATTCTACCTTTAGAACCGTCATACCTCCGTTAATATCTATCTCAACCTCACCTGAACTCGTAAGTTTAGCTTTGGCGTATAGTAGCAGAGCAACAAGCGATAGTGTCACCACTAGGAAAGCTACAACTGCAATAATTATTGTCATTAAATCCATTTTTTTTAGCTCTTAAATATTACAATTGAATACCAAGGAAAGTCATAAACGCAATACCCATAAGTCCGGTAATAATAAATGTAATACCGACACCTCTCAATGGAGCAGGGACATTTGAATATGAAATTTTTTCTCTAATTGCCGCCATCATAACGATAGCTAGCCACCAACCAATACCAGAACCAAATCCGAATGCAGTAGCCTCACCTATGTTAGCATATTGCGCCTCTTGCATAAATAGTGATCCTCCCATGATTGCACAGTTTACAGCAATAAGCGGAAGGAATATTCCTAATTGGTTATAAAGAGATGGACTAAACTTCTCAACCACCATCTCTACAAGTTGTACGAATGATGCAATAACCGCAATAAATACGATAAAGCTCAAATAACTGAGGTCAATCTTTGCAAAATCTTCCCCTAACCAGCTCAATGCACCTTTTGTTAACATGTACTCGTTAAGAAGGTAGTTCAGAGGAACAGTAACTGTCAATACGAAGATCACAGCGATACCCAGCCCCATAGCCGTCTTCACACTTTTACTTACAGCGATATAAGAACACATACCGAAGAAGAAAGCGAAGACCATATTGTCGATAAATATCGACCTAATAAATATACTTAAAATATTATCCATAATACTCTCTTTTTTCTATTTTTCAATAAGGTTCTTATTGAATGAACGTTGCACCCAAATAATAACACCAATAATTACAAGTGCCATTGGAGGGAGTAACATCAAACCATTATTAGCATATCCCAAGTCATATAGTGCTTGAGGAATCACTTGGTATCCCCAAAGTGTTCCTGCACCTAGAAGCTCTCTAAAGAATGCAATAACAACTAAGATTAGACCATATCCGATACCATTACCGATACCATCAATAAATGAAGGCCAAGGTTTGTTCGCAAGAGCAAAAGCCTCTACACGACCCATGATTATACAGTTAGTTATAATAAGACCAACAAATACAGATAACTGCTTACTTACATCATATACGTAAGCCTTCAACACCTGATCCACTAAGATTACAAGAGCAGCAATTACTACAAGTTGTACGATAATACGAATACGAGAAGGTATTGTATTTCTCAACATTGACATTAAAAGATTTGCAAATGCTGTAACCACAATCACCGATAGAGCCATTACGAATGCAGGTTTTAGTTTCGCTGTTACAGCAAGAGCTGAACAGATTCCCAACATCTGCACTACGACAGGGTTATCCTGATTAAATGGACTAGTCAATAGTTTTAAATTCTTAGCCGAAAACATCGGCTCTTTTTCTTTATTACTCATAGCCTTAGTTGTTTATATTTTTATTTTCAGCTCTCTGCTCTAAGATAAATTTCTCATATCCATCTAAACACACCTGCAACATACTCTCGACACCACGACAAGTAATTGTTCCACCTGTGATAGCATCAACAGCACTATCATTACCTTTAGAAGATCCTGCACCTTTTAGTATTGAGAATTTCACCTCGCTACCATCCCAATGAACACGTTTATTTTTAAACGCATCTTCAAATACAGGAGTTGCGATTTCAGCTCCAAGACCAGGAGTTTCACTTTTGTGACCAAACACTACTCCAGATACCGTTGTCCAATCCTCTTTAAGAGATATATATCCCCAAACAGGACCCCAAAGACCTTTTCCCCATAATGGCAGAACATAAAGCATCTCACCTGTCTCTGATTTACTAACGAAAATAGGTAGACTACGCTCTGCAACAGGCTTATCATACTCTGATTTCAGGTTAGTTAACAAAGCAAATGCATCAGCTCCAGGAACTTTTTCTCCTTTTACATTCACAGCATAACTGTCAGTAATAAACTCTTTATATTGATCGTTAATATATTTAGTTTTATCCACTGCATCATCTGCCCCTGCACCTTGTCCTACTGAGACAAGAATATCTGTTTTCTTCTCAATTATCACATTCGCCTCTTGTAGAGGTTGAAGAGATAAAGCTGCAATAGATAGCACTGAAGCAACTACGACAACCATTATGATTGCATAGCTAATTATATATGTATTACTATTTTTATTCATAACTTCACTCCTCCTATTTAGCTGTTTTCATACGACGATTTCTACGACGAATATTTGCTTCCACGACATAATGGTCGATAAGTGGAGCAAGGGCATTCAATAATAGAATCGATAACATCATACCTTCTGGGTAACCTGGGTTCACAACACGCGTTAATACTGCGATTACACCTATAAGGAATCCATAAATATATTTACCTACACAAGTTTGAGCCGAACTCACAGGATCGGTTGCCATAAAGACCGCACCAAATGCAAATCCTCCAAGAAGTAGGTGGTAATACGCTGGCATATCCATATAAACATCACCTCCAATAACATTGAAGAGTAGTCCCATTAGGTAACCTCCAGCAAATACGCTAAGCATAATCTTCCAACTTGCAATCCCAGTGTAAAGAAGAATTGCAGCTCCAAGCATAATAGCTATAAAAGATGTCTCTCCGATAGATCCGGGGATCGTTCCGATAAGAGAATCCATTGGAAGTGTACCCCAATCGAAAGATTTAGCTCCAGCCGTTGCAGCTTCAGATATTGCAGTAAGAGGAGTTGCTCCAGAGAATCCATCAACAAGACCTTGCCCATTAGATGAAGTTATATCAGCAACCCACACTTTTTCTCCTGAGATAAATGGAGTGTAAGCAAAGAATACAAATGCACGTGCAAGTAGAGCTGGGTTAAATATATTCATTCCCGATCCACCGAACACCTCTTTACCGATAATAACGGCAAAAGCAGTAGATACAGCAACCATCCAAAGAGGCACATCCACTGGCATAACCAACGGAATCAACATACCCGATACAAGGAAACCCTCACTTAGTTCATGACCACGACTCTGCGCAAACGCAAATTCGATTCCAAGACCTACAACGTAAGATACAATAATAATAGGTAGTACTTTAAGTAGTCCGAACCAGAAGCAACCCAAAATATCAGAAGCAGCGGCAACATCTCCAAAAGCTCTGAAGTGTTGTAGACCTACGTTGTACATACCAAATAGCAGTGCAGGCATAAGTGCCAAAACAACAACTATCATAACTCTCTTCATGTCTATACAATCACGGATATGAGCACCTTTATTAGTCACTGTGTTAGGGACAAATAAGAATGTTTCAAATGCGTCAAATGTAGAGTGAAGTTTAGAAAATTTGCCTCCCTTTTCGAAGTTAGGCTTAATCTTATCTACAAAATTTCTTAATTCTTTCATATTGTTAGCTAAGCTCTTTAATCATCGCGGTAATTCCGTCACGCAAGATCTGCTGCATTTCGGTTTTAGATGGGTCAACAAATTCACATAGTGCCAAATCCTCTTCGATTACCTCATAAATTCCAAGGTTCTCCATTTTGTCAATATCATTGGCAAGGATTGCTTTAATAAGATATACTGGGTATATATCCATTGGTAGATACTTCTCATATAATCCTGAAAGGATAAAAGGACGCTCTCCACCATTTAAGTTTGTATCAAGTGCATACTTTTTAGATGGCATTAACCACGAGAAGTATGAACGAGACACAGAGAACTTTTGGAATCGAGGCATTGCCCATCCAAATAGTTCATAATTATCTCCCTCAGGAATAACAGTAATTTGGTTAGAGTAAGGAGCAAAGTAGCCCTCTTTACAAACCGTAGTACCAGACAATGCATCACCTTTAACGATACGCACATTCGGTTGTTTACAGTCATTAACTGTTATAACGCTATCAATTGCAGCACCAGTAATTAGTGATACATATTTAGGCTCTTTCAATTCGCTACCCGTAAGAGCGATTTTCTTTGTCATATCCACCTTACCCGTTGAGAATAGTTTTCCAACGATTGCAAGATTTTGAATATCAATTGTCCAAACAACCTCACCTTTATTTATAGGGTCAATGTTATGTATCTGAACACCAATATTACCTGCTGGATGTGCTCCAGAGAATGTATGTTTTTCAACACCTTTCAAATCTGCGAAACTTCCCTCTTTACCAGCCAATAGACTCAGGTTAACTTTACCCTCAGTTAGCTTTTTCAGAACGTCTATACCTTTTTGAAGATTTTTCAACTCCCCTTCAAGTACATAGTTCAAATCTGCTGCAAGAGGCGCTGTATCAAAACTAGATACAAATATTGCCTTTGGCAGGTCAGAAAGATTTGCGATAACACCAAATGGACGCTGAATAAGCATTGACCACAAGCCACTATTTAATAGTGTGTTAACAACCTCTTGACGAGATAGTTTAGCTAAATCTTTAATTTCAAATTGCTCATACTCTTGAATTGTAGCAGGAGTAACAACAACTTCTAAAATTTTACGTTTATCGCCTCTGTTTACGGCCTCAACAACTCCGCCGACAGGAGAGACAAAGAGTACCGCAGGATTGTTCTTATCGAAGAACAATGGGGTTCCAGCCTTTACGACGTCACCAACTTTGACTAGCAGTTTTGGAGTCACTCCGATATAATCAGAAGGGACAACCGCATAACGAGCTGCCATAGGTAGCTTAGTTAACGTTTTGTCTGCTGCGCCAAGGAGCTGAATATCAAGACCTCTCTTCAGTTTAATAATGTTAGACATTAGTTTTATTATTTATGTTTTTGATTAGATATTACAGTGTAAAAAAATCGTTACAAATTTACGTTTTATTTTTTGATTGTTATTCAAAAAACAGTGTTTTTTTTCCTCTTCTACTAAATTAAATCAAACTAATAACAGAAAACGAAGATTTCAAAGAAATTTTAACTAATTTCTTTGAAATCTTCGTTTTTTTACGTTGAGATTACTCTCTATTTTTTGAAGAATCTGTATACTTCGCCAGCAATAAATACTAGAGATGTTCCTCCAACAATCATTAACCACTCATTAAGTGATAGTGGCGTTACTCTAAATAGTCCCCCACCAAATGACACGATAACAACCTGTCCAACAAGTATCACTAATAAGATTGCTAAAAACCATCTAGCATCATTTAGTTTACTACATGCTAACTCTTTTGTTCCATATGCTTTAGCATTAAACATATTCCAGAATTGGAACATTACAAATACAGAGAAGAATATAGCTGAGAAGTGCGCTAACTCTGCACCTTCTAAGTTCTGTCCGTATCCAAAGAATATAGACAATAGAACTACAACGAATACTGACCCAACACCTACAATTGATTTCATCATCGATTTTGTGATAATAAAGTCCGTTGGTTTTCTAGGCTTATCCTTCATAACCTTAGGGTTTGGAGGTAGTGAAGCCAATGCCATTGCAGCAAAAGTGTCCATTATTATATTAACCCAAAGAATCTGTGTAACCGTCAGTGGCATTTCTGACCCAAATATAGATCCAAAGAATACAACGATTAGTGCAGTGAAGTTGATTGTAAGTTGAAACAGAACAAATCTTTGAATATTAACATAAAGAGATCTTCCCCACATAATAGCCGTAACTATACTTGCAAAAGAGTCATCAAGAAGGGTTATATCACTCGCCTCTTTAGCGACAGAAGTACCCGATCCCATAGACAAACCAACTTGCGCATAATTAAGAGCTGGTGCATCATTTGTTCCGTCTCCAGTCACAGCCACTACCTCACCTTTTTGTTGAAGAAGCTTAACTAGACGTTGTTTATCAAGCGGTCTAGCTCTAGACATAATTTTAATATCCCCTACTCTTTCAAGAAGCTCTTCATCTGACATTTGACCAAATTCGACTCCAGTTATTTCGTTTCTATCTCCGTCAACATCGTCACTCCACAACCCTACCTGACGAGCAATCTCTCTGGCAGTGATAGAAGTATCACCCGTAACCATTTTAATATTTATCCCAGCATTAAGGCAATTCTGCACCGCTACTGGCACATCTAATCTTACAGGATCAGAGATTGCAGCAACAGCGATAAACTCCAATGATTTAGATTCAATAGCCTCCTCACAACTCTGAGCAGAAGTACTACACATTGCAAAACCTAGCGTACGCATAGCCTTACCTTGAAACCCTCTCAAACTAGCCTCAATTTTTTGTTGATTTCCATCCTCTTTACATAGAGCTCTAACAATCTCAGGTGCACCTTTTATATATAGTATATTCTGACCCTCACCTTTTATCAAGGTAGCCATATATTTACGCTCCGTTGTAAATGTCATCTGATCTACAACCTCACCTTTAGCTCTCTCTTCAGCATAATCAACACCAAGGTCCTTCAACCATAAAAGAAGGGCTCCTTCCGTAGGATTTCCGATTACAGCACCTTCTTTATCGACAAAAGCTGTTGAGTTTACAGCAATCGCTGTATTCATCACCTCTTGAGAGTAGTTGTTGTATCCTGTCATTTCGTATACCCTCATCTGATTTTGAGTAAGAGTACCCGTCTTATCCGTACAAATAACTGTCACTGCTCCCATAGTTTCGCAAGCGTGCATCTTACGCACAAGGTTATTTGTTTTTAGCATACGTCTCATACTCATCGCAAGACTAAGTGTAATACTCATAGGCAACCCCTCTGGAATAGCCATCACCATCAACGCAACAGAGATCATAAAGTACTCTAACACACTCTTTGTGATATGCAACCAATCATCGGTTATCAAATCCTTAGTAAAGAACACACCCTTAATAATCAACACTAAGAATATAAGTATCGATAGAGCAGTTCCAATTTTACCAATAATAACAGATAGTTTATCTAGTTGCTTATTAAGAGGTGTTTTTTCATCAGTTGATATTGTACTCTGTTCAGCAACCTTACCAAATTCAGTATTATCACCAACTCTCTGCACCTCCATAATACCGTGTCCCTCAACAACTGAAGTCCCACGCATAAGCATATTTGACGGATATGTCGCTTCGTCATCAAATAACTTCTCGTCCGTAGTTTTTGAGATCATCGGCTCACCAGTGAGTGTTGACTCATTAATATTTAGCGACATAGCCTCTAATATCACTCCATCAGCAGCAACCTCTTCGCCGCTCTCCAAGACAATAATATCACCAACGACAACATCACGTCTAGGAATAGTCATAATATCACCCTCACGAATCACCTTTATAGCGACATCATCATTGACCGTATTAAGTATATCGAATCTACGTTTAGCATCATATTCGAACCAAAATGCTACACCCGTAGCTAAGAATATTGCACTAAAGATTCCTATTGTCTCCAAATACTCACCTTCAATAATCGCAATGACTAGAGACAGACAAGCAGCAACAATTAGCACTTTAATAATAGGGTCATTAAACTTCTCAATGAAGAGATGCCACACAGACTCTTTTTTCACGGGTGTAATTACATTATCACCATGAGTTTCTCGACTTTTAAGCACCTCATCAGCACTTAACCCTTTAAATTTATTGTCAACCATATTATATTAAATTTTATTAAATTGCAGATTCTCGTTTAGTTAAATCCATTTTAATAGCTATAAACAAAAGTATTGTGAATGCTACTAAAGATGATCCACCATAGCTAAAAAACGGTAGTGGAATCCCAATTACTGGCACAAGCCCAATCGTCATTCCAATATTTATAAATATATGAAAGAATAGTATCGAGGCGACAGAGTAGCAGTATATTCTACCAAATGAGTCCGCTTGCCTCTCTCCCATCTTCATTAATCTTATTATTAACGTACAAAATAGCGATATAACGGCAATAGTACCGATAAATCCCCACTCTTCACCAACCGTACAGAATATAAAATCAGTACTCTGTTCAGGCACAAATTTATATTTTGTTTGCGTCCCTTCTAAAAATCCTTTTCCATACAAACCACCCGATCCTATCGCTATTTTCGACTGGTTGACATTATACCCCCACCCTCTAAGGTCATTTTCAACCCCTAATAAATCGAGTATTCTTTTCTGTTGATGAGTCTGCACTACATTTTCGAATAGATAATCAATTGTAGCGACAAAGGTAATAGAACTAAATAACAGAACAATAAATAGTGTTATATTTTTGAATCTATATCTATAAGCATATATAGCCACTAGCCCCATAGATAATAGTATTGATATTTCGATAGCCAACACCATGCTAATTGCCCCTGAAAACAGAGTCCAACTCAACAGAAATATACCTATGGATAGAAGTGCTATATAAGATAGATATATAATCTTCTCTCTCCAGCATCCATTCATAATCCCCTCACATACGACACAAAATAGAAGTATTAATATTATAACACTAACTGGTGTTATAAGGAAAGACACAATAAATAGCGTTATCATCAAAGCTACAGCAATATATATGTACCCTGTAAATCCCTCTCTATATAGTACTATTAAGAAAGAGGTGTATACAATTGCCGAACCCATATCATTTTGCATTACGACCACACAAAAAGGTAGCCCCAATATCAGCACCACCCGAATAAAGTCCGAAAATTTATGGAAGCTAAATCCATAGTAGCTCATAAACCTAGCTATTGCGAGAGACGTAGTGACCTTAGCTAGTTCAGTTGGTTGAAACCCAACAGGACCAATCATAATCCACGATTTAGCTCCATTAATTTCATCTCCAAAAATAAGAACAGCTATGAGAAGTAGTATTGATGCTACGTATAGCGGGTATGCAAAAACATGATAAAATCGGCTATCAACAAGGAGTATTACTAGCCCTACAACAGCACATATCCCCATCCAAACAATCTGCATTCCAGAACGTTGTCCTAAATCAAATATTCCGCTCTGGGTATCGTCATACACAGAAGCATATATATTCAACCACCCCATGAATACCAAAAGGAGATAGACAAGAATTGTAATCCAATCAATACTCCCTAATAGTGTCGAATTATCTCTTCTATTTATCATATACTGAGTAGTCTATTTTCTGTTCTTTAACATAATTAATGAGTGGTAATCGACTCGAACTAATAGTATCTGTCAAATACTTCTCCACGATCAAGCTTGCAACTGGCGCAGCAATTCGTGCACCGAATCCACCATTCTCAACATATACAGAGACTGCAATTTTAGGGTTGTTTTTTGGTGCAAAGCACATAAAAGTTGAGTGGTCCTCACCTCTCGGATTCTGTGCAGTTCCAGTCTTCCCACAAACATCAAGTCCTGGAATATATGCAACTCTTGCTGTCCCCTGCTCCTTGTGCACGGCATCGAACATACCCTCCACAACTGGATTAAAATGGAGTGCATCGACCATCGTGTTATGTTTCTCATAGAAACGTGAATCTATTGAGTCTTGATTATGTATTTTACTCACCACGTGTGGAGTATAGTAGTGGCCTCTATTTGAGATTATGGCTGCTAGATTTGCCATCTGAAGAGGAGTACATCCAAGTTCACCCTGCCCGATAGAGAGCGATATAACAGTTAGTGAGTTCCAACGACTATTATAATATTTATTGTAGAAATCTGCTGTTGGAACATACCCTTTTAACTCTCCGTTAAAATCAGTATTAAGATCTACACCAAATCCGAAACTTTTAACATATTCACTCCAAACATCCAACCCCTTCTTAACACTTCCATACTTTTTGTTATCAATAATATCTCTCATCACGTAACAAAAGAATGCGTTACAAGACGCCCTTACGGCGTAGTCCAGATTCACTGGTGAGATATGATTATGACACTTTACTCCACGTCCGACAGTATATCCACCAGCGCACGGGTACTTAATGTTAGGAGTCAAAACCTCCTCTTGTAGTCCAATTAGACCATTAACAATTTTAAATATTGATCCTGGAGGATAGTTTGCCATTACAGCTCTATTGAATAGAGGTCTACGCTTATTATTCAATAACTTCATGTAGTTATTACCACGCTGTCTACCAACAAGCTCATCAGGATCATACGTTGGAGTGTTTACCATCATAATAATCTCACCTGTACTTGGTTCTATGGCAACAATACTTCCGACTTTACCCTCAAGTAGTTCCTCTCCGAACTTTTGCAACTCTGCATCTATTGAACATGTTATACTTGTTCCAGGAACAGGCAGAGTATCGTAAGCACCTTCGGCATATGACCCTTGAGATACTCCATGCACATTGACCATATTAATCTTAACACCTTTTGTGCCTCTTAAAACTGATTCATATGCGCTCTCAAGGCCAGTCATTCCAATATAATCACCACTACGATAGTAGTTATTTTGCTTTATAATTCTATCATTCACCTCACCTACATATCCAAGTAAGTTCCCTGCAATTTTCTGAGGGTATGATCTAATAGTTCTATTTATTGTGTAGAAACCTTTAATATTTAGCTCGTCAAATCTTAATTTCTCCTCCTTTGTAAGTTGTTTTATAATAACAGAAGCTCTTCTTCTTGAATAACGCACCGCTTTTTGAAACTCTTTAACTAGTTTCTCCTTCGGCACACCAATAAGTGTTGCCATCCTTAGTGTATCAAAAGGTTCAACATCTATCGGGATCGCCATCAAATCATACGACTCTCTACTTTGGACGATATACTTACCATTTCTATCAAACACCTCTCCACGTGAAGGGTACTTAACTTCATACCTCATCACATTATTTGCAGATTTCTCTTTATATTTACTGTCAATCACCTGTAAATAAAGTAATCTCGCCCCGATAATCACAAATACTGTGACTACAAAGATTTGCAAAACTTTAATTCTAAAATTTTTCATTACTATAGGCGTAATATAGGTTTATGTTGAAATGCAATTGATACAAAGAATACCAATAAGACTGAAACTATACTAGTTAATATAATTTGGAGTATTGTTATATATACAAACTCGACAGATAGAGTCTCTAGGGAGAAAAATATTATACAATGTAGCAGACAGAAAAGTATGCTATATCTCAACATACGGACTATGCCCAAACGCTGCATGCTCGGCACACCACCATCACGAACAAGCTCTTTACCAATTGATATATCGAGAATAAACGCTCTAAAGTAAGCAGTAAATAGAGATGCCATTGTATTAACCCCCATAGTTAGCATCGATACATCCATCACTACTCCCATCACTAGTCCCAACAGAAGTACATATATACTTGCCATCTCCATTGGCAGGAGCATAACAAAAGCGATATATACAAATGGACTAATATATATATTCAAATCTAAGTTATTGAATAACAACACTTGCAATAATAGTACTACAATAAATAGTGCTCCGAATTTTATTCCGTAATACATAGTCTAAATATTATTATATTTCTCTTCTAGAGCCTTACGCTCCTCTAGATTATTATATTTCACAAGCAGCACTCGCCTAACTGCCGCCATATCAGCAAACAACTTCACTTTAACATCAAAGAGTAGTGATTCTTTAAGTTCAAAGCTTTCGACACTACCAATCATTATACCTGGCGGATATATTGACGAAAAGCTTGTTGTGTATATTGTATCTCCACGATTAATCTGCGCATATCTAGGAATATCAGAGAGTACAATATTCTCATGGCTCATTCCGTCCCAATATATTGGACCATACCACCCTGACTTACCTATCTGTCCACTACTTTTAAAGTCTCTATTCAAGAGAGATATCCCTAACGAGAATGAGTCACTACACTCAACCACATATCCCACAACAAATCCATCAATCGACACAATTGCCATGTTCTCTTCTATTCCATCTCTCTTACCTTTATCTATAGTGATATAGTTTTTCTGTCTTGAAATTGTATTATTGATAATATTTGCACTTGTATACACATACTCCACACTATCGAATGCAACAACAGATGTATCAGATAGTTGCACACTAAGTCTACTTCTCTCTAGCTCATTTTTAAGATCAATAATTTCAGACGTTAGCACTTCGTTCTCTTTTTGGAGGTTGAAGTATGCTTCAATTCCAGATGTACAACTATAAAAAGAAGCTACTACTTCATTAGATATAGGTAATAATATTGCTTTTGTATAACTTGAGCTATTGACATAGAAATGCAGTGCTGCTACCTCCAATATAATGAAGAGTAACAGCACATATACTTTTTTAACAAATAGAATAAACCTATACATTATTTAAATCATAAAGATTAAATCTTCTGGATAAGGAATGAGAATTTACTAATATTTTTCAGTGCGATTCCAGTTCCTCTCGCCACAGCTCTCAATGGATCGTCCACAATCACAAACGGGATATTAGTCTTCTCACAAAAGCGTTTATCCAACCCTTTTATCAAAGCACCACCACCTGCAAGGTATATTCCATTTTTACATATATCAGCATACAATTCAGGTGGTACCATCTCAAGCACCTTCATAATTGTTGCATCAATTTTTATTAATGACTTCTCCAATGCATATGCAATCTCACGATATGATAGACTAATATGTGAAGGGAGAGAAGTTAATATGTTAGGTCCAGTTACATTAAAGTCTTCTGGTTCCACATCTAGCTCAGGCACCGCCGACCCCACAGCAATTTTAATATTCTCTGCCGTACGCTCACCAATTTTGATATTGTGTTGTTGTCTCACGTAGCTTTGAATATCCTCAGTGAATACATCACCTGCAATATTTATACTTTCGCTACAAACAATACCACCAAGTGATATACAAGCCACTTCTGTTGTACCACCACCAATATCAATTATCATATGACCTTCAGGAGCTTCCACATCTAAACCTGCACCCAATGCCGCAGCCATAGGTTCGTAAATCATATATACATCACGACCACCAGCTTTTTCAGCAGAATCGGTAACGGCTCTAATCTCGACATTTGTTGATCCAGAAGGGATACAAATCACCATTTTAAGAGAGGGGCTAAATATGTGCCCACTCATATTAACTTTCTTAATCATTCCACGCAACATAAGTTCTGCAGATGTAAAATCGGCAATAACTCCATCTTTTAGTGGTCTGATAGTTTTAATATTCTGGTGTGTTTTACCGTGCATTAGGCGAGCTTTCTGACCAATAGCCACGACTTTATTTGTATGAAAGTCTAGAGCAACAATAGACGGTTCATCTACCACAACTTTTCCGTTGTGTATTATAACTGTATTCGCAGTTCCAAGATCAATAGCAAGCTCCTGCGTCAATGAAAAAAATCCCATAAATTATTTAAATAACTATACCTAGTGAAAGTTCACTTATTACTTTTGACAATGAGTCCTCTAAGGTTTGCGTTACAACGCCCCAGAGTCTCATCATCATTTTATTTCTAGTGTTTAAAGTGTCTCATCCCTGTAAATACCATTGACATTCCGTTCTCATCACAGAAGTCAATACTCTCTTGGTCTCTTACCGACCCACCAGGTTGAATTATACACTTTACACCCTCATTGTTAGCGATCTCAACACAGTCAGCAAAAGGGAAGAATGCATCAGACGCCATAACAGCACCTTTCAAATCAAATCCAAAACCTTTAGCTTTTTCAATTGCTTGACGTAGTGCGTCAACTCTTGAAGTCTGTCCAATACCGCTTGAATATAACATATTATCTTTAGCGAATACTATTGCATTACTTTTCGAGTTTTTCACAATTTTGTTAGCAAAAATAAGATTTGCCAACTGCTCTGGAGAAACGCTCTCTTTCGTTACTACTTTAGCTTCGCTATCAACGCCACCAACTTTAGTATCTCTCTCTTGTACAGCGACACCATTTAGTAGGCTACGATATTGTTTAGAACATCTTGCACTATTTTTAAGTAGCAGAATAATTCTATTTTTCTTACCTTTCAACACCTCTAGTGCCTCTGGCGTATAACTTTGCGCTACAATAACTTCAAAAAATAGTTTATTGATCTCTAGTGCGCTCTCTACGTCCACTTCACGGTTACAAATCAGCACACCACCAAAAGCAGATACTGGGTCGCAAGACAAAGCAGCCTTCCACGCCTCTACCAATGTTGATCTAACGGCAACACCACAAGCATTATTATGTTTAAGGATTGCAAAAGCGGGTTCACCACCTTTAAACTCTTCGATAAGACCTATTGCCGCATCAATATCTAGCATGTTATTGTAAGATATCTCTTTACCGTTCAATTTTTCAATCATATCATCGATATCACCAAAGAATGTTGCATTTTGGTGAGGGTTCTCCCCGTAACGTAGCGTCACCCCTTGGCTAAAGCTCTGTTTGAAAGATGAAATATTCTCCTCTTTGTTGAAGTATCTAAATATTGCGCTATCATAGTGCGAGCTAACGTTGAAAGCGTGAGCAGCAAAACGACGACGTTGTTCAAGTGTAGTTGCAGAGTTTTGGTCGCAAATGATAGTGTAAAGTTCAGCATACTGATCTACTGATCCAACAATAACAACATCTTTATAATTTTTGGCACCCGCTCTAATTAGAGAGATTCCACCTATATCTATCTTTTCAATTGTAGCTTGGTGTTCCGCGCCCGATGCAACAGTCTGCTCGAAAGGGTACAGGTCAACAATTACTAAATCAATCTCTGGTATTTTATACTCATCCAGTTGGACTAAGTCAGACTCATTCTCTCTACGAGCAAGGATTCCACCAAACACACCTGGGTGTAGAGTTTTCACACGACCACCCAATATTGATGGATAACCTGTTAATGTTTCAACTGCAATCGCTTTGATTCCAAGTTCTTCAATAAAACTTAGTGTTCCACCAGTAGAGTAGATAACAACTCCATCAGCGGTTAATTTTCTAACGATTTCCTCTAGTCCATCTTTGTAGAAGACAGATATTAAAGCACTCTTTATCTTTTTCAAAACTTTATTTTTTTTCAGGGTTAATTTAATAGCTACAAAGGTAATAAAAAGTGGTGATTTTATTATAATTTATTCACATAATTCTGAATATATATAATTTGTTGCCTACGGCCACTCTGAGCTACCCACAAAGGGTAATTAGCACTATAAATTTGTCACACGTAGAGAACAAATTTTAGGTTTTTTATCTCTACTTTACCATAACAGAATAAAATTTATTAAGTTTGTAAAAATATTTATATATAAAAATGAGCTATAAAATAGAAAAGTCCACTCCATGTTGTGTAATCGGCTATGGAAGTTGGGCAACTGCATTAGTTAAAATACTACTTGAAAATGACAATCAAGTATTCTGGTATATCAAAAACCCAAGTGTCCTTGCATCTGTACGAGAGCACGGCTACAACATGAAATACCTTCGAGAGGTGAAGTTCACGTCAAAGTTCCTCACTCCGACAGATGATATAAATTTTGCTGTTAGTTCGGCGGGAGTTATTGTCCTTGCGTCACCATCAGCATTTTTAAAGCAGTCACTCGAAGGGCTTACCACACCACTAGATGCCAAATTTATAATCTCGGCAATCAAGGGGATCATAACACCAGAGCTAGTTACTGTAGCTGAATACATCAATGAACACTACAACGTTCCATTTGATAGGCTTGGAGTAGTTACTGGACCTTGCCACGCTGAAGAGGTTGCACTAGAGAGATTATCCTACTTAACAGTAGTCTGCAAAGATGAAGATAACGCAACGGTTCTGAGTGAAAAAATCGCATCAAAATATATTTTAACCTCATCTTCAACCGACATATACGGCATAGAGTATGCCACTATACTAAAAAACATATATGCAATAGCCGTTGGTATAGCCGTTGGCGTTGGATATGGTGACAACTTCAATGCTGTATTAATTTCTAATGCTGCGATGGAGATTAATCGTTTCCTTGAGAAGACCTACCCAACTGATAGAAACACCTCTGCCTCTGCATACTTGGGCGACTTACTCGTTACGTGTTACTCAAAATTCAGTCGCAACAGGACTTTTGGAGTAATGATAGGTAAGGGCTACCGAGTAAATGATGTTAAGATAGAGATGAACATGGTTGCTGAGGGTTACTATGCAAGTGATTGCATCTACCACATAAACTCAAAGCATGGCGTTGATATGCCAATCGCCTCGTGTGTTTACGACATATTATACCGTGGTAAAAATGCTAAAAAAGCGTTAACAAAGTTATCAAAAGAGCTAATTTAAATATCAACGAAGTAAAATTTTTAAATAAAATATAAATAAAAGATGAAAAACATTCAAATTGATTTGTCAAGAATCAGCACTTTTATCTCAGCAAGTGAGATAGATTCATACAAAGCGTCGGCAGAAGCTGCAAATAAGATGTTAGTTGACAAAACAGGAAAAGGTAGTGAATTTTTAGGATGGGTAAACCTTCCTACATCTATATCTACTGAGGAGATCGATACAATTAATAGAGTTGCGAATGATCTTAAGAGCAGAGCAGAAATTATTATCTGCATCGGTATTGGCGGTTCTTACCTTGGTACAAAAGCTATCATTGAAGCTGTAAGCAACAATTTTTCTTTTTTAAATAAGAACCGTACAGAGCCGACAATTATTTTTGCGGGTCAAAACATTAGTGAAGATTACATCTCTGAATTAATGAGCGCAATCAAAGATTACTCTATTGCGACTATTATGACATCAAAGTCAGGGACAACTACTGAGCCAGCAATTGCTTTCCGTATTATCAAGGCGGAGATTGAGTCTAGATATGGCAAAGAAGAGGCATCAAAGCGCATCGTAGCTATTACAGATGGAGCAAGAGGAACTTTAAAAGCACTAGCAGATCAGGAGGGTTACAGTACATTTGTTATTCCAGACAATGTTGGCGGAAGGTTCTCTATCTTCACACCAGTAGGTCTATTTCCTTTGGCAGCAGCGGGACTAAACGTTGAGTCATTCGTTCAGGGCGCCAAAGATATGGAGGTTGCAACTGGAGAGGATGTTCCTTTCGAAAAGAATCTAGCTACTATCTATGCAGCAGCAAGAAATGCTATGTACAAGAAGGGTTATAAGATTGAGATCCTAGCTAGCTACGAACCTAAATTGCAATACATCGCAGAGTGGTGGAAGCAACTATATGGAGAGAGTGAAGGCAAGGATGGCTTGGGTATCTTCCCTGCAAGTGTTGTATTCACTGCTGACCTACACTCAATGGGACAATATATCCAAGAGGGAGAGCGTACTCTTTTTGAGACTGTAATAAGTGTTGGTCAACCAAATAGCACTGTTACAATTGAGAAGATCGCAGAAGATCTTGACGGATTAAACTTCTTAGCAGGAAAACGCCTTAGCGATGTTAACAAGATGGCTGAACTTGGTACTACTATTGCTCACGTTGACGGTGGAGTTCCAAACATTAAGATAGCTCTACCAGAGATAAACGAGTACTATCTTGGAGCATTAATGTATATGTTTGAGCGAGCATGTGGAATCAGTGGATATATGTTGGGAGTTAATCCTTTTGACCAACCAGGGGTTGAAGCTTACAAGAAAAACATGTTTGCATTACTAGAGAAGCCGGGATACGAAAACGACACAATCGAGATTCGTAAGAAGTTATAATTCCAAATAAAACTGCCCTTCACGGGCGGTGCAGCATGAACACAGAGAGCAATCAATATCCGTTCTCTATATAATCTAGCTGTACCGCCTGTGAAGGGCATTTTTTTATAAATTACTTACTAATGTATATGGTTGTTTGCAATTAAATACTCTGCAATTTGCACAGCATTAAGCGCAGCACCTTTTTTTATCTGGTCACTTACACACCAAAAGCTCAATCCATTAGGATTCGAAAGATCCTCTCTGATACGTCCAACATAAACTGGGTCACAATCAGCAACGAATAGTGGCATAGGATATTTTTTAGTCTCTGGATCATCCATCAATACTACACCTTCCGCTCTAGAGAAAGCTTTACGAGCCTCACACACACTAATATGTTTTTCTGTTTCGATCCATATACTCTCAGAGTGAGCTCTCATAACAGGAACACGTACACAAGTAGCACTAACTAATATATCCGAGTGCATAATTTTACGAGTTTCATGATACATCTTCATCTCCTCCTTAGTATACCCATTATCGGTAAATACGTCAACTTGCGGAATTACGTTATAAGCAAGTTGGTGAGCGAATTTAGATATTGTAGCTTTTTGTCCAGCGTTCACCTCTTTAGTCTGCTCTACTAACTCATCCATTGCAGCAGCACCAGCACCACTAGCAGATTGGTATGTAGATACGTGCACACGTTTAATATGAGAAATCTCCTCAATTGCTTGAAGCGCAACTACCATCTGTATAGTTGTACAATTTGGGTTTGCGATAACCCCTCTTTTAGGGTTCACTGCATCCTTAGGGTTCACTTCAGGCACGACCAATGGCACATCATTATCCATACGGAATGCGCTAGAGTTGTCGATCATCAACGCTCCATATTTTGTAATTGTTTTTTCAAACTCAATTGACGCACCTGCACCAGCTGATGCAAATACAAGGTCTACACCTTTAAAGTCATCATTATGCTGAAGTAATTTCACTTCAATCTCTTTATTACAAAATTTATATTTTGCACCCGCACTTCTTTCTGATCCAAAAAGCACCAGCTCGTCCAAAGGAAACTCTCTCTCTTCAAGAATTCTAAGAAATTCTTGTCCCACAGCACCACTTACACCAACAATTGCAACTTTCATAATTGTAAATTTATTTTATTTATTTTTATTCGAAGAACTCATCTTCAATTGGATTATCATAATTTTCCACAGCATCATCTACCTTCTCCTCGTCGCACTCATAAGTTACGACATTAGCAGGTCGATGAAATTTATCAGTAGGTTTTATATCTAAATTTTTATCTGCATATATCTTTTTTAAAAACTCGGCATAAATAGGCAGAGCTAGGGCCGACCCTTCGCCACCCGAAGTAAGGTGAACACTCTGGTCTTCACCACCAATCCACACACCAGCAACAAGTTTAGGTACAATACCCATAAACCAAGCATCACGATTCTCTTGCGAAGTACCTGTTTTTCCTCCAATTTCACCCTCTAGCTTGTGCGACCATCTCAAACGCCTAGCAGTACCAGCATTAACGACATTTTGCAACATCCCTACCATTGTGTATGCCGACTCTTCACTAATTGCGTCTTCAGATATTGGAGCGAATGATTGGATAAGATTTCCGAATTTATCTTCAATTCTTGTAACAAAATTAGGCTCTATATATACTCCACCATTTACGTAGGTTGAATATGCACTAACCATCTCAAATAGAGATACAGATGGAGTCCCAAGACATAGTGCATTTACGGGATCTATGTAACTAGTTATCCCTAATTTATATATAAAATCAGCAACAGCCGCTGGTTGTTGAGCTTGTTTCATTATCCATGAAGAGTAGTTGTTACGACTATTTGCTAATCCCCACTTCAGTGGTTTTAGCTCTCCATCATATATATCATCACGACTACCCGCCTCTTTAGGCTGCCACACATCGCCCATGTCCGTAGCTATTACGGTAGGAAGATTAGGCACCATTGTACAAGGAGTGTAACCTAGATGGTCTATTGCAAAAGTATATACAAATGGCTTAAACGTAGATCCAGCTTGACGCTTTCCCTGCTTTACCATATCATATTTAAAGTATTTAAAATCAGGTCCACCAACATAAGCTCTAATCTCACCCGACATAGGATCCATTGCCATTAAAGAGGCTCTAAGTATACGTTTATGGTGTAGTATTGCCTCACGAGGAGTCATCACAGTATCGACTTCACCTTTGTATGTAAATACACGCATTTTTTCTTTTGTGTTGAAGGCTTTTTCGATCTCCTTATCGGTCGCACCGTCCCTCTTCATCTCAATGTATCTATCGCTGTACCTCATTGCATTTTTTATAATGCGCTCTACAACTTTTTTCTCCGTTTTCAAGAACGTTACTTTAGTTCTTTTGTACTGACGATCCATTGCAGGTTGTATACTTTTCTCCATTTGCTGTTGTACCGCATCTTCCGCATGCTTTTGCATACGAGAGTTTATAGTCGTATATATTTTCAACCCATCCCTATATATATTATATGACGTACCATCAGCTTTTTTATTCTTATGACACCATCCGTATATAGGGTTCTCCTCCCAACGTTTTAGCTCAAACTCATAATCCCACTCACTATAATATTGTTTACGTGAAGGTTTTTTAGCAGTCATAACACTACTCAACATGGCTCTAAAGTATGTACTACTACCCTCTACATGAGATATTGGACTATAGTTCAGTTCTATTGGGAGCTTCATCAACGAATCTCGTTCAGCTTTAGTTACATACCCTACTACCTCCATCCTAGATATTACCGTATTTCTTCTAGCCAGAGCATTTTTAGGATTTCTAATTGGGTTATATTTTGTAGGTGCATTAACTACTCCAACAAGCATTGCCGACTCTGTGATTGAGAGTTCGTGAGGAGCTTTACCGAAAAACGTTTGCGACGCAGATTTAATTCCAAAAGCATTACTTCCGTATGCAACCGTATTGAAGTACATCGCTATGATCTCCTCTTTTGTATAATTATGCTCTAATTTAACTGCAGTAATCCACTCTTTAAGTTTCGCAGTAACAAGTTTTGCAACTTTTACAGGTTTAGATTGATTCCTCGCCGTATCTCTAGGGAATAGATTTTTAGCTAATTGTTGTGTTATTGTACTACCACCACCTTGTTTTCTTCCAAGTGCCAGCGTTTTAACCCCAACCCTTGCCAAGGATATAAAGTCAATCCCCGAATGGTTATAATATCTCATATCCTCCGTTGCCACTAACGCCGCAACAAGAGATTCATTAAGCTCATGGTATTCAGCTAAATATCGACTCTGTATAAAGTACGAGCCGATGACCTTGCCATCTTCAGAGTATACCTCTGTTGCAATATTACTCTTTGGGTTCTCCAGCTCGTCAAATGATGGTAATGTTCCAAATACACCAAGAGCTATAAGTCCAATCATTATAAATAGTATAATAAATGGAGTGAGTATTACGATCCAAAACAACTTAATGCCTTTAGATGTATTTAATTTAAATGGTACGTTTCTTTTTTTCATTCTATCAATTTTCAGCTACAAAATTAATTTTTTTTATTGATATTAGGCGCATTTCTAGTCATAAAGTGTTCAAAAGCACCTCATATAGTTTAAAATATGAGCACTAAGGTTGATATACCCACCTCCATAGGAGAGTTAGATAGGTAGAGATATTCCCCCACCGACAACAACCCCGTTTTTATTACTTGGTTTAAATATTGAGATTGAGATCGCAGTGTTTACCGATGCAGGAATACGTATAGGGTTGAAATCAAAGGATAACTCTCCTCCATAAGAGAATACGTTATGAAAACTTCCACTCATATCTTTGTACCTTGCATAATCTCCTGCAATATTTAGTCGTATACGTCTAAAGTATATTATAGATGGAATTCCCATATCAGGATAGCATACTGGTAGTTCATAATCTACTGCAAATGCCATGTATTCATTTGTTGCAAAGTCTAAGTTTGCACCACGAGGCGAGAGTTGGTTGCGGCGGAAATTGTAATGCCCCTCTTTTTGAGACTGTACAACACCCCTAAGCATTAAGCTGTGTTGTCGTGCAACTCCAGGGAGGTAACCTCTCGCATATAGACTCCAAATAGAACCGAAATCGTCTCTAAATGGATTTATAGTGTATGATGCACTAACGGCGTAACCAAACTTTGGTCTCAAATCTCTAAATGCCATACGAACATTGTCTACATACCCAAGTGATGCAGAAAGGCTTTGCAGACCAAATTTAGAGTAATCACTCATATTCTTATTGAGCATAACTGTGTTATCATGATAAATATCAACAGATGGTGTCAACGACCTCAAGTGGTATCCAGAGCTAAGTCTCAAAGGGAGGTAAACCCTAGCGCTAATATCATAATGATTTTTCAGATCTCTTGGGTAGTCTTTTTGATTTACATACTGATCTCCACCGCCATATGTCGCCCTAACTTCAAACTTAGGAGCGAGTCCAAAGTAGTTGAATCCACCCGTAACCACAGAGCCTTTATTTGTCCAGCCATAGCTCAAGAAAGATGTCATTGAAGATAATAAGTTTTGAGATAGCAGCGTAACACCCGCATGAATATTAAATTTACTATCAAGAAGCTCATAGGGGCTAAATGCCATAGGAGTCCAACTATGCACATTGAATAGATGTAGTCCTTTTCGATAAGGTTTATCGTCCATCTCTTCACGAGCTATTGTATCAATATACACTTTATCTACATCTACCACATCCCACTTTCTACGAGTAGGGTTCATTCTATTCGATGGCAAATAAGAGTACTCTACCCTCTTCATAGAGTCTACATTCAACTTCTGTATTGCAGGTAGATACCCACTCTTAGCCGTTGCATATGTAGTCATTGTCATCTCTTTGCCATCACTAGTTGGGACACCATCAAACGAACCATATGTTGAAGTTGTCACCTGCCACTGCTGTTTTTTCGCTAAGTCATACATATGAACCTCATCCTTTCCAGACTGAATAGAGTTAAAGTATAACTTACCATCTTGTGCTTTCAACCTACTTAACGTTGAAGCAGATCCTTCTGTTATTTGTGTATATGTACTATCTTCATTACACCTTCCGATCCACATCCCGCTCTGGTCTAAGGCTAGAAAGTACAACAAGTTACTCGCATTATCATATGCAAGTCCATATATTGCTATATCCAGAGGGAAATTCCACACTATATCTTCTGATACAACATCATAACGCCCATTATATTTATACTCCACGTATGCAACATCGCTCTCCATTGGCGCAGGATATATGGCGTTATAGCTCTCTTTATTTACGTTTATTTTTTTTGTTTCAAAGTCATAGTCACAAATCACCGATCCAACTCTTTGTTGCCACAAAGTACTATTACGATATTCACTCCAGTAGAACTTACCATCTCTATATATTGGTTGTGAGTTTGGATTTCCAACATACTTCACAACGCTCTCAACCCCTGTATTTAGATTAATATTTACGATATGTTTATGCTTATTAAAGTCTCTTTTTATTGCAATAACAGTTGAGTCATTAATTTTTGTTGGAGCATCGTAAGTTGTGTATGAAGTAATTGGGGTTTCGATAAAAGTTGAAGAGTTGGGCTCTTTAGGCATTGATGCCCAGTGAGCATATAGATCCTCTTGCGTCTCCTTCAGCAATTTAGTTTCAGAAGTATTATAGTATTTTTTCAGTGCTATTGTCGACGTGAATACAGTGTACGGATATTTTGCGGCATATGAAGTCATCTCACTACCTATACTTCTTTTATATTTAGTATCAGCGAATGCAGCCATTTGATATCCAAGCTGGTAGTGATCAGGAATAAAATCGACAAAGGATCCACAAAAATATTTATCGGGGGTATAGAATTCATCTCCCTCACCAGCCATTGCTCTATACTCTATTGTGAAGCTGGGTTGTAGTCCACGACCAAAGCTAGTCATTTGCGTCTCAGCCAGCACCGCATCGCCCTCTAAGAACCAAGTTGGCACAAGTAATCCACCTAATAAAGAGCCTTGTTGACCGAGTAGGTAACCTACAACTTTTAAGAAATTTTTATCTGTATTATTAAACAGTACCGCATGACGATATTCATGTACAGCGAGTTGTTTAAACCATGGAGTTGCACTCTGCGCTCCGAGCGGATTCATCACAAACTCCATTCGTTTGGGAGCCAGCATAACAATTCCGTTTGCTTGAAAGTTCTGCGTGTGCATCACAACGGGAAGTTTCATTGGTCCATACTTATAGCCAAATGAAATCTGATCGTGCACCAAATCCATAACAGACATAACACGAGATGCATTTCCCATGAAGTAATCTGGAAATACGAACTTTGTATACTCAGACTTTGCACTTCTCCACTTTATGGATTGAGGTGATTCTCCCCAATCATAGTATTGGGCAGATAGAGTTGCGGGGAATAGGAGAATTGATAGTAGTATATATTGTTTAATTTTTTTTAACCTCATTATATAATTTGTTCTATTTCATGAGCCTTCACCAAAGCAACCAGACCATAGCATCCATATTTTCAGACGATTACAACTCATCGTCTGCTCTACATGGCAAAGGTTACGATTTGACTCTATCTCAAGAATAATAGATATAAATTCTTAATATTAATTACCTGCTTTTTTAGCTTTATAACCCTCCTTAGTAAGTATCTCCACTACACGATCTCTGAAATCTCCTTGAATTATAATCTCACCATCTTTAGCTGTTCCCCCTACTCCGCACTTACTTTTAAGCATTTTTGCTAGTGTATTAATACTTTCGTCACTCCCAACAAATCCCTTTATTAGAGTTACTTTTTTTCCTGCTCTTTGTTTCTTATCCAACCAAACTTTCAAATTCTGTTTATTTGGCTCTATCGTCTCCTCATTATTTCCATCTTCCGACTCGTAAGAGAAGTCGGGATTAGTTGAATAGACTACATTTAGTCGTGATTTCCAATCGTTATTGCTCATAATAATTCTAATAAAGTATATCTTCACTGCAAAGTTAATAGAAACTATTAATAAATAGAAGTTATATTTCATTTTAGCACTCTGAACGACCTTTTTTTTACATTATCAAGTTATATAATGTTCTTTATTATACTCACTTAGTTTGCAATAATATGGATAAAGTTGCATGTTTATTAAAAATAAAATACTATATTTGGGTTCACAATACTATTAAATCTTTGAGCATAAAATGAGTGGTCGCTTTAAAAAGAGAGAGAGGAAATCATCTAGACGTGATTGGAGCAAGAGTACGAATCATGAAGATTGGGGCTTATCCGATCAAGATCCCCCTACGCACCTTCCACAACGCCTCCCCCTCCCACATGGGGTAAAATTGGTAAATATATATGTTGAAGGGTATGGTGACATCCCTTTCTGGCGAGATATTTTCAATCGTTTTGAGAGTGATTCTATTACATTTGAGATAAATGTACCACAAAGACCTGACCTTGCCAAGGGGAAAAAGGTTCTATTGAGTATGCTTGATGATAGCAATAGCTCTCAACTACTATGTACAGATAGTGACTTTGACTATCTGTTTGAGAATGACACACCTGAGTCGCAGCAGCTAAACAACTCTCCGTACATGCTTCACACCTATGCCTATGCGGCAGAGAACCTGCGTTGCTACGCACCATCTCTACATAATGTATGTGTTAAGGCGACTAAAAACGACACTAAAATTTTTGATTTTGAGCGATTTCTAGCTGAATACTCTGCGATAATATACCCATTATTTTTGTGGTATGCCTACTCTGCGAATAAATCTAGTGAGAGAGTTTTCTCTCTACTTGACTTCAAAAGTAGTGCTAAGTTAAACTATCTAGATGTTGAAGACAACGGAAGGGAGACACTACTATGGTTGTCAAACCAAGTCAACAAGCGCATAAAATTATTACAGACCGACCACCCTAACTGGGACGAAAAACTAGATCTATTTAGAGAACGCCTAGAGAAAAAAGGTGTATCGTCAAAGAATGTATACCTTTTTATGCAGGGTCATACACTTATGGACAACGTAGTTATGATACTCTTGCAGGCAGTATGCGAGAAGTTGAAACTAATAAGTACTCATCGTATTAACACCTCAAAAAAACAGGGTCAAGCGTTAAAGAATGAACTTAGCAACTATAATAATAGCATACGAAATGTACGAGATCTTCTATCTGAAAATGAAGACTATAAGGATTGCTTTTTATATAAAAGACTAGAGGTAGATATTGAAAACTACATCAAATCTCTAAGCAAATAGAGAGTATAGTACTCTGCGAACAAAACCGCATAGAGTTTGATTAAACTTTTTTTAATTTTAATCAAACTCCTTTGAAAACTGCATTTTCCTTCGTAAATTTGCTAGAATTTATTAATGAATGAAATTAGATGGTGAAAATATCCAAAATATTAGCAACATTACTCTTAATTTTCACAACATCAACTCTATTTGGACAGGAGTTTATTTGGGATGTTAGGTTTGCAAGCCAATTTGACAACAGAGAGTATAATACGACTCTTACGAACTCTCAAACACTATTTGGAGCGAGATTAACTCCACAAATTGGTATTGGATGGGAACATAATAGCCTCAATATAGGAACAGATATAATGGCTGATTTTGGAGCGCCAACACTCTTTACAGATCCAACCTTACTACTCTACTATGCATATAACTCTAAAAAGTTTGATGCATACATGGGAGTATTTCCACGCACAAAAATGATAGGCAACTACTCCTCGCTATTTTTTAGTGGTAAAACTAAATTTTACGACCCTAATTTAGATGGCTTTATGCTACAATACACTGGCAACAAAGGGTCTGTTGAGCTTGGTATTGATTGGTGCGGATTAAGCCATGGAGCCGCAAGAGAGCGATTTATGATATTCAGTGCAGGTGAGGTAGAGACAAAGATGTTTTTTGCTGGATACAATGCAACAATATTCCACTTTGCAGCATCCGAAGAGGTTACGGGGGTTGTTGATAATGTACTGTTCTATCCATATGTTGGTCTAAATATATCTGAACATCTACCTCTTGACATACTCAAATTACAAGTAGGATGGGTTCAGGGACTTCACAAGGATAGATCATATGAGAGTGATTTTAATATGTGCGAAGGGGTGCAAATAGACGTACATGCCGAGAAGTGGAATATCGGAATCGAAAATATGCTATACATAGGAGAGAATCAGTTGCCATATAATAATGAGTATGGATCTGACTTGTACTTTGGAAGTCCATATTACAGCACAGAATCAGGTATATACAATAGATTCGAGATCTACTGGCACCCATTCAGAGGTAAATTATTCGATCTGAAAATTTCATCTAGACACCACTACGATGGATACGTATGGGGATGGCAACAACTTTTAACCCTTAATATAAACATCAATAAAGGGTCATTCAAAAATAGAGTTAAATACATAAATAATTAAGCTATGTTTAAAATAGAGAAACCGATATTTATTGCTGGACCTTGTGTCATAGAGAGCGAGGAGCTACTAGACGTTGTAGCAAAAGAGCTATGCCGACTACGTGACAAGCTTGATATTCAGATAGTCTTTAAAGCGTCATTTGACAAAGCTAATAGAACTTCTATCAGCTCTTTTAGAGGACCAGGCGTTGAACGTGGCGTAGAGATGCTATCTCAAATTAAGAAAAAATATAATCTACCTATAACAACAGATGTACATGAGTCAACCCATGTAGCTAAAGTTGCAGAGGTTGCAGATATACTTCAAATTCCAGCATTTCTATGTCGCCAAACAGACCTTCTTCTTGCGGCGGCAGCGACAGGAAAGATTGTAAATATCAAAAAAGCTCAATTTCTATCAGCAGATGATATGAAATACCCCGTACAAAAGGTGACAGAGAGTTGCTCTTCAGATGTATGGCTTACAGAGCGAGGTAATATGTACGGTTACAATAATTTAGTTGTTGACTTTAGAAACGTTGCAGATATGACAAAGATTACTCAACGAGTGGTAATGGATTGTACTCACTCTGTACAGCGACCTGGAGGAGCTGGAGGTACAACTGGAGGGAATAGGGAGTTTGTTCCTGCAATGGCTCTTGCAGCCAAAGCATTTGGAGCAAATGGCTTCTTTTTTGAGGTGCACCCCGATCCAGATAATGCTATGAGCGATGGACCAAATATGTTATACCTAAATGAACTTGAAACTGTAATAAAGTCACTATTATGATAAGTAAAATAAAGCAGTATGCCGCTGATACATTTAGAGTTGAGTCTGCCGCTATAAGTAATTTAACCTCTCTACTTACAGATGATTTCGATAATGCAGTTACCGATACATTAAAGTGTAAGGGTAAATTGATTGTTATTGGCATGGGGAAAAGTGGACTAATAGGGAGTAAAATTGCCGCTACATTAGCTAGCACTGGCACTCCATCGTTTTTCCTACACCCTGGCGAGGCGTATCATGGTGATTTGGGTATGATCTCGGGCGACGATATTATCTTAGCCATATCAAACTCAGGTCAAACAGATGAGATACTGAAGCTTATACCATTCCTAGAACAGAATGAAAACATAGTTATTGCGATGACTGGTCGTCCAGACTCGACCCTAGCAAAACACTCGAAATATCACCTAAACGTAGCTGTTCAGGATGAGGCTTGTCCCTTACAACTTGCTCCAACATCGTCAACAACTGCAACTCTCGCAATGGGAGATGCATTTGCCATGGCACTAATGCATGAGCGAGGATTCAAGGCTGAAGATTTCGCAAGATTTCACCCTGGGGGCTCTCTTGGTCGTAAGTTATTAACAAAGGTGAAGGATGTTATGAGAAGTGAAAATCTTCCATGTGTTTCCCCATCAATGAAGTTGAGCGATGTTATTATCGAAATAAGCAATGCAAGGTTAGGTATTGCAATTGTTTTAGATGGAGATAATATTAAAGGAATTGTAACTGACGGAGATGTTAGGCGTGCAATGCTCAAGTATCAGAATGATTTTTTTGATATTAGCGCTGGTGACGTAATGACAAAAAGCCCAAAAACAATCTCAGAGAATGCCCGAATTACAGAGGCCGAAGAGATGATGATAAAGAATAAAATACACTCCGTAATTGTGGTATCTGAAGAGAACTCACTCTCAGGAATTATTGAGTTCTATAATACAATGCCATAATAGAGGTCACACTCTAAATAAGCTAGCCTATGTTGGGCATAACGACATAATCACAGAGAAGTTTAGAAATACTCTTCTCTGTAATTATAAGTAGCTCGTAACTCTTCAAAGCGATCTGAATTAGATCTAAGCGTTTCCGTTTCACCCACTAGGTCACAATATTTTATAATAGAGCTACTAACATCACTCCATATTGGGTGAGTTTTAGCTCTATTTTTTTGCACATCACTCGGAAACCAATCCTTAATTGGAAGTGTCATATATTCTGCAACAGCCTTAACAGAGATAGCCGTTGCAGTTGCTTTACCTTGCTTAGAATACCCTGCAATATGCGGCGTAGCAACATCTACAACATTAAGTAATTCGATGCTAATATTTGGTTCAGACTCCCATGTATCCACACAACATCTTCCACCACGCCCTATGTGTGCAAGTAGTGCTTGTGTCTCTATAACTTCACCTCGGGAAGAGTTTAAAACAACGGTATCTTTAGATAACTGCCCAACATTATTAACATTAAGCATATGAAACGTTGGATATTTAGCATCACGTTTAAGAGGTGTATGAAAAGTTATTATATCACAATTTTTCAGAATAGTTTCAAACTCAACAAAGCCATCTGAAGCGGATAGCCTCTCAGCTTCGGCTCTAGGCGGATCACACTTTAAAACATTGAATCCCCAAGTTTCTGCGAACTCAGCAACCAAATATCCTACGTGCCCTACCCCCACAACACCAATAGTTTTATCAGCGGGCTTCCAACCTAATTTTTCGCACATCAGCACAAGAGATGCCGAGACCCATTGCAGCACACCTCTAGAGTTACACCCTTGGGCACTCCTAACACAGATTCCACTCATTTCGCACCACTCTTGATCGATATGATCTGTTCCGATAGTCGCCGTAACAATTAGTTTAACGCCACTCTTTTCGAGCAATTTTGCGTTACACTTTGTCCTTGTTCGCACAATAAGGACAAGAGTATTTTCTATATCTTTAGGTGATATTTCATCTCCTTTTAGATACTCAACAGATGTGAATTGCTCAAATACCCCCCTGATATATGGTATATCTTTATCTATAATTATCTTAGCCATGACAACAATAATCTAAATCACTAAAAAATTGATAAAACTTTATAAAGTTTTGCGTCGCAGAGAGTTCCCAGTCTAACATGACCCGAAACTCTTTGCGACGCAAAACGTAAAAATATCCTATTTCAACCTCTCGTATTTAAGCAAGAAGTTCTTTTACTTTATTCGACACATCTTTACCATCAGCCTTACCAGCTAACTCCTTAGATGCAGTACCCATTACCTTACCCATATCTTTCATTGAGCTTGCACCCAATTTTTCGATAATCGTTTTTACTGCGTCAGTCAACTCTGCGTCAGTCATTTGCTCTGGTAGGAACTCTTTAAGTACGCTAACCTGCGCTACTTCATACTCGTATAGATCCTCTCTACCTTGGCTTTTAAATACATCTGCACTATCCGCCCCTTGCTTTGCAAGTTTAGTGATAATCTTCAATACATCTGCATCTGTAATCTCCCCTGCACTTGTGCCAGATGTTTTAAATTCGATAATATATTTCTTAACACTTCTAAGTATATCACGACGAATAGTATCTTTACTCTTCATCGCTAACTTAATACCTTCGCTAATTGACTCTTCTAAATTCATGGTATATATTTTATATTTTTAATAATATTCTGTATAATCCCCTTTAGCCGATATATTTGAACATATCAACTAAGCGCATTAAGATCTGTAACAAATTTTAACGTCTTTTACCTTTAAACTTTGGCATTCCGCCCCCAGCGACACTCTTCATCATTGCACGAGTGCTCTCAAATTGTTTCAACAATCTATTAACATCTGTAATTGTTACTCCGCTACCCTTTGCGATTCTAGTTTTACGAGACGGATTAATTATTGAAGGATTCTCTCTCTCAGCAGGCGTCATTGAGTATATAATTGATTCTGTCTGCTTGAATACGTCATCACCAATCTCAACATCTTTAAGAGCTTTACCTACACCAGGTATCATTGATGCAAGATCTTTAAGATTACCCATTTTTTTAATTTGGTTTATCTGCGTCAAGAAGTCATTAAAGTTAAATTGGTTTTTGACCAATTTTTTCTTCAGCTTACGAGCCTCATCCTCATCATACTGCTCTTGGGCACGCTCCACAAGAGAAACGACGTCACCCATACCCAATATACGGTCAGCCATACGCTCAGGGTGGAAGATTTGTAGAGCATCCATCTTCTCTCCATCACTAACAAACTTTAGGGGTTTATCAACAACCGAACGAATAGATATTGCCGCTCCACCTCTCGTGTCACCATCAAGTTTAGTAAGTACGACACCATCAAAATCTAATCTATCATTAAACTCTTTGGCAGTATTTACCGCATCTTGTCCCGTCATTGCATCGACAACAAATAGAGTCTCTGAAGGGTTTACCGCTTTTTTTATAGCCGTAATCTCTTGCATCATCTGCTCATCGACAGCCAAACGTCCAGCCGTATCGACGATTACAGTATCAACCCCTTTTGTCTTAGCGTAATTTATTGCATTCTTAGCTATTTGAACAGGGTCATTACTTCCCACCTCAGTGTATACTTCAACGCCAATCTGCTCACCAAGAATTTTAAGCTGATCTATCGCCGCAGGACGATACACGTCACAAGCAACAAGGAGGACATTTTTATTTTTTTTACTCTTAACAAATAGAGCTAATTTACCTGAAAAAGTTGTTTTACCCGATCCCTGAAGACCAGCAATAAGAACAACGGCAGGTGAACCGTCAAGATTTACATCCGACATCGTGCCACCCATAAGTTCGGCAAGTTCGTCACGTAGAATCTTGGTAATCATCTGCCCTGGTTTAACAGACTTAATAACCTCTTCACCAATCGCACGTTTTTTTACAGCATCTGTAAAAGTTTTTGCAACTTTAAAGTTCACATCGGCATCAATAAGTGCTTTTCGAATCTCTTTTAGCGACTCTGCAATATTAATCTCCGTAATCTTACCTTCACCCTTTAAGACCTTGAATGACCTCTCGAGTTTGTCCGTTAAATTTTCAAACATCTTTATTATATTCTAGTATTTTGATAACATTTTTATACGGTGCTCCTAACCAACATATTAATGAGTAGAGCACAATATGCAAATATATGAATTTTTTTAAAATATATTATACTCTGAGGAGCTAATTAATTTGTATAGCCTTATAAAGACTGGATAGCGAGTTTACTGGAACTACTCCAGGAGGGGTGCTATATGCATATATCAGATATATACCAAAAAAACAAGGAAACTAGGATTTGAGCTTGCGCTTCTTCCTGTTTCCTCTACTAACCTAAAAACTACTAACCTACTACTAACCTTAAAACTACTAACCTTTAAAACTACTAACTTAAAAAATGAACCTTAAAACTTCTCTGCAAAGATATGGCTAAAACATACATTCTGCAATAGTAAGCACTAATTATTAAATATATTTAATAATTCCTTAATATTGACTTTTTAAGTGTCAGCACATGTTATGCGACAAGAAACCACGATACACATACACTAACCCTCATTTATCAACTCTAAATTATATTTATATCGAAAATAATTTAGCCCGAAAGACAAAACATTATCTTAACATTACAGAAGCCTATGTTAATGTAACATTAAGAACTTTTGCGCTACAACAACAAATCTGATTGACCTTGACGTATAGAATCTAACTTTCCCTCCATATCCTCACGTTGTTTTCCGTCCAAACCACTCAATTTACTCTCAATTAACATCCAACCCTTCTCTTTCGTATGCGGATTTGCATAACTTTCAAGGTATTCTGCAAACGTCAGTAAGGCATTAGGTGTACAAAAGCGTTTTATGAACCCCTTTGTTGAGAACTCCATAAAATGCTCCCCAGTTCTCCCCTTGCGATAACACGCCGTACAAAACGAAGGAATTTGCCCTTGATCTATTAACTCTGATATAGTTTGCTCTAATGTTCTATTATCACTCAACTCAAACTGCTCCTTATGTATATCCTGCCCTTCACTCTTATCTGAATACCCACCGATTTCAAGTTTAGTGCCCGCATCAATCTGCGAGATTCCAAATTCAATCAATTTATTTCTTAGTGCTATTGGCTCTCTAGCAGTAAGAATCAACCCAGTATATGGCACTGCAAGTCGCAGTATCGCAATAAGCATCTTAAAATCCTCATCATCAACGCTCTGAAGTACAAGATCATCACTATTAGATGCCTGCTTAATACGAGGAAATGAGATCGTGTGCGGACCAACATTATAACACGCCTCAAGGTGATTAGTGTGTCTTATGAGTGCCATAACGTCGAACTTCCAATCTCCAAGCCCAAACAAAACGCCCAAACCAACATCATCAATTCCAGCCGCCATAGCTCTGTCCATTGCCGTTAGACGATAGTTGTAATCCCTCTTCTGTCCCGACAGATGGAAACGCTCATACACCTCTGTATCATATGTCTCCTGAAATATCTGATACGTACCAATTCCAGACTCTTTTACAACTCTAAAACCCTCTATATCTAGTGGTGCAGCATTTATATTCACCCTGTTAATACGATCAGAACCTTCGCTCTTTCCGTGTTGGCTATAAACGAGTTTAACCGTGTGCGCAATATACTCAGGAGAGTATTTTGGATGCTCACCATACACTAAAATAAGTCTCTTTTGCCCCTCTTTTTCTAACTCCAACACCTCTTGTTGTAACTCTAAGTCGGATAGGCTCTTTCTTACGGCTTTTTTATTCGATGCCTTAAACCCACAATACGAACAGTTATTAATACAGTAATTACCAACATACAATGGTGCAAAAATAACTATACGCTCACCGTAAACCTCTTTTTTAAGTTTCTTAGCGGCACTGGTAATTAATTTACGGTGATCGTAATCAGAACAACTATTAAGCAGTACTGAAACTTGCTGCATTGACAATCTATTTAGAGATAGACTCTGACTTATAACCTCTTCAACTTGCTCCGTTGTGGGGTGTGAGAACTCCTCTAAAAGAGCTAAAATCTCTTGTTTATCGATAAATGGAACCTCTGGTTCATCCTTTATCTTATACTCCTGTGGGGTAAATAACATATTTATTTGAATTTAATCTATCTCTTTAAAAACCTACTTTATCAATACAACATTAATAATCCGCATACCAATCTCTTTATTGACATGATCTCTAATGACATCACGCTTCATAAATAATTCATGCTTCAAAGCTGCTGAAGTTAGGTATATGGTCAAAATACCACTCTCGACTTTGACATCTCGTGTATAGTAAGCAATTCTATTACCAACGAGTTGTGCCCAAGTTTGTGGTATTTTTGCCGCAGCAATTTTACGCGCAACAGATGGAGTTGACTTTATAAACTCATTCCATGCATCTCCAAATCTTATAGGGTCGGTACGTCTCATATTATTATATCTATTTAATTACAGATCCATCTCCAATAAACCACAAAGAGTACTCAGTTTCGTTCTGCTCTAAGATAGTCTCTAAGCGCAATTTATTACAATCAGTAATGAATACCTGACCAAAATCACTTGACGAAACCAACTTTATAAGCCGCCTAACTCTACTAATATCTAACTTATCAAAAAGATCATCAAGAAGTAATATAGGTTTCTCTTCTAGACTGTTAGCAACAACTATATATTGTGCAAGCTTCAGTGCTATCAGAAATGACTTCTGTTGACCTTGTGAACCATACTTACGGATAGGGTGTCCTCCAATACTCATTTTGAGATCATCTCGATGAATACCACACGTTGTATGTTGATTTACAGAGTCTTTTACTCGCACTTCAAGCAACAGATCTCGCATATCTTTGTCGTGCAACTGACTCTTATATGATAGATTAACCTCATCTTTGTCATCTGACAGGAACGAGTAATATTTTGCAACTATTGGAGCTAACTTCTCAATCAGCTCTTTTCTTTTACTATACACAACTTGACCATACATGCTCAACTGATCGTCATATACTTGAAGTATATCACTGTTTATATAGTCCATTTTGAGCAACTTATTTCGCTCACTTAATACATGATTATATTTAAGTATTGAGGTTAAATACTCCCTATCTAGTTGAGATAAAAAGGCATTTATATACCTACGTCTCTCATCTGCCGCATCACTTATTAAGAATGAATCGGTCGGGGAAATTATTACCAAAGGTAAGAGTCCGATATGCTCCGAGAGCTTTTCATACTCTTTACTATTGCGCTTCAGAGTTTTGCCTGCCTGTTTTTTGAACCCACAAAATATATGTTCAAAACGATCTCTATCGGATCTATAAGTTCCCTCCAAAACGAAAAAATCTGCAGAATGTTTAAGGCACTGTCCATCTGTCATTGAAAACGAACTTTTGCACAACGAAAGATAGTGTATTGCATCTATAATATTCGTCTTTCCTGCACCATTGTCACCAACAAAACAATTAACCCTCGAAGAGAACGTAAAACTCTCTTGAGTAATATTTTTAAAATTTATTAGGGTAAGTTTCTCTAAAAACATAATCAGTATCTATTTCTAAGTCAAAAGTAGTAAAAAACCATACGATTTCCTAACAATACGAAGAAATCTAAAAATTCAACAAAACTTAATAAAAAACGCAAAAACTTCTGTCAAATTTCGCTAAAAATATCTTTTTATGCTGTTGTTTTGCCATAAAACATGAAAAAATAGAGCGCTTTCCCTCTATTTTTAATAAAAAAGAACTATTTTTGTGAGATAGTTCGACTAATAATTAATTTAAAATAATAAACTTATGTTACCACATCAGCAAAATCACACAACCCCAGATGCGGAGGTTGTAATCGAATCAGCATTAACAAAATCAGAGCAATTTATCGAAAAAAACGGTAAAAATTTACTTATCGCACTAGCAGTAATTGTACTATTAGTTGGAGGATACTACGCTTACAAATACCTTTGGAATTCTCCAAGAGAGGTGCAAGCTTCTAATATGATGTTTGTTGCTGAACAACAATTCGCAATTGATTCATTCAACCTAGCTCTAAATGGTGATGGAAACAATGCAGGTTTCATTGACGTTATTGACCAATATGAATCAACACCTCAAGGTAACATCGCAAAACACTACGCAGGAATATGTCTACTGAAATTGAATGATCTTGATGGCGCAATAGACTACCTTTCGCAATACACTCCAACTGAAGGGGTGCCAAACGAAATAATTAATGCGCAAAATAGAGGCCTTATGGGAGATATTTACTCGCAAAAAGGAGAACTTGAAAACGCAGCGGAATATTACATGGAGGCTGTAGGAATTAGCGACAATACATTCACTGCTCCATATTACCTTAAAAAAGCAGGGTTGGTATATGCAAAATTAAACCAATACAAAGAGGCTATGAATGCTTTCCAATCAATTGCTGACAACTTCCCATCTAGTATGGAAGCTCGTGATATAGATAAGTTTATCGGTCAAATAGAACAGAAATAATGGCTACTAAAAATAAAAACCTTTCTGTATTCAACTCCGAAGTTCCTTCTGCTAAAGATATGAAATTCGGAATAGTTGTAGCTGAATGGAATCACGAAATCACTAATGCATTACTACAAGGGGCTATTAAAACCCTTACTGACAATGGTTGTGATGAACAAAACATCGAAGTAAAGCATGTTCCAGGTACATTCGAACTAACTCTTGGTGCTCAGTTTTTTGCAGAGTACACTGAAGTTGATGCAGTAATTGCACTCGGTTGCGTAATTCAAGGTGATACTCCTCACTTTGACTTCGTTTGCCAAGGTGTTACGCAGGGAATCACTCAATTGATGATTACTTGGAATCTTCCTATCGCATTTGGCGTCTTAACAACAAACGACACTCAACAAGCTCTTGATAGATGCGGTGGTGTTCACGGAAACAAAGGCGACGAAGCGGCGGCTACTGCTATTAAAATGGTTAAAATACAGCGTGAAATGAATGAACTTGCTCTACTGAAAAGTGCTACAAAAGAGTAACAACTAAATATCGCTAAATATAAAAAGTAAGACCACTAGAGTGTAAAATTCTAGTGGTCTTCTCTTTTATAATATCGATATAAAACTGTTGACAATATATAGATGCATGAAAATATTATTAGTTAGCGGTAATCATATAGTAAAGCCCAAAATAGTCCGTTTTAGACCAATAATAGCACCATACATACAACGATGTGATATTTAGATACTCCTAATTACTTTGCACGGATTTCCTACTGCTATTGAATTGGCAGGAATAGACTTAACTACTACACTCCCTCCTCCAATAGTACAATTGTCTCCAATAGTTACTCCAGGTAGAACACTCGTCCCTCCTCCAATCCATACATTATTCCCAACTGAAATAGGGGAGGCGTACTCTAATCCCCCATTTCTAACCTCCACTTCGATAGGGTGTCCAGCAGTATAGAAACCACAGTTTGGTCCTATAAATACATTCGCCCCAAAGGTAACCTTAGTGCAGTCTAGAATAACTAAATTGTGATTCGAATAGAAGTTATCTCCTATCTCAATATTATATCCATAGTCACACCACAAAGAGGGCTCAATTAAAAAAGAGCCTCCTACCTTACCAAATAACTCCCTTATTATAGCTCTCCTTTCATCTAGCTTAGTTGGGCGCAGATTATTATAATCGTAGCACATCTCTTTACATTTATGCCTCTCCATTGTTAACTCACTACCACTAGAGTTATACATCTCACATGAAATCATTTTTTCTTTTTCAGTCATAGCTTTTAGTTTTTAATGACATTTAACAGAACTACAATATGTAGATAGTACTGACTATTCAATGGGAGTTAAATAGGTTAAATGGGCTGCAAATAAGGGGGTATTAATACCTAATGCAACACCACTAAGATAACTCCAAACAGTGTATAATAGAGAAAAGATGACCATTACTGATCATCTTCTCTCTATTTATTCATATTGATTATAGATATACTACATTCCGTAACCTTCGATCCTTACACCAGCATAGCTAATCTTAAGAGCACTTGCACGTCTAAGTTCTTGTTTTACATCTGTAATAGGTCCCATCATAATATTTCCATCAGCTTTCAAACTTACAGTCATAGCAGGACGCTCTCCCTCACTTAACTTATCTCGCTCTGAAGCGATGAACTCCAAGATGTCTTGGGTCGTTCTATAAGTATCGTTAAGTTGAATACGTGGAGCTGTTCCAAACTTCTCACGAAGAGACTCAATAGGTATTCCAAAATGGATATAACTTACAAGAGACTTCTTCTCTAGCTTATGTAGCTCTGTTGCATCTGGTAGCGTATACTTTACCTTCAACTCTTGCTCCTTCATAGTAGTAGATACCATGAAGAAAAACAATAGCATAAAGATAATGTCTGGTAGTGATGCCGTAGATATTGCAGGAGTACCTTTGTCTCCTTTTTTCTTCATTACTGCCATACTAGTTACCTCCCTCTGTTGTATTAGGCTCTGACTCTGAAATTGCTAATGGAACTGCTTTAGCCAAAGCTGCACGCTGATCTCCATCTAAATCATCAAAATCTTTACCAAATTTAACCATTGATAATTCATCTCTAACCTCACTAAATGCACGAACTAGTTCATTCTGAACCATAATATACATTTGGTAAGTTGTTCCTCGGTCATTCTTAACGGCAATTACTCCCTTACTTACAGCATATTTACCTATAAGATCAATCTCCTTAACCTCTTTCTCCGGTAGATTGACATCGTTCCCTTGATTTAGAATAAACTTCTTAGCTTTATCTTTAAGTTCCAAGATATCTATCTTCTTCTTGTCTACCATGATTTCGTCAAACTTACTAACAAAGATCTCCATTACATTACGTTGCTTAATGTCATTTGCCTTTTGATCTTGCTCTGGCATTGGAGGTAAAATCCTTGTTATACCCTTATCGACATTCATAGTTGTCGCAACAAGAAAAAAGATAAGTAGCAAAAAAGCAATATCGGCCATAGAACCCGCATTAATCTCTTCTAATTTTCTTTTACTCATTTTTTTTATGGATTAATGTCTATTATTTAAAACTATTCCATAACTCACCTACAACGGTAGCTAGCATCGCTGTAGCTACGGCAAAATAAGCGGCATAAAGTCCAGTGTCACTCAATCTGAGTTCTGTTTCATTTTCAAAGAATCCACCTCCTGAATTTGTGACCGGAGTAGTATCTGATAGTGCGTAACATAGCGCCAAAACTACCGCCACAATACCTAGACCAATTAGAGACTTTACAGCTCCTTTTGGATCTTTCACAATGTTTATCATTGGTAGTAACACTGTTACCACCGCTGCAAATCCTATTAGAAGGTATAACCAGTTGAGCATTAGGCCTACAATAAAA
>CAMRBL010000009.1 GCA_947040435.1 uncultured Rikenellaceae bacterium
AATCAAACTTTTGTCTAATTTACACCTAGATAATTTAGGGTTTTTCAGTGCCCTCACAAATTTGCACCCCTTTTTTTGTAATTTATGTGTCACATATGAGTTATTTACTTAGCAACTCTTCATCAAAAGCTTTTATAAGTGAAGTATAGGCATAAGAAGAAATGTCTATAATATTACTATTATCTTCAATCTTAACTAAGATGTTAAATGTTTTTATGTAAATCTCTTTAATATTATTATCATTTAGTTTTGGCAAGAGTTCTTCTATTGTTTTTGCACTCAGTTTTAAGTTGTCTGTCCACCACCTAATAATAATTGATTTCTGATTATCAAGAACTTTTATCTCAGCTGGAGTATTGGTATGAATTACTTTGAAAGATATCATGTAGGGATCCTTATCTCCAACTTTCATGATTGGAGTGAATTCAAACCATACGTCTGCTTTTAATTTCAACTCCTCTTGGGCTGCTTTTAAAATCTTTGATGAAAAATCTTTATAGGATGTATATTTATTCTCTACATATAACCATTTTCTTAGCCACTCAATTGTACGCTTAAATCCTGATTTATCTCTCCATGAACAACACAGTAAATATAGTTGGATAGAATAGACACTATTCAATTTAAATACAATTTCTTTCGAAAACTGAGTAAATCCATTGTGTACAGATGTTATTGCATTTGCTACATCGGGATCAAATTCTAATTTTATAGATCGTGCATATTTATCCTTAGGTATCATGGCCTTACATAAGCCCGTAATAACCCAGTTATCCTCTGTGTCAAACTCTATTGTTGTGCCAGCTAGTGCTCTTAGTGCTTGTCGGAGTTCATTGTAACGATCTGTTGTGAGTCCAAAATCTTTATAAGGAATCTCAAGGACTACTTTATCTTTATTTGGTAGATGTTGTACCTTATTCTTTTTATTCGCAAGGTTTATGCGCATTTGGGGTTGTAGTGTACTAATAATTGTACACAACAAACGGTAGTGAATCAATTTGGATTGATGGCGACTATTGGTAAGAAGCGTAGGTTGCATTAATTGAGTCAATGGCTCACTTATAGGCTCATCTTCGCTGTCAATTATTATATTTGACTTAAAAAACAGTCCATCTTCTCTTTTAAGCCATCCATCTGCTATAAGATACTTTATTATCTTTTGCTCACTTAACTCACCACTCTTAAATAGCTTCTTATCTTTGGAAGCATTAGATGCTAGAACCCCAGATTTCTTATACCAGCTACGTTGAGATATGAGAATCTCAAATGCTTTTTGATATGTGATATTTTGATACATTTGAGATTATTTAAAAATTATTTGAATGTGACAAAGGTAAAAAAGATTACTCACATAATCAATATATTAATATTGGGATTATTGCTCAATATGGGTATTTGTTCTTTCTTCTCGATGTGAGAATATAACTCATTTTTTTATGGTTGTGAAGGACTAAAAGTATCATTTATTTTTTTAGCAATACACCATTCTTTGCATTTAGAGGGGATACGATTGGCCTCTTTAGTTTTAATTCTAGATCTAAACGAGCATTTTTTGCAATAGAGCCTCCTTCTTGCGCAATTTTCTTGTGTTCGCTTAGGGTTGATGGATTATTTTCTTCTGAAATCTGAGTTGTTGACAACTCTGCTAACATATTCAATACTAACTCCATATTAGTCATGTTATCTCGGAGATTTTCCTTTTTCAATCCTTTGAACTGTTTGTATTCTTTTGTTGTTTTTCCAGACCACGTTTTAGATATAATATCTGTAAGGGTTGCAAACTCAACTCCTTCCTTCAATCCTCGTGATTTCCACTCATCAGTTAGATCTTTTCTAACCTCAATGGTTTTTAGTCGTTGGTTTATCCAATTGTCTGAATATCCCAATCGCTTATAGTCAAACATGGATTGTTCAATAGAGAGTTCAGGATCTTGCATCTGATCTAAACGCTCACTTGCTACTTGCGCCATCCATTGCTTAAGTGGTTCTGCTTTTGGTGATGGTACGGACTGAATGAGTCTAAATAGTTGTTCTGTATCAGCAACATCTGTTAGATATTTTTTACCATCGCTAGATGGTAATTTCAGTTGGTGACAATTTGTCACCGACTCATTTCCTTCTGCTTTTAGTCTTTGTTTCAGCTTATTCCAATATTTTCGACCATCAACACTCTCTGTCAAGACTGAAATAACATCTACAATAGAAAAATACCATTTCTCTTGTTCTTCATCCCAAACAGTACGCACTTGAGTGCTTTCAAATAGTTTGATTGATC
Organism: uncultured Rikenellaceae bacterium; assembly: GCA_947040435.1. Lineage (GTDB taxonomy): Bacteria > Bacteroidota > Bacteroidia > Bacteroidales > Rikenellaceae > CAMQVY01. Next base: position 2,276 of record CAMRBL010000009.1, read on the forward strand.
CTTCTTGTATCATAATAATTTGCCTATTGGGTGATTTGTTTCGTTGATGGTATATCTCTCATTGTTCCTGTGCACACCTTTTTCCCTGTACTGTCTGAAATATATGTTTTATAGGTGTTTTTATAGCACGCAAGCTCAGCTCTAGTTGTTTTGTCATACACTCTCCACCATGTCCAGTTTGGAAATTTTGTATCTAAAAAATGTAAAAAAGATAGAAGATCACTTGTGTGGTATTTACCAAATGTACAGCTTTTGCAATCAATTCCAAGTTTACCTATTTTCTTCAAATCAAGACAACTATTACATAAACATTTAAAAATTACTCGATACTCTTTTTGTGCCATAATATGAAGTTGTTAATGAATGAGACAAAGATAAAAAAGATTACGCAGATAATCAATATATTAATCACTTATTTTAATTGCTAGGTTCAATCTAAACCATTTCTTTTTTACGTAATAATAATATACCTTTGCATTTAAATAATACCTAAGGAAGTATAAAATGGCAGTTCCAGATAATTTCAAAAAATCAATTTACTCTATTGAGTTTCAGAAGAGACTTGGCATCGTTGTTAAGGAGAAAAATACAAGTTTAAGACAGATATGTCTGAAGCTCGATCTTTCTAACTCCTTCTTTGCTGCGCAGAGGGATTTCAATGTTAGAAGTATAGCTAAGTTATGTAATTTGTATCCTGATATAAATGTGAGTTGGTTAATTATGGGTGAGGGTACTCCTTTCCCTAGTGCTGATACTAATAATGTACTAGCTGAGCCTACAACTAATATTAGTGAGATTGAAAGTATGGTTGAAAAGTTTCTTAAAATGATTCAGCAAAAGGATGAGCAAATAAAGAATACTATTGAAAGTAATCAATATGCAATGCAGCTGTTGGAAAATAAAGTCAAAGCTTTAGAGGCTGAGTTAGCCACAAAATAATAGACTTTGAGACCACTCAGTAATTCTGTCTGTGAGTGGTCTCAAATATTAGTTCAAAGTTAACTGGACTATAAGCGAAATTATATCATGAACTGTACGGCCAGAGGCCTTCTTCATATCTTTTAATTTGTCGTATATATCATCTCTAATTAGTAATTGAACTGATTCATCTTTACGAGAAAAAGTCTCCATTATATCGCTGTTATCTGGATCTATTTGTTGGGGCATTGAAAAATCAAAATTATCGAAACAGCACTCCACCATTTCACATATGTCGAGACTTCCTTGATTTTCTCTCTTAATTTCTTTGAGTTTGTCAATTACTCCCCTTTCGATATATATTTTCTTCCGATTTATTTTTACTCCTAAAAGTAATGTTTTCATCTTGTCATCCATCTGACACGCTATTTAAATAAGTATAGTTGTTTGAAATACTTTAAATTGTAACGCATTTGTTACAATTGTGTTTTATCTGTACATCAATTAATGTTCTGTACTGTTTAATTGCTCATCTACTAATTTTAGGTACATTTCTAAGATCCAATCAACTAATTCAGGCACAGAGCGTGTTCCTCCGGACATAGTACGAAGTTCCAATATCTTTTCATAATTACTCATTTTAATTCTAACAGGTTTTGTATTCCTTCTGTCTTTAGACTCCTGTAATAGCTTAATAAAGTCTCCAGTCATAGATGTATTATTTTCTGACCCCTCCCCTACCCTATCAGCTAATTTTGTTTTGTTTTTTTGCTTCTCTTTAGCTTTACCCTCTTTGGGCGCTTTCGCTACTGCTTTCAAAGGAGTAGTCTCTACTGGGGTTGTGATTTCCTCTGCATCAGATTGAATCTGATCTAAAAGAGTCGCTTTTGATGATATATTACTAACCAGTGCGGCTGCGTCATCTGAAAAAAAATCAGATGGAATGTCACTTATCATTGGAAGTTTTCTTTTTGTCTTAGCCATGTGTTATAGTATTTTATTACAGATGATTTCTAGTAATGCATTACCCTCAGATTCTTTATAGGTTTTATTATAAATACTTGGTATTAGACTACTCTTAACAATAGGTTGTCTATATACGGCTCTATCATCTACATATGCCACTTGATTATCTTCTGTGTGCAGTAATGGTAGATGTATTGCAGTTGCTACAGATAAGATATTTATTAGGCATCTATTTTGGTCTTTCTCATTAAGTTTTAATTTGTTAAAGAATCCAAAGACACTATTAGTATGTTTGTCCGACAACTTTAAAAAAGTAGTTAACGATGCGATTGCGGGTTTCAATGCTTGATCTTCACACTCAATAGGCACAAAAATGTAATCCATATTTTTCATTAGTCCCATTAATTTACCATCTGTAGTAATTGTTCCTACTGTATCAAACAGAATTACATCATATCCCATGTTTTCGTAGTCAGGTAATTGGGCAACTACTTCATCCAAGTTATCGTTATTCTTTTTCGTTTTAGGAATTTGAATACTGAAATTTTCTTTTACAGATGGATATTCGGCATAGGACCTTAAAAAATTTCTCCATAGTGTCTTTTCATCTGGGCTTATCTTTACAGACTCTCCATTCGATGCTTTATCTACTTTTTCCTTAATAAGTTTTATTTTCTTCAATTCAGATTCTCTTACATCATAACAACTATTTTGTAGAGCGTCGCAATCCAATATTAGAACTCGTTGTTTCTTTTCAAAGAATAATTTATTGGCTAGTAGCATTGTGATGGTGCTTTTCCCCCCACCCCCTTTTTGAGATGCAATAGCAATTTTAATAGTTTTTTTCGTCATAATTACGTTGTCTTTATTTAGAATACAAAGATAGTAAATAAAAATCAAAGTCATGTAAAATACTGTAAAAATAATCAGAAATGTAACAGAACTGAATCAAATTGGTGGCAATACTGAAACAGCAACACAACAAAAGAGTACCTATCTGTAGCCTAAATATAACAAAACTGTTAAGCGAGTATATCAGTAATGAAGTATATAAGTAACATATATGTATTTTGTTACAATCAAAACTGTAACAATGATGTTATATTTATACATCGATACTGAAGTCTATTTTATTCAGTATTGTTGCTTAGGTGTTTCATTTGTGTTCTTATGGCTGAAATACGTGGTGTTTGAGGTGTATTGAATTGTTGAAATTAACCAAGCTATTTGCTTTATCCAATAATGAGTGTGAAGTTGATAGGCGTTTCAAAACTCCCTTCTTTCACCTTTCAAATAGCTTGGTAATAGTTTTATAAAATACTGTAATATGATTCAAGAGTGTTTCAGTATTAGATGCACGTTTGTTTTTTGATGTATTGCACACATTGAAATATGTACTTTTTATATACTATTAATGAATAATACAGTATTTTATTTGTATATTTGTTTATAAATAAAAGCAAGGTGTGTATTTGTGGTACTTTGTGTCTCAAATACTGCGTATATCTACCTTGAAGGTAGGTAGCTATACGCACTCGGAATAAATGTATAGATTAATTGTTGGTATTGTTATGAATAAAAATAGTGTCATTAAATTGCGATTAACTGAACAAGAACGTGAGTTATTGTTAAAGGATCAGGTAGAACATAATTTTTCAAACTTATCTATGTATTTAAGGAGTTTAATATTATCAGAGAGTACAAGTGATAGGGTAGGGAGTGTAGATTTACCTTTCAATGATATTGGATTTAAAAGTCATAATTTGAAGATAAGACTATCTGATGAAGATTACTGTAAGATAAAAGGTGGATATGATAAGTTGAAATTTTCAAGCTTGAGTGCATATATAAGATTTTTAATATTTTCAAAGAGTGTTAATATAGCTTATTCTTCATCTGATGAGGAGTTAACTCGTTCTACTTTGGAGAAAAATCGAAGTTTAAAAAACCTGAATTTCAATATTGCTAAGATAGGCGTAAATATAAATCAAGTAGTTAAAAGTATCAATTCGAGTAATAACATAACTAATGAAAATGTAATTTTTCTTGCAAATAAATTAGATGAGATAAATATATTAATGAAGGAGATACAAAATGAATAAAAAGTAGGTTCAAATTAGATATATGTGGTATCTAGTTTGAATAATTTAATAATACATAATAAAATCCAATCAAAATGAACAAGACAAATTCAAACAAAACAGAAAATTTGCCAAATGGGCAAAATGGTTACAAAGAGAAAGCAATAATTGAAGGTTATTTTGCAAAAATGCAATTGTTATCTCAATCTGAGGGGGTAGATTGGCTTATTCGTGAGAATGCAGAAGATGAATTTATTAGAGAGACATTGTCTGTATTAACTAATAATCTAGATCAATTTGAATCGACAATTCATTCGTTATTGAGTGATTTCCAAGGTGTGATAAATAAACATATCGAAAGTATTATGACTCAAAGTATCAATAATGAGCATGAGGAGGATTTAGAGGGACAAATAGTTAAACTAAGAAATAAGAGAATGGTTCTTGGTATGAAGAGTGTTTTATATCGAACAGGGGGAATTAAAAATACCTTTGAATCTATGGGACAAGGTTCTAGATTAGTGAATTTTGAAAAAAACACTTCAGATATAATTGAGAGAGTACAGAAGATAACTGAAAGTATTGTAGAGTCGGATATAGATATTAAACAGGTGTCATCTCAGAATGTAGATAGCAAGCTAGATTTGATACTTGAACGGACATCAAAAATTGAGCGCCAGTTCAGTATATCAAAGGATATTGATCTTTCAATTGAAACAATAGAGAAAAGAGTCTCTGAACTCTCAAGTATAGTAGATGAATTAGAAGATAAGGCAGTTTTGTATAAAGAGAGAGGATTGCAAATTGATTCTGATGAAGTTCAAGAGCTCCTAAAAGGTTGCAAGGAGGTTGAAGCAGCGGTTGTAGAGTTGAAACGAGAGTATGATCAGGTACAATTAATTTCATCGCTGGTGACTGAAAATATGAGTGATGTAATGCAAGTTATTGTTGTTAATGATAAAGGTTTCTATAAAGAGCTTACTTCTGAATTGGATCCAAGTAAATTTTTAACTTCTCTTGAGGTTGAGAAAATTGCAGAGGGACTTTGTGATAAATATCCCGAAAGTAAACTAATGGCTATTGAAGTTGATCGTAAGATGTATATGGATATAAATGGTATATCTGGAGTTGTGGCTGAAAAGAGAGATGTACTGCTGAAGGCAGAGGGTGATGTGAAATTTGAACACAAAATTCCAAAGCAGAAGGTAAGTCGTAAAGATGTAAGTGCTAGTACTCGAGGGAGAACAGTACAAGATAAGGTTGATAAGGTTGCATCTAAAGAGGATCGAAACATTGTAGAGGCATTATTAAGTTGGACAAAACTTGGATCTTTGATAACTAAAAATGTAATAGGTGGGTCTATTAACCTTTTCAAAAGAGATAAGAAGAACAAAGCTTCTATTGATAGTAGTTCTGAAATGATTCAGATAGTTGCAGTAGAGCAACTTGATGGTACATTCAAAGAGTTAGTTTCGAAGCGGAATAAGAATTTGTTCATTCAGCCAAATGAATTAGAAGCCTATGTGAAGTACATCACCCAGGGTAATGGTAAGTATCATTTGCTGGAGGTGTCAAAGAAAGATCTGCCAGATATAAATTTGTATCTTGATAAAGGAGTACTAACAGAGGATGGAAAGTTAAAGTATAATGCAAAGAAAGAGTCTTTTTTCAAGAAACAACCTCATATAGCAACATATGAAATTTCTAATATAGTTGCAGAGAAGAGTATTAAAGGTGATGTTAGTTCTAAGATAGTGACAAAAAATGTAGATCACTGCAAAAAGAGTGAAAAAGCAGTTGTAGCTAAGCCAAAAAATAAAAAGAAGAAGCGTTAACTTATAATTAAACATTGATTGCAAAGATAAAAACGGGTAAATTTTTCAAAGGAGCTTTTAAGTATAACTTGGATAAGATAGAAGAGGGTAGTGCTACTCTCTTCTATCACTCTATGTTTAACAAAGAAGCTCCTTCTTTTGCAGATATGCAGGTTGAATTATTAGAACGCAGTCAGATGTGTCCCAATATCAGTAATCCAGTATTTCATACATCTTTAAATTTTTCTCCAGACGAATATTTGGAAGATGAAACTTTACAATCAATAGTCGATGATTATATGGAGCGACTTGGGTATGGGAGTACTCCTTATGTTGTTTTTAAGCATAATGATACTAATCATCAGCACGTTCATATAATTAGTTCTAACATAGAGTTAGTTAACGGTAAATATAGAAAGATAAATGACAGTTATCTTTATCGCAAGAGTGAATCTATTTCAAGGAGTATTGAGCTAGATTATAATCTTATTATTGCTACTGATGTAGTCAGGCGTAGAGAGGAATTAAATCGATTGATTCCAGAGTTAGAGGGTTATGGTGAAGTTGCCACATATGAACACCTTAAAAATGTATCAGAATTTATTGTTTCTGAGTATAAGTTCTCGGACTTAGGGGGATTAAACTCACTACTTAATAGGTATAATATTGCTTGTTTTAAAAATAGAGACTTTAGGGGAAGTGAGTATTATAAATTTACATTTCAGAATCCTGCCACTCGAAAAAATGTTGGGGTAGGGGGGACACCATCACAATTAGGACTCTCTTTTACCTCAGATAAGTTAAAGCAATTAATTGAGGATAATAGACAAGATAGATTAATTGATGTAGAAGTTATTAAACAATGGAAAGATGAGCTCTTGTCTAAATATCTATTTGTGACAGAGAAGGATTTAGGTAGCTATCTTACAAAAAAAGGATTAATTAAGATTGACAGAGAGTACTATTTAGATCGAAAAAGTAGAGCTATACTACGTTTAGGTCATCTGCGCTTACCTTCTTTGTTTATTAATATTGCAACACTAAAAAAGGAGTATTTTCAAAATATAACAAAAAGTGCAACAGAGTATAGAAAACAGGTCTCTGTATTTCATGAAAGTACAATGTTTTCAGATGTCATACACCTAAATGGATTTAAGAACTTCTTTTTCAAGCAGGAAACCCATCTCAGTAGTGAGCAAAAAACTTTGTTATTCGAATCATTTGTAAACTACAAGTCTAAGATTTACACTAAGTTAGAGTTAAAGGAGCATGAGAAAGATACAAAGCAAATAAATAAGATGTTTGATTACGTATCTAGTCTAAATATTTCAGAAAAGACGGCAATATCTTTTTTAGAGCTATTTAATATTAGTATTTCAGGGAATAAAGTTATTGTTGGAAACTCAGTTGATCGAGTTTTGCATGAACTTGATTTTAGAGATTTAAAATCATTTTCAGTGAATGGAGATGATAGAACGAGTGAATTAGCATCTCTTAATTCTCAAGATTTAGCTTTCATTGGTGCAGCTATAAATGATCGGTCATACAAGGGTTCTTATAGTGATGTAAATTTGCAAGCAGTATCTTGTTTTATTCCTGAAGATTACGCCATAGAACATAATCTTGAAGATAGGTTGAATTCAACAATATCTAATGTTGATGAATTTGTCCCAGATGATTATGAATCAGGTTCCTCTCTTCGATTTTTCTCTAGTGATTATAGTGGATTAGTGCTAAATAAAAAGAAGAAAAAAGGTGATAACGATGATATTAAGCGAAAGAAAAAAATCAAAAGATAATAGATTTCAGGTATTTAGCAGTGTAATACCTAATATATTAATCAAAACACTTAAAATATTAGTTGGTAATTAAAATAATTGATATATTTGTACTGATAATTATTGTCTTTGCTTATGCAAAGAAATGGGTCTAATATAAAATTATGTTATTATGTCAGAAGAAAAAGTACAAAAAAAAACATTGCAAATTCCAGAGGAAAAACTTATTGCATTAGGAATTAATGTTGAGTATTTAAAAGAGCACGATCCCGCAACAATGCAAGCTTTAGAGAATGGAAGGAAGACAAAACTTCTATCACTTACTGCTGATTTTGGAGGTCAAAAGATTAATACAGCGGCAAAGGTTCATCTCTGGGAGGGTGTCAATGGAGAAGTTACTCCTTTTATTCATACTGTTCGTCCAATGGTTAATTTCAAGAGTTTAGAATCTAAGGGACAAATGTTTGCCCCTGATGAGGTAACTATGTTACTAGATAAGAAAACAGGTATGTTACCATATCCCTTAGAGTTAAATTTTAGTGGGAAAAGAGTTGATTGCTTAATAGGAGTAGATTTTGAAACAAATGAAATTGTATTTAAGCCTATATCTAATGTATTTGTTCCGAAAGCGATTTTAGGAGTTGATATTTCTCAGGAGCAAAAGGATATTGTCCAGCATGGTGGTAAAATTCTACTCACTGGTCTCACGCCAAAAGATGGAGATAAGTATAATGCTGTAGTTCATTATAGTTTCAGCAAGAATAATGGTGATGGTGGGCTAGCTTTCAAAGTACCAACACCAAAGCTTATTCAAGATGTACGACTATCTGAAGGAAAAGGAGGAACTCTTGATAGATCTGTACTTTCTCAGAATTCGGAAAAAAGCAGAGATAAAAGTGTAAGTGATATTATCGCACCAGTTAAAATAGAGTCCAAAAAAGTTGCTACCCCAAAAGTAGGCCGCAGTAAATAATAGAATAGTATTTGTTTCAGTAGAAAGTTATGTCAATTGGATATAGCTTTCTACTTTTTTTTAAACATTATTTTTATAAGAGCTATATTTGTAGTTGCAATTATTCATTGTAATTACATGTAATTCTAAACTGTTAATATCTTATTCGTTATGGGGAAAATATTTTATTCTAATGCACTGCGAGGAGTTGAAACTCTTCAACAAGAGGCTGCAACAGCTATTCAATGGTTGAATATGCTTAAAAATATAGGGGCGTTAAAAAGAGAGGAAGATATTTGGTTGGGTTTATCTGATTGGCTAATAGCAGATGAGTCTCGTAAGTTGACAAAAACGGAGATTTATAATTTCATCCTTAATAATGAAATTATAATTACAGAAAATCTTTTTGATACTCCAAAGGAGTCGATGTTGGATTACTCTACTATTGGTCTCAGAGATAGAAAGGAGCTGATTTTTAGCTTGCCTACGATTCAAAGTTGGGACGATGACTTCATGTACCAAGATATCACTAATGGGAAAACAATTGCATCTATACGATTTGGAGACACTTCAATTCGAGATCAAAAGATTCTCGTTGTAGATGAGATCCAAAGTCATAGACACCAATTTAAGCGAATGAATCCACTAGATGATATTCCTACTGCACCATTTGAAAAGAGTTGGTATAAGCTTATGGTAAAGCGTTTGATTAGATACGCTGCAGAAGGAGATTATGACTCAATTGCATGGACTAGAGGAGATGTTCAGAACGTGCGTTGTGGTTATGCAATAAAGTATAAAAAATTATTGTATTCTCCTAGCGGAGTGGAGCGATATCCAGGGAATCTAATTTTACAACCATATGGTAGTCTTCCAGAATTTTACCCTATTAGTAACTACAACCAACTAGTTCGAATTGTTGGGAAAGAAGTTGCTAATACAATTGAAACAGGAGAGTTTGCTATTAGAAATTTGACAGTAAATAATAATGGATTGATTGAGTTTTACGATAACGTTCTTCCATTTTTCATAAATAAATATTGTAAAAAGTGGGGTAGTTCAACTTTACCAATGAGTGTGCATGGTTGTGATATGCATTATATTGCTATTACAGAGAGTATGAAGGTTTCTGTAATGCAGGGGCAAGCAATGTTTCGAAATGGTGATGTAACTAGTTCGGATTACCCTATATCAAAGAGTTCAATAAAGAAAAAAATAGCAGAATTGAGTGATGTGTTTTCAGCTGATATCATATTACTTAGCACTCGTGATGATTTACCTGAAAATTTAATAGACCATATCCACGCAACCAAGGATACACATGGTGTTTTTGACGTGCTAAATAACAACGTATACATCATTGCGGAAGAACTGTCATGTCTTGAAGATATTGAAAGAACATTTAAACATGAGGTTTTAGGACACCAAGGATTAAGAGCTATTTACAAAGATAAATTAACTATATTCCTTGGTAAAATAGAGCCTCTTATTCCTGAAAAAGCAAAAGAGCGTTATTTCAAAAGATATTCAAATAGATATGTTGCAATAGAGGAGTATATTGCAATGCAAGCAGAGGATTATCGAAATCCAACAATATGGAATAGGATCCAATTTATCTTTCAGAATCAATTGAGAGAGTGGGGATTCAACATCTATTTAAGATCTAATGAAATTAGGTGTATTTTATCTAGTAGAAAAAGAGGTATGCGATAGGATTAAAGTTAGTGAAAGACGCTACAAAATTGGCTGAGTATAAGAGAGAATGGTTCTGCTCCTGCTGCGAGCGTCAGTTTCCATTACGACATTATAAAACCGAGTATATAGTCGGAGCTATGTGCAAACTCTATTTTTGAAGCTAAATCATCACTTTACAGTCGTAATGGGAACTATTGACATGGATATTTTTATGAAAGATCATAGATAATCAAAATAAATATTAACTTTGTGTAATAATAACATAAAAATGCGTATGTAAAAAAGATAATTAAACAAACATATTAATAGCTTTTAGCTGTTTATTCGTCCCTGCAAAACGACCAAAATATTGCGACAGAATAAACAGGCGAAGTCTTTGCTATACTCTTAGCACAGACTCGTCTGTTTGTCGTAAGGGTGCTTGGTCGTACCTGCAGGGATAACATTCGAGTTCTGTGCTATTTTTTTTGCATTGCTCGATGAATTTTAACCTTAAAAACATCAAGCGCTATGAAAATTGAAAAAGAAACAACAGTAGCCTTTACAAGCTATCGAACTTCAACAATTCTTAAAACAGGTAACAACACTCATCTAATTGACGAGATTAACTCTAATCTCGAAAAGCACATCTTAGCTCTGCACGAAGAGGGTTACGACACCTTTATTTCTGGTCTATCAGAGGGTTTCGATCTATTATCCGCAGGAGCTGTCATAAGAGTTAGGATGAAACACCCAAAAATAAAACTTCTTGTAGCGGTACCGTTTATGGGGCAGGAGTTGTCATACTCCACGCAAGACAAACAGCTATATGATATTGTATACCAGCTCGCTAATAACGTAATTTTAATTTCTGACGAGTATCATGAACGAGCTTTTTTAGATAGAAATGATTTTATGCTTAACAATTCATCCGCCACAATATGTTACTACGATGTTCAGTGTGGAGGAGTAAAACGACTTGTAACAGAGTGAAATGTAATTTTTAAAAGCAATATAGGGGTAATGTGGAGACGCTTACGGCTATTCTAATATTTTTGCAGCGTTCTCAGTCACTATGAGAACGCTGTATTTTTATAAATTGGCTATGATTTCTTTTGAAGATTTAGCCCTAGTGCTTTATATATTTTCATCACATTAATTAGGCTAATTCCGTGAAATCTGCCAACTTCAAAATTGGCAATTGTAGATCTAGAAACGTTAGATTTTTCAGATAAATATTCCATCGACCAATTTAGTTTAGTTCGTGCAGTTCTAACTTTTATACCTAGTTTATTAATATCATTTATCATTTTATTTGGCATAGGTCCTTATTTTTAGTAATATTCATTTGGGTCACTCAATTCGTTATCGTTAATTTCGATTTCATTATCGTCCTCTTTTTCTGCTTCAGTTTCTTGTTGTTTTACTCTTCTTTCAATGTATTCAGGTCTAAAAAGGTGTTGTGTTTGAGGATCTCTTAATAGCTCATCAACGACATCACTTACTATCATTTTTATTTCATCTTTTATCTCGTAATATCTGGCTCTCACATGTGCTTTCATCCATAAAGTGACATAATATCTATTTTCATTGCCATTGTATTGTCCCATTTGTTGAATGAAATCGTAGTCACATAGCTGTTTAATATAATAGTCTATTAAGCGTACTTTAATTCTAGTGTCAAAAAATAGTTGGTCAAATTGATTATGTATGTTCAATTTCACCTTAATTATTTCCACTGTTTCATATGAGAAGTCCGCTATGTTTAAGTAAAAGTTATCAATATTTAATTCGTAGACACACTCTGTGTTAGATAATCTAAGTATCTCTTCAATTACGTATAACATCTCGTTGTTCTTCTCGAACTTGAAGGTGAATTCGTCTAAAAACTCCTTAACATATATCTTTGGGGCTGTTGCTTTGTCAAAATGTGTTATAATTGGAATATCAATAAATTTAGACTCATTAGATTTCAATTTTGCAGTATCAATATCAATTTTACTGTGAAATAATTTCTTATCAATTGGTTGATCAAAATCATCTGCAACACGGCCAACAAAGAAGCCTTGTGTAAGATTTGAAACCTTATTTTCTGGAATTATTAGATCTCGTGTTTGATTAATTGTTTTAGATATAGTTCCGTCTGCGGATATAGAGTGAGACTCAGATCTCTGTAATTTTTTACCAAATAGGTTAGAACCGAATTTTGCGGTATCTCCTTGTACTTGTCCAGAGAAGAAGTTTCCTATTGTATTTACAACCTCCGTAGCTCGTGTTTTTCCGTATCCTGTTTCTAGCTGCGAATTATCTTGTATTCCAAGATATACTGCTACTTTATTACTTCGTGCAGTTGCAATTAAATTATTGATTCCATTTAAAAATATAGTTGGGAGTTCATCTAGTACAAGGCTAGAGTGGTGTTTCCCCTGTTTATTCATCTGCTTTATCCCTTGTGACGCATATAAAGCGAGCACAGGACTGTAAGTATCCTTTTTTTCGGGATTATTGCCAATACATAGTAGTTTTGGCTCTAGTGGGTCATTAATATCTAATTCGAAATCTTCTTGAGAACATATCCACCACATATTCTCTCCTGCAATTGGAACAAGGGGGATTTTTGCGCTCGCTACTTGCCCTTGGAGCTGGTCGATTGCTCCCTCTTTATAAGCATCTGCAAAGGCTTTAACGAGTCCTTCTAGGCTTCGAACACTCATTAGCATTGGGAATAGTTCATCTAGTTCAACATTTAGGAACTCTACCATATGGGCGAATGTACAATATTTACCGTTCTTGTACTGTTTTAACCATTGTATTAGAGCTTGAACAAGGTTTATTGCAGATCCAACAAAAAAGTCTCCTCTTTTTTCTCTACTTTCGGGGCAAAGGGCTAGCATTATTGTCTCTGCTGCATCCTTGGCGTCTGTATCAGATTTTATAATTTTTGCATTTAGTGGGTTTGCTTTATTGGAAAATGCTGGAGAGTCAAAGTTCAGTACATAAAATTGTGCATTTGCAAAAGATTGTAGATCTTTAGGGATTTTTTGATTGTATGTATCGAGGTTTGCCACCTCTTCTACGCACTTCTCTTTAGCCCATATAAAGTGGTTGTATGCAAATACGCTTAATGTTGGGAATTTAAAATCATATAGAAACATTGCAAATCGTTTTCTGAGCATTTGTTCTATTGCTGGATTAATAAAGCAATATGTTTTGCCAGAACCGGGTGTCCCCATAACAAGACATGCACGAAATGGGTTAACAATATTAATCCATCCAAATCGCTTTTCTAATTTGTTCTTTTTATTTTTTAAAAAATAATATGTTGGAAGATTTACGCTATATGGATTTTCTAATTTTGTCTCAAATTGAGAAAAGGACTCTTGTATGTTATTGAATTCATCTTTATTTGCGCTTATTGACATCCCTACTCGAGTATGTAATAACCCTATAATCAGCAGAATAAAACCAATTGGGGTAAATATGATATATAGGGATGTATTGGTAAATGGGAATAGTAAAAGGGTTAATCCAAGGAGTATATATGTTACAATTACTTTTGTTGAGAGATATTTACTCGGGTCTACATCTGTTGGTAAAAAGCTAATCGTTAGTAAAAAGATCATTGTAAGGTGGTAATAAAGTCGATCGTTGAATATTCCAAATCTCTCATTTATAATTGATAAAAAACCATCTACATAATATTGTGTAGCGTCAAAGTGTACTATAATGTCATATCCATATACGTATATTCCACCAATAAGCATGAGAATTGCTGATACCTTTGCGGGAATCAGCATCTTCAATAACGTTCTTGAGTCTAATTCCATTATTTGTTTAAATGAAATTCTGTCCAACATTCATCTTCTTCTTTGGCGAGTAATATATATCCACCATTAAGACATATATCTCCATTGATATCTCTCAAAGCTTCATAATAACCTGCTTTTATAACACCCTTTAATCGCTCAGGGACTATGTTTACAACAACTAAAATTTTTCTATTGTCCATCTGCGTCTCCTTTCTCTTCAGCTAGTTGTATTTCTTGAGAAGATGTGTTTTTTAGCGGGAAATAGTGAACTTTATGAACAATAATATCAAGATATTGTTTATTCTCATTCGTAGTTGCATCAATCCATTTGTTTTGATTTAAACGCCCTTCAATGATGACTTCAGAGCCTTTATCTACTCTTGTAACATTTTCAGCTATTTTGTCGTAGGCGACGCAGTTGATAAATACAGCATCTTCTCCTCCTTTGACTTTGATGTTTTGTGCTAAAGAAAAATTGATAACTTTTGTTTTTTTGTCGTTTGTAAGTTCTTTGAATTCAGGCGATTTCACTAATCTACCTGAAAAGCATACATTGTTAAGATTCATAATTTTGTAATTTAGATTGTTTCTAATTGTGATTTTTGTGTTAAATATTTCTAATTTTAAAGATAAAATTTGAGCCCCATTTTTATATTATAGATGAAAGGATCGAATTTGCGAATAAAGTCGAATGCAATTTGTGGTTCAATGAAGCTGGATATGTTACTACCTTTTTTGAAGACAAATTCTATTTGAGGAGCAATAAATGCTCCCATAATGAAATCATTATTATGATATTGTGTAACTCCATCAGGGAGGTTTATTTTTTTTATTTGCTCAGCACCGATTAGTGCGCCACCACCTATATTAATGAATACTAATGTACTCATCTGTTTTTCTAGAGAGTAGTTATAAGATATATTGAGAGTGTATCTATTTGTTGGAACTTCCCACTCAAGAATCTCCTTTTTCTGGGATGCAAAGTTGAAATTTGCTTTTATAATTGAAAATGTTCGACCTAGATATTTTTCACCAGATATTCCGATATTGTATCCGTCACTACCATATCCCGTATGGGCTGAGATGGCTGATTGACCAAAATATCGTTGAGCATTTGAAGTTGTGATCATAAATATTGCACAACAGATAAGTGATAATTTTTTCATTCTGATTTTTATATGTAATGTGTGAATACTCCCTTCTTTTACTCTTCAACTAGGAGTGTTTATTGAAGTTTGCCTGCAGAAAGGATCTCATTATTCCCAAATTTAATTTTAAGGTGCCTCCCTCCTTGTTTCTCATATATCTCTATGCAAGCTACTTTGTCATCTTCAAGTGTGAGCTTTTGCAGGTGTATTATTATGCTTTTATTCTCTCCTGCCATGATTTCAGTCGTTTTTTCATTGCAGAAGTTGAAAGGGATCTGTATATCTTGTGATGTTGTAGTTGTTAAGCCTTTTTTTAGATCGGACTTCATAAATAAATTATAGAAGTCAATTACATATTTCAAATTTGAATTGTTATTTACCCCTAATTGTATGTATAGATCATCACCCTTAACAAAGATATTTTTCATTATTAGAGTCATTTTCCCCTCTTTAGCTAGTTCAGATCTGATTGTGCTACCATCATAATTTTCAATCCAATTGATTATTTCGTTATCTATATGAAATTTACTTTTATCTTTAATTGTATCTCTACTACTATTGTTTATTGTATCTTCATGTTGTTGATTATTAATAGCATCTTCGGTTTTTATAATGTGGACATAGCTGGCTAGTGAGTCAGAATAACTTATTTCAAATGAATATACGTAGCTCTCTTGAGTAACAACAAGCATATTTGTCACCTCCTTAAAGTCAGAAGACATTCTAAGTTTTAATAAATTAGATACACTCTGGTCAACGTTAACACCTATGTAGTCATTTTGCATTCCGAGATCTACATGAAGTATGTTTGATGGGAATATCAATGATGTTGTTTTGTTATTTGTGCCTTGTATATTAATAAGTTGCGCTGAACTACTAAGAGTTATTTGTAGTAGTAGTATTGATAGTATTAGTTTCATTTGATATAAATTTTTTCATTGTTTGGTAAGAAGATTTTAATTTGTTGCATTGATTTTGCTGAGCCATCAGCAATAGCATTAATTGTTCCCTCTGCAATTGTTTCTGTTATATCTCCGAGTAATCCACCGCTGGCAATACTTACACCACTACCAAGTACAGATCCTATGTTTTTCATAGTTTTACTAGACGATTTTTTCCCCTCTTTTTGTTTTATTGAGCTAGGTATATATATTCCTATATTTCCATCTGTTCCATAGCAGGAGAGGTTACAATTAATGATGTTAGAGCCATCTTGTACTCTCATTATTTTGATATTAATTCGTTCTCCTACTAGAGAGCAGTGTCCATACATAAATGAGTGCTGTTTAATTTTCTGACTTCCTTGTAGTACCATCTCTTCACCTGTTCTTATTTTTACAATACTACCGTGATGAACAGTTTGGTCACCATGAATAAATGCAATAGATCCGCTATTTTCATTAGATGGAACATCTTTCTCATTAATTACGATAGAATTAAAAGTAATTTTACTGCCATCTCCAGATATTTCACCTTTATCAGGAGCTTTAAGCGGCTCTTGTTGTGTAATCAGCTCTTTTCGTCTCGTTTCAAGTTTATGTATACCTCTTGTATTATTAGACTTTGTAGGTACTTGCGTTCGATCCATCTCTATTGAGTCTCGTCTCTTTTCTGTATCATTAAGTATTGCATAATTTGCGATTATAAAATCATTATTTTTACTTGGAGTATCTATATATTGTTGTTCTTTGTTGTATGCTGATATTTTTTCAGACTCAATATTATTCCTACTTGTAGGTAGGATTGTGTTTAGTTCACCTTTGTTCTTTACTTCTGGTTCAGTAGAAGTAAAGAGCTGGTGACTAATAAATATTATTATTAGCAAGAAGGTAGGTAATCCAAATATTAAGAGTATTTTTTGCTGTCGATTTAACTGTTTGAGATTCATATCTATCTTCTTTTATATTCATTTAATTGTTTGTTTTCGATAACGTAAAAATCTTCAATTATAAATGCGTGCGGGTTCTCTGGAGAGCGGTTGTTTGTATTTCTCATTATTCCTGATGTAACTAGTGTTTTAGACATAATGGTTTCAGTGCCAATCATATAGATTTTACCCCACATATAGGCGGTGTAGGGGTGTTTATTATCTACTTTAATTGAATCTATTTGAAGCTCTTGAGTAATATTTCTAACAATAAGATTATTGAAAAAATTCTGTTCCATTAATTTGTCATAATAGACCTTCCCTGTATGGTCAATCAGCTCTAATGCTTGTTTTGTAATCTTCTTTTGAATGCTTTTCCCGTCAGGAGAGAGATTGAAAAATAGGTGATGGAATGCTCTGAAATGTCCCTCTGCTTCAGCCTTTCTATTCTCATTTACTTGATTAAATATAATTACGTTGTTTTGGTTATCTAGTGCATATATTTTATTTTTACTTTGCATTGTAGTATATATGCAAAAGCAGCTTATAATTAAACATAAAGTTATGACGAGAATAGATATTAAGATAATGACTTTACGATTACGTACAGCTTCCTTTTAAATTGTGTTTAGTATATCCATAATTTTATTTGTTAAATAGTCCTTTAATTACGTTACTTGCTTTGCCTCCTATACTTGCTCCTTCAGCTACTGCTTCTTTCCCCGCTTTTGATGCTTTACCTGCAATGGCAGCTCCCATTGCGTTGACTCCTGTCATAACGCCACCTCCAGATGTATTAACTACCCACGAGGCAATTGAAGGGACAGATAAGTATAGCATTGCTCCTACTATCATAAAACCGATATATGTAGTTCCTTCCATGAATGACCCGCCAGATATTGACAATCCTCCTTTTGTTGTTTCAAAATTGTCTAAGCAGTATGTCAGTCTACTAACATCATTTCGTAGAATAATCAGCTCTACTTCCTGAAGTACCCATGCTATAATTCGACATATAGGGGTAAATAGTAGCACCCATATATATTTTGCCAGCCAGTTTTTCCAATTGTCAGCGAATGCAGGTATTGCAGAGAGTGCTATTGCAATAGGTCCAATTATGTAGAATATCATTGAGAGTACTGCACCAGTTAGCTTGGTTAAAAAAGTTGCACAAAATGCTAAAAGTGTAATAGAGTGATAGGTAAGAAACGTTTTTGCTTCATTTAAATAGCTTTTTACTGCTTCTGCTCCCTCATCATACCATGGAGTATCCTCTTCTGCTGCTATTTTAGCTTCAATCATCAAGATAATTTCAGCCTTATCCTCCCTAGCGATATTGATCTCGTCTAAGGAGTTACTACTAATCGTTACTATAAGTCCATCAAATGCACTAACAGTCCAGTCAACTCCTTTTGTAATAGGTTGATAGGCCCCAATTATTAGGGCAAATATAAACGGAGTTATAAGAGTTTTTAAATCAATAAACCCTCCACTTATCATAGAGTTAATCAATCTTGTTGTAATTGTACATATTGCCCCTATACATAGGATTAGTGTAGTTATTGAGACAAATGAGTCGGATACTTTTCCTATCTCTCCATCTTTAAGTTCGGTTACGATATTTTGAATATTTGCTATTAGGTTATAGCTCTCACTAGCTTGTGTGTCATCTAAAACAGAGTCATCTACACTTGGACCTTGAGCGATGGCATTTGAATTAATAAAGAATATGGTAATAATAATAAATAGGATCTTTTTCATGTTCAATAATTAATAGATTATAGGGATAATATACTCCAAGAGAGAAGCCATGAGTAGAGCTACTGCAACTCCTACAAACCATGCATTCATATATTGAACTATTACTAGGTCGAACCCACCCATTGAGGAACTTTGTCCTTCAACAGTGACTTTGAAGATTATTGAAACTACTGATATTAAACAAAAGATTCCAAAAA
This sequence comes from uncultured Rikenellaceae bacterium, assembly GCA_947040435.1. Taxonomy (GTDB): domain Bacteria; phylum Bacteroidota; class Bacteroidia; order Bacteroidales; family Rikenellaceae; genus CAMQVY01. Next base: position 21,241 of record CAMRBL010000009.1, read on the forward strand.
TGGTCCACATAATATTTTTAAATGCAACTAATGCATTTTTACTATTTTCCATTCCTCGTTCATACTTCTCTTGACCCTCTTCTTTTGTCAAATCTTGAAAATACATCGCTCCATTAAGTAGAGACGAGTTATACTCAAATGTGTATTTAGCTCTGATCTTTTCATTTAAATCCTTTAAAGTCTCTGCATATGTACTCTCTATTACATTGTCTATCTGTTTTAGCTCTAGTGTTAATTCATCAAGTTTTTTTCTCTCTTCAGAGATGGTGTTATAGTTGTCTAATATAATTTCTCCTACTGTTTCCAGTGATTTAAGTGTTACATCAATCGAGTTAACAGCTCTGAGCATATTATCTGTCCCCCAACCTTTGCTAGATAGGGTATTTAGTGTTCGTTTTGTTTTTTCACATTTTTTAATGAGCTTAAGAGACTCTGAAATAAGTTTTATTTTCTTAGCTTGATTTTTAGCTCTACTCCCGATTCTACCATCTCGAGCCTCTTTAGTCACCTTTAGTATATTACCTAATATAGAAGTCATTTGGTAGTTGTAACTCTTGTTTGTTACAATTAACTCATCCAGTTTCAAGTTTGATGCTCCTACCTCCATTGCTACTCCAGAGTTTCCTGTGTAAGGTATGGCTGCTAGAATTTCATTTCCAACAGTTTTTAATATGGTTTCAGCCTGTTTCTCTAGTAACTCTATGGCATAATTGGGATTTAGCCCTTGTATTCTATCAGTGAAATTGCTGCTTTCGAGATCATCGTCTCGATCTAATATCTCTGTTGTGGCATCTTTGCCAAATATGCTTAGAGGGATTAGAATACAAATTAGGATAATAATTTTTCTCATTGTATTATGGCTTTTACAGCATCAAGGAATGTGCAGTTTGTTCTCTTTGTCAAGTTATCAATATCATTAATTAAAAATCCCATTATATACTCTATTGCTTTTGTATATGATAGCTCGAACTTACTTGCCACTAATTTGATCCCTTTTTTCTCCTCTTGTTTTGTCGTGTAAAGTAGAGATTCTGCTCTGCTTACTGCTAGCTGTACCACTAAACTCTTGCCATACTGAAACCCAATGAAGAACTCTTTGCTTCTATTTCCCATCTCTTTACCTCTGTTTATAGAGATGATTTGCTTTTTATGAAAATCTGTAAGTCCAAGAGCTTCTTGAATTTCATTAAAATTAAGTTTAAAATTACTTAGGTCTAATAGTATCTTTTCTGAGCAGTTACCTATTAATGCGTGGTTTTCAGGATTCGTTATATCCTTAGGTTGTTGAGTCACTATGATTAACTTCCCACTAAATTTACGAGCTGTTCTGGCTAGTTCATTTATATAGAGTGACATCTCATTATTACGAAGTGCGGCCCATGCCTCTTCAAACATAATAATCTTCTTCCCATCAAGATGTTTCATTTTAGTTCTAAAAATATCCATTATAACAGTAGTGGTAATTGCTAGTAATTGATTGTCATTTCTAATATTATCCAATTCAAATATGATAAGTTTTTCATCTACTAAAAATGTATTATTCTCTGCATTCAGTAGAAATTGATACCTTCCTCCTTTGTAGTATGGATTAAGATTAGCAAAGAACTCCTCTTTGTTAAAGCCTATGTTCTCATTAAATATGTGCTTTTTTGCAAATTCATAGAATGAATTGAAGTTTCGATACTCGATAGTTGTATCCCTGTAATACTCTGTAATTAATTCATTTATGATAGTTGTTTCTATTTGGCTAAAATTATATTCATCTCCTTGCCATAAGATTTTAATTATTCCAGATAGAGCAAGGTTTTTCTCAATGGTCAAAACATTATCTATATTACTCCAGTCGAATTCGGATAATATAAAAGGATTAAATGAGAGAGGAGAATCATCGGAGAATTCGTACCATTTCCCGTTATGTACATCTGAAAGACCCTCGTATGAACGCCCTATATCTACAATTACTACGTGAGCGCCATCATTTAACTCATGATTTATATAATAGTTCATAGCAAATGATTTACCACTTCCTGACCCTCCTAATACGAACATGTTTTTATTGAAATCATATTTCGTATATGGTTCATCAATATCTATATTAATTGTACTTTTAGATAGTCTATCAACTACTCTCAACCCTTTGTTTGCTGTTGATTTTTGTAGACTTACATAGTTACACAGCATTGATCCTAATATGTCAAAGGTTTTGAATCTGTACTCATCAAAGATGTTAATTGAGTTCCCTGGAAGAGATGCGATAAACAAGTTTAGTTTGTTGTATGACTCTACTTTGGGATTAATGCATCCAATTTGAGTAAGAGTTGTATTTATGCTCTGCCGTTTTATTGTGAGGTCACGACTTGATTTGTCCCATAGTATAATATTTACGTGTGCATCTATAATTGAGACCTTCTCTTGCTCTGCGATTTGGAGAAATCTATCTATCTCCTCCTCTGCAATCATATTAGATCGTGCAAAAGTCGAAAAAGATCTTAATATATTCTGTTTAGATTCGAGGGATGCTTTCTCTTTTTCGGGGTCACCTTTCAGTATATATGTATTTACTATGTGTGGGAATCGAATTAGAGGTGAAATATATGCTCCCCATGAAGTTGGGAGTTTATATGCTTCATATTCAATATTGGAATCAATACTCATTGGAATATTATTAAGTGATGATATTGTATATATATCAACAATCTTATCTCCTACTTTGAGTTCGGATGTTTGGGGATTATAGGTTACATCTCCATATATATGATCTTGTAAGAATAGGTGTTTTGCTAATACTCCATCTCCACTAGGGGATGAGACTGAGTTCAGGAATCTTTCAGGAGGAAGTCTCTTGAAGTTTATAAGTGCAGGTTGTCCCTCTTCCTCTTGGTTAACTTCTGATCTCATTATTGCAATAAACTGCTCTACTCTTTCGATAAACTCTGAAATATCCTTACTCTCTATTTTTACACTCCCTTTTCTATTCACAACAGAGTTAGTCGCAATGCTAAGATTATTGAATACTTTGGGAATTAGAGTAAAATATATATAGGAACTCTGATGTGCCATTGGGATATTAGAAAATGTTCGAATATATTCACTATCAAAGAAGTTCATCTCTTTGGTATTAGAGTTGAACTTGAAGTCTTCACTACCGATAAAATCTTGTCTATGTATGCGTGTATAATTGGGTAGTATTCTTACTCCTTGAGTGAACTTATTCATTAAATTTACATATCTCTCTTCATGTATTGTAAATATTGGAGGTAATTCCATTTCGAAACCAATCGTATATTCACCATTTCGTCCAACCATTAGACTTTGTTCTTTATCATAAGAGATAAAGGGGTTAATGTCATTATGAGTATAAGCCATGTTTGTCTATTTATTATCTCGTTTTATTTTGAAATAGAATGAGGGATCAGTTACTATAATTAATTTTGGTTCATGTAGTTTACCTACAACCTTCTTTACGTCTCTAACTCCGTCTTTTTTTGAGTAGTGTTTAAGTATCAAGTAAAGTATTACGCTAATACTTAGAAATAGTAATTTCACTAAAATATAGTGTGCAATTATCACAACAATTAGGCATATAATAACCTGTATAAAAAAGATCCCTAAAAACACACCTCTTAGTTTCCAGAACTGAATAGGAGTCTGAATATCCCTAAAAGTATTGCAATTCATATTAATTAATTAATTAATGTACTAGAAAGGTATGCTGCAAGGACGAAGAAAGCTGCACCTAGAAACCATCCACCGACCTCTTTTCCTACGTCTTGTCCTTTAATAATTTTAGGAATAGTTAAGCCTGCTCCAATAAGTAACAGAATTGCTGCAATGGCATACATAATTGTCGTTATCACACTTGTACTTCCTTGAATTTGGTCATTTACTTCATCGAAGAGGTCAACCATCTCCATATCTTGAGCTAATGCGGGAGATATACATGCTGCAAGTAATATTACGCATGCTACGACTATAATTTGTTTATCTTGTTTCATAGTTTACTAATTATTTTGATTTTCGTTTTTGAATAATTCCATAAAAATTTCTGCTTGAATTGCCCCATCTTCAATTATCTGGGACATTTCTTCTATCTGTGACACTTCTTCATTTGCTTTAAGTGGTTTCTTTTTCTTTCTTAGGTTTTCACATTTTGCTATAATTTGTATTTGATCTTCATGGTTAAGTGATTCATATGCAATACTTATCTCCATATGTATATCTGGATGAGGATTTATAATACTTTCTGAGGCAAGTAAGAAAAATGAAGCTGGGACACCCCTTTGCATAAAACTATCTCTATCTGCAGGTCGCAACTCTTCAATATCAATTGGATACTCCAGCGTTTCATACTCTTCATAAGAGTCAGTATTACAATTGATAAGGTTTATGATTTCATTATAAAGCTTATTATTATTAATACTTAGGCACTGTAATAGAGTCTCTTCATCTTCCTTCGAGAAATACTTGTCTATTAGTTTAAGTACTTTTCTAGGATTTGGATCGTCATTAAGTATTAATGCAACCATTTTCTCAAATAATATATCAGGATAGGAAAAAGAATTAAGGAGGTCTCTTTTCTCTTTTTCAATGCTCTGCGAACTTGGTGCAGATATTCTAATAATACTATCGCTATTAAAACCTTTAAATAGTATTTTGATTAAAATTATAAGGTATATTGTTACGCATAGCAATATTATAATAATTATGGGTGCCTTCATTGTGTTGTGTTTTGATTGATGTGACAAATGTAGTTAATATATTAATCGTAATCAAGCAAATGATTAATATTATAGTTTTATGTGCTCTTGTGGTTAAAAAAAAACATGGATTATACTCTTAATAGAGCTCTGAGTTAAAAATATTGACTATTTGTAAGAGTTTGAGTGAAATAGCCTCTCATTATTGGAATTTAATTTTGAGGGGGAAGAACTTTTTACTAACTTTGTCACCTGAACCTAATATAATTAAGCATATAATGAAAGGTATTGTTTTAGCTGGCGGTAGTGGTACAAGATTGTATCCTATTACAAAAGGAGTAAGTAAGCAATTACTTCCCATTTACGATAAACCAATGATCTACTATCCGATATCAGTTTTGATGTTGGCAGGTATTCGTGAGATATTAATCATAAGCACACCTTGTGATCTTCCTAGTTTTAAAAGATTGCTAGGAGATGGGTCTGATTATGGAGTTAGATTTGAGTACGCCGAGCAGCCTAGTCCAGATGGATTGGCTCAAGCTTTTATCATTGGAGAGGATTTTATTGGTGAAGATTCTGTCTGTTTAGTTTTAGGAGATAATATATTCTATGGAAGTGGGTTTATCGAAAGTCTTGCTGAATCTGTGGTTACCGCAGAAAAAGAGAATAAGGCAACTGTATTTGGTTATTGGGTTGCAGACCCTGAGCGTTATGGTGTTGCCGAGTTTGATGAATTTGGGAACTGTATTTCTATCGAAGAAAAACCAAAAGATCCAAAGTCAAATTATGCCGTTGTTGGGTTATATTTCTATCCAAATAAAGTAGTTGATGTAGCTAAAAATATAAAACCATCTGCTCGTGGTGAATTAGAGATTACTACTGTTAATCAAGAGTTTTTGGACTCGAGAGAACTTAAAGTAAAGACTCTAGGTAGAGGATTTGCTTGGCTAGATACGGGGACTCATGATTCACTCTCTGAAGCATCTGTTTTTGTAGAGGTTATCGAAAAACGTCAAGGTTTAAAGATAGCTTGCCTTGAGGGTATTGCGTATAGGAATAATTGGATTACAGAAGATAAAATGAGAGAATTAGCTCAGCTGATGATCAAGAATCAATATGGTCAATATTTGCTTAAAGTGATTGACGAAATTAAATGTAATAAATAATGGACGTAATTAAAACAGATATTGAGGGATTAGTAATTATTGAGCCTCGTATCTTTAACGATGATAGAGGTTACTTTTATGAATCTTTCTCTCAACGAGAATTTGAAGAGAAGGTTTGTAGCACATTTTTCATTCAAGACAATCAGTCTAAATCATCGTATGGTGTACTAAGAGGTCTTCATTTTCAAAAACCCCCATTTGCACAATCTAAGTTAGTTAGAGTTGTGAAAGGGGCAGTACTTGATGTTGCAGTTGATATTCGTAAAGGTTCACCTACTTACGGCAAGCATATCGCTATAGAGTTAACTGAAACTAATCATCGTCAATTATTTATTCCTCGTGGATTTGCTCACGGTTTTGTTGTATTAAGTGAAGAGGTGATTTTTCAATATAAGTGCGATAACTTTTACTCAAAAGAGAGTGAGGGATCTCTAATGTATAATGATGCTGAGTTGAATATAAACTGGGAGATATTAGAGGAGAATGCGATTCTTTCAGATAAAGATAGACATAATCAACTTTTTAAAGATTTTGATTCTCCCTTTAATTATAATGATAACCTTTATGAGTAAAAATATATTAATAACGGGTGCAAATGGACAATTAGGCAATGAAATGCGTCTATTGGGTACGAATTCTAGTGATAATTATATCTATACAGATATTGCAGAGCTTGATATTACGAATCTTGATGACATTCGCTCAATTGTTTCTGCAAAAAAAGTGGATATAATTGTAAATTGTGCAGCCTATACTAATGTTGATAAAGCAGAAGATGACATTGAGACAGCCGAACTTATAAACAATAGGGCAGTGGAGAATTTAGCTCTAGCTGCAAAGGAGTTTGGTGCAGTACTTATTCATATCTCAACTGATTATGTTTTCAATGGTGAGGGATGTATTCCACTTACAGAAAATTTACCGATAGATCCACTTGGAGTCTACGGAAGAACAAAGAGCTACGGAGAGAAGTCAATAGAGGCTACTAATTGTAATTACATAATTATTCGTACCTCTTGGTTATATTCTGAATTTGGTGGTAATTTTGTTAAGACTATGCTACATCTTACTGCTGAGCGTGATTTACTGAATGTCGTTTTTGATCAAGTTGGAACACCAACTTATGCTAGAGACTTAGCTGGGGTTGTAGTTAATATTGTCGAAAATGATAAATATATTGGCAATAATGGAGTGTATCACTATTCAAATGAGGGTGTCTGCTCGTGGTATGATTTTGCTCATGAAATAGCTGACTTGGGTGGGAATAGATGTGATATACAGCCATGTCATAGTGACCAATTCCCAAGTAAAGTTAAGCGTCCGCACTATTCAGTATTGGATAAGACAAAAATTAAACAAACATTTGAGCTTTCAATTCCTTATTGGAAAGAGAGCCTTAAAATATGTATTCAGAACTTAAAAAAATAGAAGTAATGAAAAATATAATGATTACAGGTGGTGCTGGATTTATCGGTTCGCACGTAGTAAGACTATTTGTAAATAAATACCCAGAGTATAATATCATAAATGTCGATAAATTAACCTACGCAGGTAATTTGTGTAATTTACTTGATATCGAAAATAAGTCAAATTACAAATTTGTAAAGGCAGATATATGTGATTTAGACAATATGATAACTCTGTTCAAAGAGTATAGTATTGATGGAGTTATTCACCTTGCAGCAGAAAGTCATGTTGATAGATCTATTAAAGACCCTTTAATCTTTGCTCAAACAAATGTAATGGGAACTTTAGCTCTACTTCAAGCTGCAAAACTTTCGTGGGAGGGAAACTTTCCAGGTAAGTTATTTTATCATATATCAACAGATGAAGTGTATGGCTCTTTAGGTTTTGATGGAACATTCTTTACTGAAGATACATCTTATGATCCACATAGTCCGTATTCTGCGTCAAAAGCTGCCTCGGATCATTTTGTAAGAGCATATAATGACACATACGGGATGGCTACAGTTGTTACAAATTGTTCAAATAATTATGGACCATATCAGTTTCCTGAGAAATTAATTCCGTTGTTCATTAATAATATAAGACAAGGTAAACCATTGCCTGTTTATGGTAAGGGAGAGAATGTTAGGGATTGGTTATATGTTGTTGATCACGCAAGAGCTATTGATGTTATTTTCCATAAAGGGAGAATAGGAGATACCTATAATATAGGAGGTTTTAATGAATGGACCAATATTGACTTAATAAAAGTTATTATCAAAACGGTTGATAAGCTATTAGGTAATCCAGAGGGAGAATCATTGAATTTAATAACCTATGTTACAGATAGAGCTGGACATGATTTGAGATATGCAATCGACTCTAATAAGTTGAAAACTGAACTTGGTTGGGAACCATCATTGCAGTTTGAAGAGGGGATAGAAGAGACTGTTAGCTGGTACCTTGAAAATCAAGAGTGGATGGATAACATCACTTCTGGTGAATACGAGAAATACTATAGTGAAATGTATAAATAATTCAATAATGTAAGTTTTAATGAATTATTTTATTTTTAATGTATATCATGAAAAATGCATCAAATAAGTAAAGGGAAAATAGCAAAGAATACGATGATGTTATACATTCGTATGGTCTTTATTATGATAATTACCCTTTATACCTCTCGTGTAGTTTTGGAGGTATTAGGCGTTGATGAATTCGGTATTTATAACATAGTTGGTGGTGTAGTTGTAATACTCAGTTTTTTAAATAGGGCAATGAGTGGTGCAACGCAACGCTTTTTGTCATTTGAGATAGGCATAGGTGATGGTGGTAAGCTAAAAAAATTATTCACGACGTCAGTTATTATACATATTTTAATTGCATTTATTATAGTTATATTAGCTGAAACCGCGGGTTTATGGTTTTTAAATAATTTGATGGTAATTGATGAGAGTCGCATGTGGGCAGCAAATTGGTGCTATCAATTATCTATTTTAACATTTGTCGTAAATGTAATTACGGTGCCTTATAATGCTATAATAATATCTTATGAAAAGATGAATATCTTTGCCTACATAAGTATTTTAGAAGTAGGATTAAAATTAGGATTGGTTTTGCTACTTAAATTTGTAGATTTAGATAAGTTAGTACTTTATTCAGTATTGATGTTTTTGGTCTCTCTGATTGTACAATTGATTTATATCTTTTATAGTAATAGTAAGTTTAAAGAATGTAAATTAAAATTTGTATGGGATAAATTACTAATAAAAACGATGTTATCTTTTTCTGGTTGGAGTTTATTTGGAAACATAGCAGGAATTGCAAAAGTACAAGGGATTAATGTTGTATTGAACTTATTTTTTGGCGCAACCGTAAATGCTGCGTGGGCAATATCTCAACAAGTAAATGCCGCTATTCAGATGTTCATATACAACTTTACAACAGCGTTAAATCCACCAATAATAAAAGCCTATGCAAATGGAGATATAAATAATACATACTCATTGCTCTTCTTGGGTATGAAATACTGTTTTTATCTTTCTTTCTGTTTAATCATGCCATTATTGTTAAATACAGAGTATATATTAGATATTTGGCTTAAAAATGTTCCTGAATATACTGTAGTATTTACTCAGTTTGCGTTGATAACACTATTAATAGAATCAATGGTTCAACCAGTGACATCAGCAATAAATGCAACAGGACGTATTAAGTGGAATCAGATAATTGTTGGGAATTTGCTATTTTTAAATTTACCTATAGCTTATTTTGCTGTTAAAATATACAACACTCCAACGATTGTATATGCCGTAATTATTGTGATATCAATATTAACGGTTATAATAAGATTAATAATTTTGTACAAAATTATTAAATACCCGTTAAAAAGACTCTTATTTATATTTAAGACGATAATGTGTATCTGTATATTTAATATTCCACTATTATTATGGAGAAGTAATGTCAGTGAGAGCACTACATCTGTATTAATCTCAATAATTGGAATTATAATATTAACTACTATTTCTTTCGTCTCTTTTGGTATGGAGAAAAATGAGCGTTCAATTATTTTAAATAAAATAAAATCATTATATGTTAACATCTTTTCTAAGTAGACATAATATAAGATACAGTAAATTTGTATCATTGAAGACGAAGACATGGATAAAAACAGGTGGAGTCGCTGAGTTTTGGATCACTCCGAATGAAATACAAGAGTTAATTGATCTAGGTACATTTTTGTATCAAAATAACATTAACTTTGAACTTGTCGGAAGTACATCTAATATTTTTTTTAAAGATGAATACAACCCAAATATTGTAATATCTACAAGGAAACTTAATCGTTATGAGGAAACATCTGATAGTATAGTATGTGAATGTGGAGTAAATGTTGCTAAACTATCTAAAGATTGTGTCACTAAAGGATATCAAGGTTTTTATGGATTAATAAATTTGCCAGGAACAGTTGCAGCGTCTGTCTATAATAATGCTGGATGTTTTGAATGCAGTATATCAGAACGATTAGAGTTAATTCAATTATTGTCTATGAATGGTGAAACTATAACATTATTAAGAGATGACTTAGGCTTTCTACATAGGTCTTCTGCTTTGAAAAGAGATGAAATTAAGGGAATAATTCTAACTGTAAAACTAAAAAAAGAAGATGCCATATCTGTATCTAAAGAGATTGAGTGTGCAGATACGGTTACACAAATAAGGAAACATACTCAAGAAGGAGCTGTTTTAAATTTGGGAAGTATTTATTCAAATTGCTCGTATCGAATAAATGTTATAAATATTGTAGGTATACTTTTAATAAAAATTTTAGGACGTTTTCATATTATTAAAAATATTAATAAAGCGATAAAAAAAACAATGTTAAATATATATGGTTATAGATATTTAGATGATTATATATCGGATAAAAGCCTTAATACATTTATATGGAGAGATGAGGAAGCTGAATGTATGTTTGAACAGTATCAGCACTTCATGAATAAAGTATACACAGGATTGACAATAGAGATAGAAATAAAAAAATAGATTCCTAATATGATGAGTACTATACATAACGAAAAACAGTCTAAAATATCACTTCTTACATTTTCTAAAGCATATAGCTATGGTGCAAATATGCAATGTTATGCACTATCCAAAGTTCTAAAAGACAGAGGTTGTATGGTTGAGCTAGTTAACTTAGAATTACCTAATCCTAAATCGTCTTTAAAAGAGAAAATTGTATCCCGTATATTTAATAAGATTTTCAATAAATTTAGGCGTAAGTACTTTCCAGTATACTCTAAAAAATATACATCTTTACAAGAATTGAAAGCAAATCCTCCTATTGCGGATCTTTACATTGTAGGTAGTGATCAAGTTTGGAATCTAGATATAACAGTTGGTTTAGGTATAGGTCTTTTTTTCTTTGAATATCTACCTAAAAGAGCAAGACGAATTTCATATGCGGGTAGCTTTGGAAAAAGTACTTGGGAGTACTCTAATCACACGGCTAATATTAAACAATTATTATCTAAATTTGAATCCGTTTCTGTTCGAGAAAATGAGGCTGTTAACATCTGTAAAGATGTATTTAATATTGAGACAACTCATGTCTTAGATCCTACGTTGCTAATAGATGATTATTCCGAATTCCTTGATCCTAAAGAGAAACAAACTAACGATTTATTTTATTTTTCTTTATTTAATAAGGCAGATAATAACGCATATATATTAGAATACGCTAGACGTAATAATTTAAATCCTATTACTCTATCAATCAAACCTATAAAAGGCTTTAAGGTTTTGAGATTCATGTCCATTATAAAATGGATTCGCACTATTCATAACTCTAAATTTATTATTACAGATTCTTTTCATGGTTTGATTTTTTCTGTCATTTTTAAGAAGCAATTTATCATTATCCCTGGTGTAGATAATAGGCATTCTAGAATATTGGATCTATTAAATGATTTTAAATTGAGTCATCGTTTTTGTAAGGATACTTCAGACATTTTGATAAAAAATATTTACAGTGAAATTATAGATTATACAAATACAGATGAATATCTTGTAAATAAAAGAGTAAAATCGTACGAATTTATAGATAATATAATTAATAAATTATAATATCTGTAATTATTTTAATGTAAATTAAGGTCTAAAATATATGAATATATTATTTATTTCACACACAGCTGGTTGCGGAGGAAGTGAAACCGTTTTGATTGATGTTATACGTACTGTGAGTATGAATACAAATCATAATATATTCATTGCTCTTCCTAAAGAAAAAAATGATGATTTCCAAAAAAGGTTACCAAAACTTGATAATATTCGTAATATATCTACATTTTCTTACAAACCGGCAAGAGATAGTATTTGGACTTTTATGCGAAATATTGGGTATGGGATAATATTTGTTTTATATAAACTTAAAACATATATTAATGATAATAAAATAGATTTAGTATATGTTAATAGTAGTGTAAACATTATAGGTGTACTAGCTGCTCGTACTACACATCGTTCTTTAATTTGGCATATTCACGAACAATCAACAGACATGCATCGCTGGGTTCCGAGAGAGTTCAATAAATTATATAGAAAATGGTTTATGAATGATAGTTGTAAAAAAATATTTGTGAGTAATACTAGTCGACAGCAGTGGATGAACGATTTATTAATCGATGAAATTGCTAATAATGAAGTTATATATTCCTCTTATAAAGAAATTTCGCCCGAAATTAAAAAAAATAAAAGATTTACATTTGGTTTTATAGGTTCTATAAGTAATAATAAGAATGTTCAGAATTTAATAGCAGCATTTTCAATATTAGATCAGGATTATTCTTTAATAATCGCAGGAAGCGGTGAGTGTGAACAAGTACTTAGATTGAAAACTCAATATAACTCAAATATAAGTTTTATTGGAAATGTAGATAATCTTCAGAAATATTATGCTTCAATAGACTGTCTAGTACTACCTTCATACAATGAATCATGGGGATTAGTTGTTCTTGAAGCAATGAGTGCAATGGTACCAGTTATTGCGACTAAAAACACAGGTTTAACAGAGTTGTTTTCGAATGATATAGAGTGTGTATTCGTTGATCCAACATCTATATTCGATATATCTCAAGCTATGAAGAAGATTGCTACAGATACAAATTTCCGAGAAAAAATAATTAAAAACGCGACTTCGATTCTTCAACAGAAAGAAATTAATTATAATTTTGTCAATTCAATAATTAAAGTTGTAAATGAGTCTTGACTTTAATCTGTGGTGAATTTGATTCCTATGTTTATTCGATAAAGAAATAATTTTAATATATGGCTTATATAAGTTCTTAGTCATATTGCAATGCTATTGGAATAATTATTTTATACTATTTGCTAGGGGAAATAGAATGATAAATCAGAATAAATGGCTATTAATTAAATAGAATTACCTTAGGGTTATTGTATTGAAAGATTTATAATTAATTAACTAATAAATATATGATACTAAGTGGAAAAATAAAAGCAGAGAGAATAATCAGTTTTTTTATGTCACTGTTTGTTTTTGTATTACTAATTGACTCTGCGAATGTAATATTTAAAATAAAGCTTCCATTGTTTATTCTTACATTCGTACCTATTATATTATTTTATCCAAAAATTAATAAATTAATATACGTTCCTATTATATTATATTCCATAATTATTATCACTTCGGTAATTGGATTACTAAATAAATATAATACTGACTATAGCTTTCAATTATTTTTTTTGCAAGGATTCTCAATGCTTCTAATGTTACCATGGATTACTAGGTTAAGACTTATTGAAAAATGTGTCTTTCCTGCAATAGTGATGGCTATAATTGTCCTGTCATTATTTGTAATTTTTATTGGATCAAACACAACCTTAGCTACGGGTATTTATTCCGTATTGTCAAATGAATTTGAGGGAATTCTTATGATTGGGAAAAGAACTTTTATAGGTATAGACATAACCGCTGTATATTATTCATCTGCTCCTGTACTATTAATAGTCTTTGCATATTATTTCCACAAACTAATGTTTATCAGAGAGCAAAGGGGAAGATGGGTTTTTATTAGCCTGTTCTTAGCAGTTCCATTGCTTTTTGGAGGAGTACGTGCTATGGTTCTATCTTTTTTTGCAATTATATACTTAATTATTATTATTAAATTATGGTCCTTAAAAAAATGGCAAATATTTGCTGCTTTCGCACTATTTTTGGGCTTGTGTGCTGGCGTATTTATGCTTGTAATATTGCTTTTAGATAAGGGCGAAACGTCATTGGAGGTTAAGCAAGTACTATTAAATGCTTTTTATAATCATGTATGGAAGTATCCTGAGACATTAATATGGGGTAATGGAGTTGGTGCTACATTTGATTCACTTGGTGTAAGAGGTTTTAATGCAATACAATCAGAATGGACTTATTTAGAACTTATTCGATGGTTTGGGCTACCGCTTGCGATAGTATTTATGCTTGTTTATATTTATCCAATATATATATTATTTAGAAAACGCAAAACTCAAGATTATGCTATGATTATCAGTTATATATTTTTTCTACTTTTAGCAGGGACAAACCCATACTTATATTCATCTAACGGTATGTTGGCGTTACTCTTAATGTATAATTACTCATTAAATCCATATTATGATACAAATACTGCCAAATAATATTTTATTAGTTGTGGTTCTCTATAACCAACAACTATGGAATTGCAATACATATAAAACGTTAATAAAGGATAATCCGAAATACTTGCTCTTTATATATGATAATTCACCTAAAGCTCAGCACGATCAAACAGAATTTGATGATAATGTTAAATATACAAGTGATATCACAAATAGAGGGTTAAGTTATGCTTACAATAGAGCAATGGAATATGCAGAAAAACAAGGAATACAATGGCTTCTACTTTTAGATCAAGATACTATATTTCCCCTTGAGATATTAACTAGTTATCAAAATACGCTAATTAAAACAGAATCTAAATATAATATAATAGTACCCAATATAAAAATGTTGGGAGGTAACTATATGTCACCTGTCATTACTTATAATCATATTACTAAACCATCGAAAATAAAAGCACTAGGTGAGTTAAGTTTGAAAAAATACTCAGCTATTAATAGTGGGATGATGATTAATGTTAATGCAATGCGCGAAGTGGGAGGGTATAATGAAAAGGTAACAATAGACTTTTCTGATTATCAATTTTTATATAGATTATCTAAGAAATATAACTATCTTTACGTGATGGATGTTGAATGCTATCAAGAGTTTTCAAATGATGTTCAAACAATATCACAAAAATTAAAACGATTTAGCATTTTTTGTAGTTGTTTAAGAGAATGTGAAACAGATGGGTTTTGGGATCTCATTTCATATTATTTTATTGTTTTAAAGAGAGCTATTTCAATATCAATAGAGGCAAAAAACCTCAAAGCATTTTTTATTGTACATAAAAACTTTATTGTAAAAGGATGATATCAGTATGTATGGCCACCTATAATGGCGAAAAGTATTTAAAAGAGCAAGTTGATTCAATTTTAGTGCAAATAGGATTGGACGATGAGCTTATTGTATCTGATGATGGCTCTTCAGATACAACAGTAGAAATACTACAAAACTATAATGATACGCGTATTAAAATTCATAAAAATGAGATATGGCATGGAGTTGTTGGAAATTTTGAAAATGCTTTAAAGCAAGCAAAAGGAGATTATATTTTTTTGTCTGACCAAGACGATGTATGGATAAATGGTAAGATATCTAAGTGTGTTGAAATATTGCAAACTGCTGATTTGGTCGTAACAGATTGCATAGTTACCGATGACAAGTTAAACCCTACTTGCCAATCATTTTTTATTGATCAAGGCTCACGAAGGGGTTTTTTTAAGAATTTAATAAAAAATAGTTACCTTGGAGCTTGTGTTGCATTTAAGCGTGATGTATTATTATACGTATTACCAATTCCACGTAACTTGCCTGTTTATCATGAGGGCTGGATTGCCTCACTTGTGGACATTAAAGGAAGGGTAGTATTTGCTAATTTTAAAGGAATTTATTTTAGACGACATAGTAATAACACATCATTAACTTCAAAAAATAAGCATCTTTCATTATATCGTCAGTTACGCTACCGAGTATTATTATTGTGGTTAGTTACAAAAAAGATAGTGCAATGATATGGAAATAAATAATAAATATACTTTTTGGCAAAAGCTAGAATTAGGTATATGGCTCATTCGTACAAAATTAATTGAACGTAGAGCCCGTTTGATTCGTTTTCCGTTTGATATTCGTGGTCGTAAATTTATAAATCTTGGTAAAAGTCTTACCACTGGATGTGGATGTAGAATCGAAGCTTTTTCAAAAGATGCCGCTGTTATTCTACATTTCGGTAATAATATACAGATAAATGATTATGTACATATATGCTCTATGCAATGTGTCTCAATAGGGAATAATGTCCTTATAGCGAGTCATGTATATATATCTGATAATAGTCATGGATGTTATAAAGGTCTAAAGAAGGATTCTCACCCAGATATCCCCCCTGCCAACAGGGATTATACTTCAGCTCCCGTAACTATCGCTGATAATGTTTGGATAGGAGAACATGTTGTTATTCTTCCAGGTGTAACAATTGGGAAAGGAGCTGTAATAGGAGCAAACTCTGTTGTCTCGAAGAATATTCCGCCATATACCATTGCAGTCGGACAACCGGCAAAAGTTATAAAAGAATACAATACAAACACCCATATGTGGGAAAAAATTTAATTATAAGTGAAAAATATATTAATTACAGGAGGAGCTGGTTTTATAGGCTCAAACATAGCAATAAAGCTAATTGATAAAGGATATACTGTTACAGTTTTGGACAATTTAAGTCCACAGATTCACGGTGAGAATCCTGCTCTAACATCACCTTTATTCATTAGCATAAAAGACAAGGTTAATTTTGTGCAAGGAACTGTAACTTCTCGTACAGATTTTGAGCGTGCAATTGAAGGTCAAGATGCCATTATACACCTTGCAGCTGAGACAGGGACAGGTCAGTCTATGTATGAGGTCCATAAATATACTGATGTAAATATTGGAGCAACGTCTCTTATGCTTGATATACTTACCAATACCAAACATAATATAAAGAAAGTGATTGTTGCATCATCTCGTGCAATATATGGAGAAGGTCGTTATTTGAGTAGTGAAAAGGGTGATGTGTATCCTCTTTCTCGTACAAATGATGATATGAGTAAAGGTGATTTTGAATGTAAATATGATGGTTGTAAGGAGCCATTAGAGTTGGTTGGCACTACAGAGGATTCTAAAATCCACCCAACTAGTGTATATGGTATAACAAAACAGGTTCAAGAACAGCTCGTTATGTGTGTTTGTCCAACAATAGGTATTGCTCCTGTTGCTTACCGTTATCAGAATGTTTATGGACCTGGTCAGTCACTTAGTAATCCCTATACGGGTATTCTTTCCATTTTTTCAACTCGTATAAAAAATGGAAATGATATAACGATTTTTGAAGATGGTAAAGAGACTCGTGATTTTATCTATATAGATGATGTTGTTGATGCTACAATATTAGGTTTAGAAAAAAGTGAGGCAAATGGAGAGGTATTTAATGTGGGTACAGGTTGTGCTACAGATGTACTAACTGTAGCTAATACCTTAATTGAAAAATATGGTATCAAAGTTGCAGTGACTGTTAGTGGAAACTATCGTATAGGTGATATCCGTCATAATTTTGCAGATATAACAAAAGCAAAAAAATTACTTGGGTTTAACCCAAAATGGAGTTTTTCCGATGGAATTGGTAGATTTACATCTTGGGTTAATGAGCAGCAGATTCAAGAAGATAAGTACGAGCAGAGTATTCAGGAGTTAAAATGTAAAGGATTATATAAATAATGGAACTACAAGGTAAAAAGATTCTGTTCCTATCAGCATCTTTCTTCGGTTATAGTGAGAGTATTTGTAATTCACTAAAAGATCTTGGGGCTGAAGTGGATTACTTTGACGAGCGTCCTGCAAACTCTGTATTCGTTAAAGCATTGATTAGAATAAATCCAAAACTGTTAAGAGCAAAAATTGACAATTACCATAGAAATATTATAGATTCAACTAAAAATAAAATGTATGACTATATATTTATTATAAAAGCTGAATCTATTTCAATATCTAGTCTTAAGAAACTGCGATCTACTCACCCTAATGCAAGGTTTGTTTTATATCTTTGGGATTCAATTAATAATTTCAAAACAGATTTTGTTAAAATCAAAGAATTTGATAAAGTCTTTTCTTTTGATAAAGGTGATAGTGAAAAATACGGTATGGAATTTAGACCTTTATTTTATACTGGAAAATATGCTGAGATAGCAGATATTACAGTGAATATTCCAAGAAATATTTTATTTGTAGGAACAATTCATAGTGACAGATATGCTGTTCTTCATAAAATTAAACAACGAGTAATGAGTGATAGTAGAGGAGTCTATTTTTATATGTTTTTTATGAGTAGATTATTATACTTTAAAATGAAGTATTTAAATTTAGGTTTGAAAAATTGTAACATGTCAGACTTCCATTTTACGTCTATTTCGACAAATGATATAATAGAATTATTAAAAAAATCAGATATTGTAGTTGATGTAAATCATCCAAAACAAACAGGATTAACAATGAGATCAATTGAAGTTCTTGGAGCTAAGCGAAAATTAATAACAACCAATGCTGCTATCAAAGGATATGACTTTTATAATCCTAATAATATTTTAGTTATAGATCGATATAATCCGATAATTTCAGATATATTTTTAGATTCTAAATATGAGGAAATCGATGATTCTGTATACGAAAAATATAGTTTGGAAAGTTGGGTGCTAGATGTGATTAATTAGAATTTATTTTTTTCCAATAAAACTTTTTAGATCGTAAAAGCTTAGGTGCAGTCATCCAATTTGGATGACTGCACCTTTTAGGTTATTATATAACTATGTAACCACCCGACGAAGTACCCCTTGTACGTTATAAATTATAGCTTATGTTGTT
>CAMRBL010000010.1 GCA_947040435.1 uncultured Rikenellaceae bacterium
CCATCAAATCTGAATCCGTCAAAATGGAACTCTTCAAGCCAGTATTTGAGGTTTGAGAGAAGAAAATGCACAACGTCATCTTTATCATAGTCAAAAAGCATAGAGTCCCAATAGGGCTGATAGCCGCTATCTCCCTGTGGACTATAGTGATGATCCGTGCCATCTAATCTATTTAACCCCTCTTGTAGGTTCTTCACATAGTGGGCGTGAACAACATCCATAATTACCGCAATGCCCATTTGATGTGCACTCTTAATTAGAGTTTTCAAATCTTCAGGTGTGCCGAATCTTGAGGATGGGGCGAAGAAATTAGATACGTGATATCCAAAGCTACCGTAGTACGGATGCTCTGAAATAGCCATTATTTGTATTGTATTATAACCTAAATCTCTTATTTTTGGTAGCATATTTAGAGTAAACTCGCTATAACTACCAACTTTTGCCTCCTCTTGTGCCATACCGATATGACACTCATATATTAATGGGTTTTTTATTGCCGCTATGTTGAACGTATCGTCAGTCCAATTAAATTCGCTCTTAGGAAGCCATAGTTGTCCCGTAAAATCTTTTGTAGTATCATCTTGAACTACTCTTTTAATATAAGCAGGGATGCGTTCATGTGTGCCGTTGTCCCCAATGACAAGGATTTTTACTAGTGACTCATGAACAAGCTTATCTCCGTACCTTTCGTCAGAAAGGAATATAGACCACACGCCACCTGCACCCTTTCCAAGGGGAGTTTGGTATCTGTCCCAGCCATTGAAATCGCCAAATAGATAGACCTCTTTAGCTCCAGGTAGCCACTCGCGGTACCATAATCCCTCAAGCTTTTCATCACGATTAAAGCCAAAGTATTTATGCCCATTGGCATAATGTATAATACTCCCACAGTCAGACTCTATTGTATGTATAGAGTTTAGATATTGATTGTGTCGGGATATGAGCTCTTCGCTACATGGTCTTAGCCACTCATCTTGTTCTATTATTTGTAGAGTTTGATCTGTGTTTTTCATAACTTAAAAGCGATTTATACGGTAGTTTAAGCACCATTGCTCCTCTGATATAAAGAGGTTAATATCCACTAAAGTTAGTGAAAAACATAAAAAAAACAAACATTTTGTGAAAAAATTATTATATTTGCAAAGATGAAGATTCTTAATTACAAATAAAATTACAAAAAATTATGTTTAAAAAACACCCTAAAGGATTAATTCCTGCGGCACTGGCAAACATGGGAGAGCGTTTCGGCTTCTATACTATGATGGCTGTGTTGTTGCTTTTTCTACAATCTAAATTTGGATTCGACGGAGTGACGGCAGGTATTATTTGTTCAACTTTTTATGCGTTAATCTATATCTTAGCTCTTGTTGGAGGTATGATTGCTGATAAAACAAGGAATTATAAAGGTACAATATTAACGGGACTCGTTATAATGACTCTTGGTTACGTATTTATCTCAATTCCTACTGAAACACCAGTACCTGACGCTAATCGTACCTTATACATCGCATTAACTTGCTTTGGGTTGTTGGTTATTGCATTTGGTAATGGTTTATTTAAAGGTAATCTTCAAGCTATTGTTGGTAAGATGTATGACAATAAGGAGTACTCTGCAATGAGAGACTCTGGTTTTTCATTATTTTATATGTTTATCAACCTTGGTGCTATCTTCGCTCCTCTATTTGCAGTTGCCGTAAGAAACTGGTGGGTTCAAAAAGAGGGATTCGTATATGATGCTGATATGCCAACGCTATGTCACAGTCAACTAGCGGGAAGTATCAGCCCAGATGCTGCTGGTACTCTTACTGACTTTGCTGCGAATTTAGGATACTCAGATATTACTCTATTCTCGAATGACTATTTGAACGTATTTACAACGGGATTCCACTATGCATTTGCTTGTGCTATTGTTGCAATGATTATTTCTCTTGTGATTTTCGTTATAAATAGACAATATTTCCCTGGTAAAGAGAAACTTGTTGTCGCTTCTAGTGATGATAAAGCTGCGGCACTTACTAAAGAGGAGTTACAGATGGGTGTTAAAGAGGTGAAACAACGTCTATATGCACTGTTTGCTGTGTTTGGTGTTGTTATTTTCTTCTGGTTCTCATTCCACCAAAATATACTTACACTTACTTCGTTTGCGAAGGAGTTTACTAACCTTACTGGGTTAAGTATTAATCTTGGTTTTACATCAATTGAAGGTGCTGAGGTATTCCAATCTATTAACCCTCTATTTGTTGTTCTTTTGACTCCAATTATAATGGCGTTATTCGGATGGTTGAGGTCTCGTAATCTTGAGCCTTCAACTCCAAAGAAGATCGGAATTGGTATGGGTATCGCTGCTATTGCTTACGCTGTAATGGCTATCGGATCGGTTGTTGCTGACCTTCCTCTAAGATCTACTCTTTTTGAAAATATTGATGGTATCGATAATGTAATAAAAGTTCTCCCAGTTGCTGAGCGTGTAACGCCTTGGTTGTTGATCGTAACTTATATTATTCTTACTGTTGCTGAGTTGTTTATTAGCCCTCTAGGTATGTCATTTGTATCTAAAGTTGCGCCACCTCATTTGCAAGGTTTAATGCAGGGTTGTTGGTTAGGTGCTACGGCTGTAGGTAATCAACTTCTATTTATTGGAGCGATTTTCTATGAGTCTGTGCCACTTTGGTTGACTTGGACGCTATTTGTTACGGTTTGTTTAGTATCTATGATTACAATGTTCTCTATGCTTAAATGGTTAGAGAGAGTTACAAAATAGATTATTTGATATAAAAAACATAGGAGGCTGGCTCAATATTTGAGTTCAGCCTCTTGTTGTAAATAGCATTTTTTTTACCTTTGTATGGCATACATATTTTTGTAATTAAGTCAAACAAAATTTGAAAACTAAAAAATAATTAGAGTGACAAAGTTAATATTTCTTGGAACTGGAACATCGCAAGGAGTGCCAATGGTTGCTTGCGATTGTCATGTGTGTAGCTCTTCTGATAGTCGTGATAAAAGATTGAGATCTTCTGTTATGATTGAGTGCGATGGAGTGAGGGTTGTTATTGATACGGGCCCCGATTTTAGAACTCAAATGTTGAGAGAGAGTGTAAAAAGTGTTGATGCTGTTCTGCTCACTCACTCTCATAAAGATCATATGGGTGGATTGGATGATGTTAGAGCGTTTAATTACGTTATGCATCGACACATGAAAGTATATGGACTAAAGCAGACTTTGGATAGGGTTAAAGTTGAATTCGATTATGCATTTGCAGAGTATATATTTTCGGGTGTTCCTCAAATGGATCTAATTGAAGTTCGTAAAGGAGAAGATTTCTTAATTGATGGGGTTAACGTAACTCCTATTATGGGACTTCATTATAAAATGGATGTTGTTGGGTATAGATTGGGTGGAGTTGCTTACCTTACAGACTTTAATTATATTTCAGATAGTGAGATCGAGAAACTTAGAGGTGTTGAGGTGTTAGTAATCAACGCACTGAGGAAAGAGGATCATTTGTCGCACTTTACATTGAGTCAAGCTATATCAGTTGCGAATAAGGTTGGAGCACCGAGGACATACTACACCCACTTATCACATGATATGGGTCGATATGCGGATATTGAGGGTGATTTGCCATGTGGTCACCAATTCGCCTACGACAGCTTAACAATCGAAGTAATATAAAAATCAGTTGACTGCGATCACGCAGCGCTGCCCGCGTAGGGCAGTTCAAAGTCTAGTTTATCAAAGTTGACTGCGATCACGCAGCGCCGCCCGCGTAGGGCAGTTCGTAGTCTAGTTTCCATAAACAGCCTTCGGCGACAAACTTTATAAAGTTTGATCAAATTTTTCGTGATTTTAGTTTGCTTTACAGTATCTTTGTTTTCTGCTTATGGCAGTTCGTATAAACTTATTTTTTTGAATTATGTCTAAAATACTACTAATAACACCTCCATTTATTCAACCCAATACACCATATCCCGCAACCGCATATCTGAAAGGGTATTTGGAGCGCAACGGTGTAGAGGCCGAGCAGTATGATTTGTCTATCGAATTGATGACAAAAATATTCTCTTCATCTTTTCTGAAAGAAGTATTTACAGATGAGTATGAGGGTGATGATGAGAGTTTTCAGCGAATGTATGCCCTAAGAGGTAGATATATCACAGTTGTTGATTCTGTGATTAAATTTTTACAAGGAGGTGATTTGCAGTTGGCTAACTTAATCTCTATGCCAGATTTTGTTCCTCAGGCTTACCGCTTCGAGAGTATGGCAGATATTGAGTTGATGTACGGCTCTATGGGGACAATAGATTGTGCTAAATATATATGTACACTATTTTTGCAAGATTTGAGCGACTACATAAGAGAGGTTGTAACCCCTCATTTTGAGATTGGTCGCTACGCTGAGAAGATAGCTATATCAATACCTTCATTTAAAGATTTTGAAGAGGAGCTAGAGCAGCCACTCAATATTATTGAGGTTGAGATGCTCTCGCTACTACAAGCGCAAATAGTAGAGTATAATCCACAATTTGTAGCCTTTACAATACCATTCCCAGGTAATTTTTTGAGTACATTGAGGTGTGCGCAGTACATAAAATCTAACTACGCAGATATTAAAATTATAATTGGCGGAGGTTATCCATCTACCGAGTTGCGTCAGATGAGCGATAAGGGCATCTTTAAGTGTGTTGATTATGTTGTCTTGGATGACGGAGAACTCTCACTGAAGCGTATTGTAGATGGTGGTGAGTTGATTAGAACATATACTGCTAAAGGCTATTTTGATAACTACGAAAAAATATCACACCTAGATAGAGGGTGTCCAGATTTTAGCTCTTTGCCGTTTGGTAAATACTTCTCACTGTGTGAGGTTACTAACCCAATGCACCGACTTTGGGGAGATGGACGATGGAATAAAATTATGTTGGCGCACGGTTGCTACTGGGCGAAGTGCGCATTTTGTGATACATCACTAGATTATATTAAGTGTTATGATGCTGTTTCTGCCGTTCAGATTGTGGATTGGATGGAGAGTATCGCAAAGCAGACAGGTTCGACAGGGTTTCACTTTGTTGACGAGGCTGCACCACCAAAGTTACTTAAAGAGATTTCACTAGAGATTCTCCGTAGAGGATTAAGCTTCTCTTGGTGGACAAATATACGATTTGAAGCCTCTTATACGGGTGATCTGTGCTATTTGATGGCTGCCGCAGGGTGTATCGCAGTCTCTGGGGGTCTGGAGGTTGCGGCTGATAGATTGCTGAAGCTGATTGATAAAGGGGTGACAATTGAACAGGCTGTTATCACGATGAGAAACTTATATTATAGTGGTATCATGGTTCATACATATCTTATGTACGGATTGCCAACACAGACACTTCAAGAGAGTGTCGATTCGCTAGAAGTCGTAAGACAGATGTTTCAAGCGGAGCTAATAGCATCTGCATTTTGGCACAGATACGCAATGACAATACATAGTCCATCGGGTAAAGAACCTGAAAAATATGGAGTGGCGAGAAAAAATAGCCACGTAAATTGTTTTGCTAATAATGAAGTCCATTTTGTAGAGAATAGAGGTTATAATGTTAGTGCGGTAGGCGAAGGTTTGAGACTCTCTCTGGCTCACTATATGGTTGGCGAAGGGTTGGACAGAGCTCCTCATAAGTGGATTGAGGGTAAAGCCCCGAAAACAACTGTCGAGCCAACTGTAATTACGGATGCACTAATAATGCCTGATGCGTGTAGGATATTTAATGCGGCGGCTAGGATTGTTTGGATCGGAGCAGATTTTAATGTGGTCGATGGGGAGCTAGTTCTGTATACTGCATCTTCAACTAAAAACTTGAAGTTTGCAGATGAAGATAGAGAGTTCCTTGTTAAATTACTACCTTTGTGTAGCGATTTAAATCGTAAAATGACATTTACAGAGGCTAAAGAGTTGTACGAAGAGTTCTCGCAAGAGCCATTCTCAACTCTATATCACTCTAAAAAGTGGGATGTTATGAGAAGTTATGGATTATTGCAAATTTAATTTTTAATATGAACTATAAAGATAAAACAGTGATTGTCACTGGAGCTTCGTCGGGTATCGGGGAGGCGTTGGTTAGAGTACTATTCGATAGAGGTGCTAACGTTGTTATGGGTGCACGTAGCGAGGATAAATTGAAGAATATTGCACATAGTATTGACCGAAAGGAAGAGCGTGTGGCATATATTGCTACGGATGTGAGTGTGGAGAGCGATTGTAAGGGGTTGGTTGAGCTGGCTGTTACCAAATTTGGTGGAGTTGATGTGCTGATATGTAACGCTGGGATCTCTATGAGAGCAATATTTGATGATGTCGATCTATCTGTACTACACAAATTGATGGATGTGAATTTCTGGGGTACGGTATACTGTACAAAATATGCCCTCCCTTATTTGCAGAGATCTAAAGGGTCACTAGTGGGGGTGTCGTCCGTTGCAGGTATTCACGGACTACCCGCAAGAACGGGGTATTCGGCATCTAAATATGCTATGACGGGATTCTTGGAGACTATTAGAATCGAAAATATGAAGAAAGGTCTTCACGTTATGATCGCTTGCCCCGGATTTACAGCGTCTAATGTGCGATTTTCTGCACTTACTGCAGATGGATCTAGTCAAGGTGAATCACCTCGTGCAGAGGATAAAATGATGAGCTCTGAAGAGGCAGCACTGAGGATTTTAAAGGGTATAGCATCCGAAAAACGTACTGTGTTGATGGACTTTAATGGTCGTGCAACTACGTTTATCAAAAAGTTTGCCCCAAAGTTTCTCGATAAAATGTTTTTTAACCATATGGCAAAAGAGCCAGATTCTCCACTTAAATAGTAACATGTTCTCTGCATGATAGAAGGGAACTGTAATAAGAATAATATATGAAAAAAGTAATTGGTATAGGTAACGCATTGATGGATGTTCTCGTGAGCTTGGAGTCTGATGCAGTATTAGATAAATTTGACCTTAAACGTGGAAGTATGTCACTCGTTGATGATACGATGCAAGATAAAATCTCTGATTCAGTTAGTAACTGCGAAAAAACATTCTCATTAGGAGGGTCAGTGGGTAACACAATTCGTGCAATGGCTAAGTTTGGTTCTAGTGTCGGATTTATTGGTAAGGTCGGAAACGATAATATGGGCGACAAGTTTCATGGAGCATTAACTGAGTTGAATGTTGAGCCTTTTATCCTGCGTGGAGTAAATCCATCGGGAAGATGCCTCTCTCTTGTGTCTAAGGATGGAGAGAGAACAATGGTTACATATCTAGGTGCTGCAATCGAGATGAGTGGAGCTGAAGTTACGGCTGAGTTCTTTAAAGGATACGACTATATACATATTGAAGGGTATTTAGTGCAAGATCACAACCTTATTCTGCAAACTGCAAAACTCGCTAAAAAGTGTGGCTTGAAAATATCTATCGACTTGGCTAGCTTTAATGTCGTAGAGGAGAATTTGGAGTTTTTACAGATGTTAGTGCATGATTATGTAGATATTCTATTCGCAAACGAAGATGAAACAAAAGCATTCACTGGAGAGAGTGATCCCGAAGCTGGTTTAGAGTTGATCTCTGCAATGTGCGAAATTACAGTTGTGAAGGTCGGATTAGGCGGGGCTTACATTAAATGTGGTGACGATAAGTTGCACGTTGGAATTTTAGAGGCTGCTAAAAGAGTGGACACTACTGGTGCAGGTGATTACTATGCAGCAGGATTCCTTGCTGGACTTTGTGAGGGGCTAACTCTTAGAGAGTGTGGTACGCTTGGCGCTATTGCCGCAGGTAAAGTTATTGAGGTTATCGGTACAACTTTTGACGAAAGTGTATGGGAGGAGATATTAGTTATGAAAAATAGAGTTAAAGAAGAGGGTTTTCTATTTTAAATTTACTATCTTGCTCTTCGATAGTAAATTATATTTGATATATGCTTGATTTTATATAATTACCATGTGTTAGTTGTGTAGCACTAGTACGTATGACACATTTGAAGTTAAATCACTGTTTAATTTAATTGTAAAACCTATGAAAAAAATATTATCTATATTCATGCTATTGATAGCAGGGTTTCTGACATCTTGTGAAGGAGATTACTATACGCTCAATACAAATTTACTAGATATGGAGTTTGAAGAGAGCGCTCGTTTGAGAATTGAAAATCTTGATTACAGCGATATGGTGAGATGGAGATCTAGCAATGAATTTGTCGCAACAGTAGATCGAGATGGTATGGTGAGAGCAAACCACGTTGGTGAGGCTTATATCTCAGCATTTATTGGTAATGATGAGCTTGTGTGTACGGTTATTGTAGACCCTATAATTACTCTCTATCAAGAGCCTATACTGGCATTCGGAAGATCTAAAGGCTATATACTGAATGAGGAGTGGAGAGAATTGATAGAGGAGACTCCTACGTCTTTATGGTTTTATGATAGAGATGTGGATGATTACACATATATGTTCAAATATAATAAACTCGAAGCGGCTGGGGTAACAGTAGATCCTCGTAAGGTTTCATCTTCGGATTTAAATCTGTTCTTAGATGAAAGATATCAATTTGTAGGTGAAGATCGTACGACACTATTTTTTGAACGTGATTATTTCGGTGTTGATGTATATTCAGACAGAGACGGTATCCGTATTTTATACTTTGAACTAGGTCATAGATCCTCTTCAAGGTCTAAAGTAGAGCTCTCTGAAAAAAACGCCGAAGCAGAGATAGTTTTGAAAGAGATAAAAGCTAAATTTACAAGTAATTTATAATTATTTTGAAATGAAGAAAGAGAGTAACCAAAGGTTAGAATCACTCGATATTTTACGAGGATTCGATCTGTTTTGTCTAGTTATCTTAGCTCCTTTTCTATGGTCGTTGTATGCAGCTGTAGATTCAGATCTGTTTAGCTCATTTGTGAGGAGTTGTTTTGTACACGAAGCGTGGGAGGGTTTTAGCCCTTGGGATATGGTGATGCCGCTATTTATGTTTATGTCTGGTATTACAATTCCATTTGCTTTGAGTAAGTATAGACAAAATAAAACTGCTGACAAGTGGAGCGTGTATAAGCGCATATTTAAACGTTTTATTCTCCTTTGGATATTGGGAATGATTTGCCAAGGAGGATTACTGAGCTTAAATATTGATACTATTTACCTCTTCACTAATACGCTACAAGCTATTGCTGTTGGTTACTTAGTCTCTGCTATTCTCTTTATTAACTGCTCATTACGTACTCAAATAATATTTGCAATAGTATCGCTACTCGTATATTGGGGGTTGATGGAGTTTGTATCTATTGGAGGTTATGGCGGCGGAGACTATTCGCAAACAGGAAATTTGGCAGAGTGGGTTGATCGTACTGTGTTAGGTCGTTTCCGAGATGGAGCGCATATGGGTAGTGATGGTGTTGTTTTCTATGAAGGATACTATTATACATGGATATTGAGTAGTATTAATTTTGTTGTTATGGTGCTGTCTGGATCTTTTGCAGGGCAAATACTAAAAGCAAAAAATAGTGCCCAAAAAAAATCGGTACTCCTATTGTCAATAGGTGCTGCGTTGATTTTGACTGGAAATATACTAGGTATTTGGATTCCTATTAATAAACCAATTTTTTCTAGCTCAATGACTTTGCTAGCTAGTGGATACTCATTTATATTGATGGCAGTGTTCTACTATGTTGTTGATGTGCGTGGATGCAGAAAGTATTTGAACTGGCTGAAGATATTTGGTATGAACTCGATTTTGGCTTATGTGCTAAGCTGTGTTGTGAATTTTAGTTGTATCGTAACGCAAATATTTGGGGGTACAGAGCAGTATCTAGGTGAGTTTTATTCTGCTTTTATTGCAGTAGGTAACTTGACAATTTTGTTCATTATCCTATATGTATTGTATAAGAAAAAGCTCTTTTTAAGAGTCTGATAAATCTACAAAATAAGATTTGATATAGATGTAAATATCTGTAAAAAACATAAATTTCAAATTAATTTGAAATTTATGTTTTTTTTTATGGGGTTAATTCAGGTTACTAGCTTAAATGTTGGAGATTGTTTTTTTTGAGGTTAAGTTTTGATAATTTAATTTAAATACGTATATTGCATGAGATGTATGGAATTTAGTTTCGTATTTGAAACCAAATTATTAAACTTCCAATATAATGAAACAAGAGGGTTCAAATTCATATATAGTGCCAATGCTCGTGAAGAGCATGGAGCTGCTAGAGTTTCTGGCTAAGTACCACAACGGTCTTACGCTTCAGGAGCTCGTTGATGGGTTACAACTATCTAAAACCACTGTGTTTAGGGTTGTTACTACTCTTTTGGATATGGGGTATATTGGTAAGAATGAGGATAGTAACCATTTTTTTATATCACGTAAACTTTTTAAATTAGGAATATCTGCTCTAGGTGAAGAGAATATTGTTGAGCGGGCAATTGAACCAATGACTCGCTTGAGAGATGAGGTGATGGAGTCCGTAATGTTGGGCGTACTTATTGGAGATAAAGTTGTGTTGCTGGAGCAAATTCTGGGCTCTCATGCATTTACATTCAGTCTTAAAAGTGGGACTTCTATACATCTGCACGCTTCAGCTCCTGGAAAGGTCTTGCTGGCAGCCCACTCTGAGGTGAAAAGAGAGGAGTTAGTGCAGAGAATTGATTTTATTCAGTTCAATGAGAATACAATCACAGATGCAGAGCAGTTTCGTGACGAATTGGTGAAAACAAAAAATATCGGATATGGTGTGGATATTGAAGAGGAGATAATCGGGGTGTACTGTATCGGAGCACCTATCTATAACCAATATGGAGATGCTATCGCTTGCGTGTGGATTACAGCACCAAAAGGTAGATTACCACTGGAAAACTTCGATACTGTGGGGGATAAAATAAAGAGATGTGCAGATCAAATTTCAGAAAAATTAGGCTTTAAACTACTAAAATAATTATATAACCTTAAACTATTTTAAAATGAAACGACTAATACCTATTTTGATTAGTGTAGTATTTTCGCTCTCTATTGTAGAGGTTTATGCTAGTGATCCATGGTTTATATCAGATGTTCAGCGACACGGAGATAATGTTGTTATCTCTAGTTTGGGGACGAACTCTATAAAAGAGGTCGCTGCTGATGGAACAATTATTCAAAGTTGGACTATCCCAAGTTCCCCTACGGGTGTGGTTGTTCACGATAATGTAGCTTATGTAACGTGTTTTGATGATAATAGTTCGATTGTTATTGTTGACTTAAAACAGAGCGATAAAATAGAAGAGGTTATTTTGCCATCTCATAGTGGAGTAATATCTCCTGTGATTTCAAACGATGGCTCTACAATATATATATGTAATAAGTTTAATCATGCTGTGACGGAATATGATGTTAAATCTAAGCAGGTTAAACGTAGTGTCGAAGTGCTTAGAGAGCCTGCTGATATTATTATTAGCAAGTGTGGGAAATATATATTTGTTTTGAATTTCCTTCCTGCTCAGCGTGCAGACCTAGACTATGTGGGATGTGAAATATCTGTTATCGACAGAGATACCTTCAAGAAAATAAAAGATATAAAGCTCGAAAATGGTAGTAATGCCCTCAGAGGGGCAGCACTGTCACCTGATGGAAAGTATCTATTTATATCGCACAATCTAGGGCGTTACACTGTTCCGACATCGCAGCTTCAGCAGGGGTGGATGAATACTAGTGCTCTAAGTATCGTTAATACGGAGAGTCTGTTGTTTGAAGGCTCAGTTCTTGTAGATGAGGCAGAGAGAGGTGCTGCGGGAACTTGGGGAGTAGTGTGCGATGATGAAAATTTATATGTTAGCCACTCAGGTGTCCATGAAATTAGTATTATTGCCTATGCAGATTTTATGAAAAAGTATGAGGCGTACAAAGATAAAACTACGTTGAATTACGATTTGCACTTCTTGTATGGTATTCGTAACAGAATTAAACTAGAAGGTAATGGTCCAAGAAATTTTATTGTTAAGGATGGTGTTATCATTGCCCCGACATATTTTTCTGACCATTTGAATTTTTATAATGTAGATGCACAAGAGCTTAAAAGTGTAGCACTGAATCCACAGAGAACGGAGAGTGCAGAGCAGATAGGTGAAAAGATGTTTAACGATGCTAGTTACTGTTTCCAAAATTGGCAATCATGTAACGGTTGTCACCCTGGAGATGGACGTACAGATGGTTTGAATTGGGATTTAATGAACGATGGCGTCGGAAACTCTAAAAATTGTAAGAGTCTACTGTTATCTATTGCAACTCCTCCATCTATGATTACGGGAATAAGAGCTAGTGGATATGTAGCTAATAGAGCAGGATTTAAATTTATTCAGTTTCATGAAATTTCGGAAGAACAAGCAAAGTTTATTGATGCTTATATAATATCACTAAAACCAGTTGCAAGTCCCGCACTAGTAGATGGTAAGTTGTCTGAAAAAGCTACTTATGGTAGAGAGGTTTTCGAAAAACATAAATGTGACCATTGCCATTCAGGTCCATATTTCACAGATCTAAAAAGACATAGAATTGGTGAGAATGTAGAGTTTGAAGAGGGTTGGGATACTCCAACATTAATTGAAGTGTGGAGAACGGCTCCGTACCTATTTAATGGTCGTGCATATACACTACATGATGTATTTGATGTTGAGAAGCATGGAGTAACAAAAAAGATTTCAAAAAAAGATTTAGATGCACTTGTTGAATATGTAAAATCATTATAAAATATGCAGACGATTGAGTATACAATACGTAAAAGTAGTGAAGGTGACTTCAAAGAGGCTATTTGTCAAGTTGTAAGTGGGTTGGTGTATAATTGTGTGAGATTGTGTTTCTTTATAGATGCCAATTGTAGTAGTGATTACAGCACAAAAAAAGATATAATTCAGAGTGTTATTTGTGACCAATTTAGTGGTAATATACCAACATGGAGCGTCATTTCGCAAAAACCTCTCGATTGTTCTGTCACTTTGGAGGTGCAGAGCGTCAGTGATTGTGTGATTACACATAAATCAGGTTATATTGTTTTAGAGTCTGAACTTGCAAAGGAACTTATTATTTCTGGAGTTTGTGGAGATGTTAATGACTCAATTCTCAGCCAAAGTGAGAGCGCTTTCAAACAGATAGAGAGTATATTTAACTGTGAAGGTTTTACATTTAGTAATGTCGTGCGACAGTGGAACTATATAGAGAGAATTGTAGCTGTTGAAGATGGACATCAACACTATCAGAGCTTTAATGATGTGAGAAGTGAACACTATTGTGCTCAGAGTTGGATGGATGGCTATCCTGCTGCCACGGGGATAGGAACACAGTTTGGTGGGATTGTTATAGATTTGGATGCGGTTGTTGTTAAAGACAACGAAGTGCAGATCAGAAAAATAGATAATGATCTTCAAGTAGCTGCACACGCATACTCCAAAGGGGTTTTAATTGGTGACGAGAGTTGCAAAACAACTCCAAAATTCGAGAGAGCTAAATCGGTATCTACATTAAATGAGAATAAAGTGTATATATCGGGTACGGCAGCTATAATCGGAGAGGAGAGCCTTGTGGGGGTGAGCTTCGATAGGCAGATCAAGGCAACTATGGTAAACGTAGAGAATCTGATTTGTGAGCGCACATTGAAAAATAGTGATATTAGGGTGTCTCAACCTCTGAAATTAAATATGCTTAGAGTATACCTAAAGCATGAGTACGATATAGATGGTGCGGTGGAGTATATGCAGGAGAGCTATGGAGAGATACCTGCTTCTTATCTATTAGGGGATGTTTGTCGAGATGAACTTCTTGTCGAAATCGAAGGAATCGCATATAAAAAGTAGCTAAATTAAATTAACTAAATAAAATAATTATGAAAAACATTAAATCAATTGTAGTACTATCACTACTAGTTTCTTCTACTCTTTTTGCAGGATGTTGCGGTAACGTATGTCCAAAAAATCAGACAGCAGAGTGCTGTGGTGAATGTCCTAAAAATCAAACAAAAACAACTATGGCACAGAACACTCCGTATACAAAAAAGTATACAAACAAGGATTATTACAAAGATGGTGTATTCCAAGCAGATGTAGCTTATAAGGCTTACGGTGATATGTTGAATCACTACGGATACGAATTAACAGACTTCATTAAAGAGAACTTATGGATCACAGATTTTAATTTAGGTGATTTTGAAAATGTTGGAATGGCTGGATTTTTCTGGGTAAATGATGCTAAAGCTAACTATTTTGGACATGAGATTTTTCTACTTCCTAACCAAATGATTGTTGAGCACAAACACATGCCAACGGAATTTGCTGCTAAAATGGAGTCATGGGTAGTTAAGAATGGATTTTGCTATAACTTCGGTATCGGAGAAGAGACACTTAATGCACCTGCAACACCTGAGTCTCAAAAAGGGCATATCCTTTCTAAATCTTTTATCTCTCAAAATGTAAATGAGATAGTACACCTTAAAGAGATTGAGACTCCTCACTTCTTGATGGCTGGCCCTAATGGAGCGGTAGTTTTGGAGCTGGCATCTTACCATGATGGTTCAGGTTTGCGTTTCACAAACCCAAAAGCTGTCTTTACATCTAGTATGGTAAACGACCTTTAGTATCAAATTGTAGCCAGACAAAGCGAGTTTTTATGTGATATAATTTACTTTGTCTGACTACTCTATTTTTCAAACATATTATAATTTTTACTAACCTAAAAAAACGACTACTATGAGAAAGATAAATCATTTCGGAGTTCCAACAACAACAACTCAAGCTGGCGAGAGTT
Organism: uncultured Rikenellaceae bacterium; assembly: GCA_947040435.1. Taxonomy (GTDB): domain Bacteria; phylum Bacteroidota; class Bacteroidia; order Bacteroidales; family Rikenellaceae; genus CAMQVY01. The sequence continues at coordinate 14,784 of CAMRBL010000010.1, forward strand.
ATGCTGAAGATTTAAAAGTGTGGCTAACAGATTATAGCCAAAGTCCAAATAGAATAGAGTACCTACGTTTTGAAGAGGGCTCTTGTATGCCTGAACTTATTCAAAAAGTTGCACATATAGCTTATGAGGTTGAATCTCTTGAAGAGGCTCTTGCTGGAGCTAAGATATTGGTTCAACCAATGGCTCTATCTGATGAACTAACTATTGCATTTATCGAAGAGGAGGGTATTCCTATCGAGATTATGTGCTACACAAAGAAGTAGTCTGAGTTTTAATTTAGTTTTATAAAACAACCCTATGCGGCTAGTGTTACGATGCATAAAGGGGGTAAATTATTTTTAATACATAAATTAGGAGAGATATGATTAAGTTTATTAATAGTACTGAAGATATAACAAAAGAGCTTCTTGAAGGGTATGTGATGGCTTATCCAGAGCAAGTGAAATTGGAGGGTGAGAATATTGTTGTTAGAGTGAATGCGAAAAGTGACGATAAAGTTGCTATCGTAACTCTTGGTGGATCGGGACACGAGCCTGCTCTTAGTGGATTTGTTGGAGATGGCATGTTAGATTGTTCTGTTGTTGGAGATGTATTTGCAGCTCCAGGTGCTCAGCGTCTACTTCAAGCTCTACAACTATGTAAAAGAGAGGCTGGTATTCTACTTGTGGTTCTTAACCACTCTGGAGACTTAATGAGTGCTCGTATGGCTTGTAAACTAGCGGCTAAAGCGGGAATTAAAGTGAAAATGCTAGAGACACACGATGATATTAGTGCAGGATTAGAGGCTTCAGCGGATGATCGTAGAGGTTTAGCAGGTTGTATTCCATTGTTTAAGGTGTTGGGTGCAGCGGCCGAAGAGGGAAAGTCAATAGACGAACTTTATGAGATTGGGGAGCGTATGAATTGCCGTATTGCTACACTTGCGGTGGCGATGAAAGGGTGTACACATCCTCAAAATGGCGCTACGATTGCGACTCTTGAAGAGGGTATTATGGAGGTTGGTATGGGACAACACGGCGAAGGCGGTGGTGCTCAAGAGGAGTTAATCTCTGCAAATGATACGGCTGAGAAGATGATATCTCTACTTTTGCGTAAACTTAAACCTAATGCGGGTGACAAAGTTATGCTTATTCTTAACGGGGTAGGTGCTACAACATACATGGAGTTAAATATTGTGTTCCGTCGCGCGGCTCAACTCTTAGCAGATGCTGGTGTTGAATTGGCATACGGAAAGATTGCTGAGTTATTGACCGTTCAAGAGCAGGCAGGTTTTCAAATGATATTAGGTGGATTGGATGATGACCATGTTGACTATCTAAAAAATCACATGTCTAACGCTCCATATTGGACGGTAGTAGGTAAAAAATAAAAATATACTGTATAGTTATGAGTTTAACGATAGAGCAATTTAAAGCAATGCTTGACTTGGCACTTGTCAATATAAAAGCTAGAGAGGATGAGTTCTCAAAATTAGATGCTATTGCAGGTGACGGAGATCACGGAACAGCTATTGTTTCGGCAATGACTGTTATCTGTGCAGAGTCAAAAAAAGGAGAAGATTTCCCAACAATGTTGACTGACATGGGAATGGAAGTTATGACGCAGACTAGTGGTTCAACAAGTACGCTTCTCGGTGCACTATTTTTAGGTATGGGAGAGGGAGTTACAGGAGCAGAGTTAGACGTTGCAGGTGTAAAAAGTATGTTTGTTGCTGGACTTGAAGGGGTCAGGGAGCAGACAAAGGCTAAAGTAGGAGATAAAACTATGATGGATGCTCTTATTCCTGCGGTTGATGCGATTGTAAACTCAAGTGCTTCTGATATAAAAGTAATTTTGACTGAGGGAGCTGATGCTGCGAAAGCAGGGGTTGAGGCTACGATTGAAATGAAAGCAAATTTTGGTAGAGCTAGAAATTTAGGAGAGAGATCTATTGGTTATCCTGATGCTGGCGCTACATCTTGGGCACTGATTTTTGAATCATTTGCTCAAGGTTATAATAAATAAAATATAGCTCCAACGTATTATACGAATGGAGCGAAAATCATTTTTCAAAGAAATTTGATTAAACTTTTAAAAACTTAGTGCAACAGATGGTTGGTAGTTTATTAACTTAAAGCTATATGTTGCGACAAAAAAAAATTGAGATGGCAGATTTAGACGGAATATTAGAGAATAAAGATAAAGATTACGGAATTGGTGTACCAGTTCAAAGAGATGGTGGGTTCTTTTTGAAGGGTCTTGATAATTGCGATTGGGGATTGAAAGATCGTATCTCTCGCATATTTAATGTGAAGACGGGAAGAACAGTAATGTTAGCTTTCGATCACGGATACATTATGGGCCCAACTTCTGGATTGGAGCGTTTGGACCTTAACATTGTACCTCTTATTGAGTATGCAGACTCTTTGATGTGTACTCGTGGATCGTTGCGTTCAGTAGTACCTTCAACTAGTAATAAGGCTATTTGTCTGCGCTATTCGGCAGGAACTTCAATCCTTACAGAGCTAAACAATGAGTGTATTCTTGACCCTAGTGACGCTATTCGTTTGAATGCTTCAGCTATGGCTGTAATGGTATCTATCGGAGGTAAATATGAAGCAAAAACAATCGAAAATCTAGTGAGAACAGCTGACGCAGGGTATAAATATGGTATCCCTACGATGGGCGTTACTGCGGTTGGTACGGACCTTGCTCGTGATTCACGCTATTTCGCTACTGCATCTCGTATCTGTGCTGAAAATGGAGCTAATATCGTTAAGACTTACTATTGTGAAGGTTTTGAAAAAGTTGTTAACTCTTGTCCAGTACCGATTGTTATTGCGGGTGGAAAAAAACTCGAAGAGTATGATGCGCTTGAACTATGTTACAAAGCTATAAACGATGGAGCTAGTGGTGTAGACATGGGGCGTAATGTGTTTCAATCAGTAGCACCTATTGCAATGATTCAAGCTGTTAGAGCTGTCGTGCATGAGGGATACACTCCAAAAATGGGATTCGACCTATTTGAAGAGTTACGCAATAAATAGATTTTATCCTTAATTTTTAGCCACCGATCACATAATTTGATAGAGCTGCCCCAGTGTGGGTAGCTCTGCGTGGTCGCAGAGAGCTAAACAGTAAAAATAATAATAAAAAACATTAAAAATGAATATAAAGAGAATTATATCCATTTGCTTTTTATTCGGATTTGTTCAATTGCAAGTTGGTGGTAGCCAGTTGTATGCAAAGAGTACTTTATCATGGCAGGAGTCTCTTGCTAAGGTGAAAAAAGATCTGAGAGATGGTAAATTTGATATGCAGCCGACCGTTTCTAGTGGTGTGATGCGCTTCAAAACAGAGCCTCAGACACTAGTGATGGATGTTTCAAAGCTTGATGATATAATGCTTATTTCTGATCCAACTTCAGATGGTACATCATGGGATCATGCAATATATGGGAATCCTCGCCTTATAGAGAACGATGGTAGTGTAGTGAGTCTTCTAGATTTAAGACCTAAATATTCTAAGGCGACTTATGGAACACCGATTTTTAATGAAACTTTTGGTAAAGGGAAGTTGCAAGTCGGAGGTAATGTTTATGATAAAGGTTTTGTACTACACTCTGATGGTGTAATTTCATATAAACTTGATAAGAAGTATAAGCGATTTGAAGTTGAAGTGGGAATCAGTGATTTAGTGGGTGATAAAAATGCGTCAAGTGTGATATTTAAGATTCAAGATGGACGTTTGAGTGCAGATTATCTACTTGCAAAACTAACTACACAAAATCGAGACGAAATATTAGATTTTGCATCTATGATCGGAAAATCTCCGATTGATATTTTATCTAGTAGTGATGGCTCAATCGAAAAGAGTGTCGTTTTAGAGGTTATAAACTCTTTTGAAAACAAAGATTTTTATGAGAAGAAAATTAAAGAGTATGATATGCTATCTGAAGACAAACGTCTTGAGAAGTATATAAATTTAGCCTCTTTAGCTGTAAGATCTAAAAATACAAAAGAGCAATTGGCTGGGATTAATACAAGCTCTATACTGCTATATTTAGAGGATGTTAAGTATGAAGAGGGTTTTGACTACGACTTAAACAGAGCAAAGTATGACTTCCTTGTAGAGGGAATTAACGAAGTTAAATGCAATATTGAAGGTGGTGGTGCAGAGTATATCAAGAGCGGCGAGGAGTTGGTAAAACTTAGCAAAGAGATTATTCTTGCTAACCCACTACTTGATGTAGATAAAATTATTGTTAGTAGGTTTAAGATGGGAGATAATGCTAGAAATGGCATGGCTCCACGTATTGGATCTGCTTCAAATAACTATTCAAATATGTACTCTGCTGCCCGTACGGGATTTGATGCAGAGATTGCAGAGTTGAGTAACCTTCGTGGAGATGTGAAAGTTAGAACTATATATGAGCCAAGTAGAGATGTTAATATTGCTGATCTTCAGATACATTGGGATGCAGACAAATTAATTTTCTCCTCTTTAGATGACAAAAATCGTTGGCAGATATATGAAGTTGGTGTTGATGGATCGGGATTAAATCAAAAGATTAAATTGAACGAGCCAGATGTTGAGTTCTGTGACCCTAACTATCTCCCTGATGGACGTATTATTGCAGCTACGACGGCTGGTTATAATGCAGTACCTTGTGTTAATGGATCTGATGCTGTTGGTAACCTATCTCTTTATGATACTAAAGATGGTAGCTTCAGACGTCTTACTTTTGACCAAGATAATAACTGGAATCCAGTTGTGATGAATAATGGTCGTGTAATGTACACTCGTTGGGAGTATACTGATCTTACACACTATTTCTCTCGTATAGTTATGCACATGAACCCCGATGGAACAGAGAATAAAGCACTGTATGGTAGTGGTTCATTTTGGCCTAATAGTACGTTTGATATTAAGCCTCTTCCTGGAAATTCATCTAAGTTTGTGGGTGTGATCTCTGGTCATCACGGTATTGCAAGATCGGGTAGATTGATGATATTTGATCCTACAAAATCTCGTAAAGAGGCTGAAGGTGTTGTGCAAGAGCTTCCATATCGTAATCGAAAGGTTGTTCCTGTGATTAAGGACTACCTTGTAGATGGTGTTTGGCCGCAGTTTATTCGCCCTTACCCTATAAGTGATAAGTACTTCTTAGTATCGGCTAAACTTACTCCTACATCGCTTTGGGGTATATATCTTGTTGACGTGTTCGATAACCTTACTTGTATCGCTGAGTTTGAAGGTGAAGGGTTCAACTCTCCTCTATTAGTTGAAAAAAGAGCTACACCTCCAGTTATTCCAGATCGTGTGAACTTGGAGGATAAAGAGGCAACTATATTTATTCAAGATATTTATGCTGGGGAGGGCTCTATGGGACTCCCTCGTGGAACAGTTAAAGAGTTACGTATTTTAGCTTACGAATATGCATACATGCGTGGAGCATCTGACCATGATGCACAGGGTATTCAGTCGGGTTGGGACATTAAACGTATTCTTGGTACTGTGCCAGTAGAGGAGGATGGATCTGTAATATTTACAGCACCTGCAAACACTCCTATATCTCTTCAACCTATTGATAGTGAAGGTAGAGCGGTACAGTGGATGCGTAGTTGGTTTACACCTATGCCAGGAGAGACTGTCTCTTGTATTGGATGCCATGAGGATCAAAACCAAATTCCAATCCCTAAGCGTGTGATTGCGTCACAACGTAAACCACACAAAATTAAAGCTCCAGAGGGTGGAGCACGCTCATTTACATTTGATTTGGAGATTCAACCAATCCTAGATCGTGCTTGTATCGCTTGTCATAAGGATGGTAGTGATGTGAATTTCACTGCTCGTATTGATAAGAAGTACCCTCGCTTTGGTAGACCTTGGGGTAAGAGTTATCTAGAGCTGATGCCTTACGTTTATCGTCAAGGACCTGAAGCGGATATGTATGTTCTGAAGCCATATGAGTATCATGCGTCGAACTCAGAGCTAGTTCGAATCTTGAAAACGGGACATCATGGTGTTGAGTTGACAGAAAAAGAGTGGAGAACAATATATAATTGGATCGACTTTAATGCCCCATATCATGGAGCATTCTTGAATCTTCCGAAGCATAACAACTTCGATCAGTATAGCCGTCGTATTGAGTTAGCTGACAAGTATAATAATGGTGCGGGAGTAGATTGGAGAGAAGAGGTTAAGAACTACGCAACATATCTTGACTCTAAGGGTGAAATTGAAGCTGTTATGCCAGATGCTCCGAAGCCTATAAAAGCTAGAAGGACTAAACTATCTTCATGGCCATTGAGCGCAGATGCTGCGAAAGAGTTACAAGCAAAGAGTGGAGAGATTCGTAAAGAGGTAGAGTTTGCTCCAGGTGTTGTTGTAACATTTGTGTGGGTTCCTGCTGGTAAGTTTGTAATGGGTTCTAACGATGGAGCGAGAGATAATGCTCCAGCATTTAAGACTGAAGTTGAAAAAGGGTTTTGGATGTCTGAGACGGAGATTACTAATGAGCAATATTGTGCGCTATTTCCTGAGCACGATAGTCGTATCATTGGTCAGTTCTGGAAAGATCACACCTCTGCTGGCTACTGGGCAAATAAACCTAAGCAACCAGTTATCCGTGTATCTTTTGAAGAGGCGCAGGAGTATTGTAGTGTGCTAGAGGAGTCTGTCTCTGGTTTAGGTTGGAAGGTGTCATTGCCAACTGAAACTGAGTGGGAGTGGGCTTGTAGAGGTGGAAGTGATGGTGACTTTTGGTATGGCAACTCTAATGCTGATTTCGGTAAATTCGAAAATATGGCAGATGAGAGTCTATCTGATATGGCTGTAATCGGAGTTGATCCTCAGCCAATGTCTAAGAATAGTTCACTACGTCCATATTGGGACTACTTGCCTAAGGTTTCGACTGTTAACGATGGTGCGATGATACCTACGGATGTTGGTAGTTATGAATCAAATATTTGGGGATTGAAAGATATGCATGGTAATGTTGCAGAGTGGACAACATCAGATTATACTCTATATCCTCTGAAATCGAAGCATGTTTCTGATAGAAAAGTTGTTCGTGGTGGATCTTGGACTGATAGACCTAAATACTCTACATCGTACAGTAGGAAGGCGTTCTATCCTTGGCAAAAAGTTTATAATGTTGGATTTCGTATAATTCTTACGGAGTAGTACGTTATAGATAGTAAGTAAAGATAGCATAAGTTTTCAGAGAGGTTTTATTTGAGGGCAAGTCTGCGAGGCTCGCACTTCGATAAAACCTCTTCGAAATTTTATTTAGTTTTATGATACTGCCCTGCTTAGATGTTCTATGTTGTCGCAGTGAGCGGATAGATTCTTATAAAAAAATATAATATGTTAAAAAAAATAGTTTCATCTCCGATTGTAATGTTAGCTCTGATTACGGTTTATTGTATAAGTCTAGCAGTTGCAACATTTATTGAGCGAGATATGGGAGTCGAATTCTCTAGGGGTTATGTATATCACAATGTGTGGTTTATACTGTTGCAATTCATAATGGTGGTAAATGCTGTCGCAATTATATATAAAAGAGGTTTGTTTAAATGGAGTAAATTTGGTGCTCTACTGTTTCACCTTAGTTTTGTAGTTATATTATTAGGGGCTATGGTAACGCATTTGTGGAGTAAAGAGGGGGTTATGCATATCCGAGAGGGGGCAACATCTAGTGTGGTCTACTTAGCAGACAAAACGCAGATAAATCTTCCTATCGAGGTGAAGTTAGATGACTTTATATTGGCAAGATACCCTGGGTCACACTCTCCATCATCGTACGAAAGCCATGTAACAGTGGAGTATGACGGCGTGGAGTCGAACCACCTAATCAAGATGAATCAGGTGATGAATATTGGTAATTATAGATTCTTCCAATCATCTTATGATCCCGATGAGAAGGGGAGTCTGTTGACTGTAAATTATGATTTTCCCGGTATGCAGTTGACTTATTTTGGCTACCTGCTACTTGTATTAGGATTTATTATAACTCCGTTTCAAAAACATTCAAGATTTAGACAACTAAATAAATCGTTTAAAAAAATTGGTGTTGTAGCATTGCTGATACTCATATCAAGTAGTAGCTATGCAAACTCTAATTTACCATCAGTTCCGGCAAGTCATGCTAGGGAGTTTGGAGGGCTGTTGGTACAGAACCCAAAGGGTAGGTTAGAGCCTGTAAATACTTGGAGCTCTAAAATTGTTAGAAAAATATACCACAATAGTAGTTACAAAGGGTACAGTTCGGATCAAATTCTCCTTAATTTGTTTGTTTTTCCAGAGTATTGGGCGGAGCAACCAATGGTTATGGTGGATAACAAAGAGGTTCGTAAATTGGTCGTAGCAGGCGATACGGAGTATTTGTCATATAATGATATGTTCAATAGTAATGGAGAGTATGTAATTCAGAGTAGAGTTGAAAAAGCATACTCACTCTCCCCTTCTGAGCGAAGTAAATTTGATAAAGATATTCTAGCTCTTGATGAGGTAGTTAATATAATATATCAGATTCAACAAGGGAAAATGTTGTCCCTATTTCCACATCCAGATAGCTCTAAAACTAAGTGGCTATCCTCGGGAGATGACTTATCACAATTAGTTGGTCAGGACTCACTTTTCATATCTAAGATCATGCTGCGTTATGGCGAAATGGTCTACGAAGGGATGGAGTCTGGAGATTGGAGTGGTGCATCGGAGGTGTTAGGAATGGTTAGGGTTTATCAAGATGTCAAGAATTTAAGTGTTGAGGTATCTGAAAATAGAATTGAGGCAGAACTTAAATATAACAAGTGGAATATATTTGGTAGAGTATTTAAGTTTTATCTGATTTGTGGTGCTATTCTATTATCGATATGTTTCTACCAGTTGTTGAGGGGTACATCTAGGTTTCAGAGTCTACAATACCTCTTAATTAGTGTAATAGCAACTGCATTCATAGTACAAACACTAGGTTTTATACTACGTTGGTATATATCTAGCTACCCGCCGTGGAGTAATTCTTATGAGACAATGATTTTTATGGGGTGGGGTGTTGTTGCAATTGGACTGTTTTTAGCTACCAAGGCTCCTATCGTTACAGCTTTATCTTCAATTCTTGCGGGTGTACTCCTATTTGTATCATCCCTAAATTGGATGAATCCAGATATAACGCCACTAGTGCCAGTACTACAATCATACTGGTTGATGTTACATGTGGCAGTTATTATGATGGGCTATGGATTCTTCTTTGTAAGTGCATTAATTGGTATGTTCAACCTAATACTAAGCGGTTTCATAAAAGAGAGTAACAAGAGTATCATTGTTGAGACAATCAAAAAATGTACAGCACTTAACGAGATGTCGATGATAATTGGAACGGTACTGATGTGTATAGGTATATTTCTTGGCGCAGTGTGGGCAAATGAGTCTTGGGGTCGATATTGGGGCTGGGACCCTAAAGAGACTTGGGCATTGATTACAATGATGGTATACACAGGCGTTTTGCATATGAGATTTATACCAAAATTAAATAATATTTGGTTGTTCAATGTAAAGTCTGTATGGTCAATACTTAGTGTGTTAATGACATACTTTGGTGTTAACTACTACTTGTCAGGATTACACTCATATGGAAATAGTGGAGGAGAAATATTCTCAATGCCAGTTATTATTGGACTACTTATTTTGGTCGCAATAACAATTTGGAGCTTAAAATCTAGATCTAAATTAGATTAGTTTTTTCGTAGATAATAATTTGTTTAAGGTGAAAAATATGACTAAAACTCTAATTTGGCTCTGTTTGTACCTATAAATAGGTAGTTTGTGTTTGTAATATACCTATATATGGGAGTTGTATCGGATAGTAGTTTGCCCTATATTTGTACAAGAAAAACAAGGCGATATAGTCGCAACTATTTTAGAGAAACCATAAACAAAATATATGCAATGTGATAAGACTCCATTTAGATAAGCCACTAATTGGAGTCTTATTATTTATTTAAAACGTAACTCGTTATATTTATTATTTAAAATTGTTTAATTATATTTGCAATAATAAATAAAACTTTATAAACGTTGAATAGAGATAAAACCGTAGATTATATGTATAAAATAGTGAAATATGAGAGCCAAGATCGCATGGGCGATTTAATATGTGATAACTACCCAATGCTACTAGTTTTAAGTAGGTTTGGAATGTCACTCGGCTTCGGGGAGCAATCTATCGGCGAGGTGTGCAAGAGTAATAATGTTGATGTTAAAACTTTTTTGGCAGTAGTGAACCTATTGATCGATGACTCGGAGAAGATACCAAAAATAATAGACGCAGAGATCTCAATTCCTGCACTAATAAAATACCTTTGCAATTCACATAAATATTTTGTTGAATTCCGATTGCCACTAATTCGCCAAGAGCTAGTCAATGCATTGGGCGATAATAAAAATGATGTTAATCTTGTTATAATAAAATATTATGATGAGTATGTATATGAGGTAAATAGACATATAACGTATGAGGAGCGAAAGGTTTTTAAATATGTTGAGTCGTTGATAGATACTAATGTGTCAAATAAATATAATATTGAAATATTCAGTAAAAGACATGATGATGTAGAGTGTAAACTCTCTGAATTAAAGGATATTATAATAAAATATTACCCTAATAGTAGCAGTAATGAGTTGAATAGTGTTTTGTTCGATATTTTCTCGTGTGCTAAGGATTTAGAATCTCATAATAGGGTCGAAAATGCTCTTTTTATACCCGCGATTAAAGAGTTAGAGAGATTAAAAAAAATAGATTAAAATGGGACAAAGAGTACATGTTTTTATTGCCGAACCTTCGCCTATAATTAGAAATGGTGTGATATCAGTGCTGAAAGGTATATCAAATATTGATATAGCTGAAATAAGTGATGTTACAACTCTAATGGCGCAGATTAGTCGATATATGCCTGATATATTAATTGTAAACCCATCCTATTTGGGACTGTTTTCTCTTGATATGTTACGCTCTAAAGTTGGTGGTGCTATTAAAATTATAGCACTCCAATATACTCTGCTTGATGAGGCAATAACTAAGCAGTATGATGACGTATTGTCTATTTATAGTAGTGCTGAAGTTGTGAAAGAGAAGTTAGTTGGAGTTATATCTAGTAGTGATAAGAGTATTGAAAAGCAGGGGCTGAGTGTTCGAGAGAAAGAGATCGTTGTATGTATAGTTAAGGGGTTGACTAATAAACAGATTGCAGACCAGCTCTGCCTATCCACTCATACGGTAATGACTCACAGACGAAACATCTCAAATAAACTCGAAATACATAGCTCTTCAGGACTTACAATATATGCTATTGTTAATAAACTGGTAGAGCTAGATAATATCAAAAGTGTAATCTCATCTGACAAATAATCCCAATACTACTACTAATAATAAATTTTTTGAAAAATACAATGTTATTATAAACACATTCGCTTGTTTCTTCTTTTATAATGATTATATTTGCAAAAGGCGTAAATTTGTTGCCACTGTGATATTAATTATTAAAAAATAATTCAATGAGCTTAATTCAAATATTGTGTATAATATCTTTTATTATTAGTGTTGTGATTGCATCTTATGCAATACCTGGAGTATTGTATGTGTCAATAAAGAAAAATTTGTTGGATATGCCAAATGATCGTAAACGTCATGTTGGAATCTGTTCTAGGCTAGGGGGAGTCGCTTTCCTTCCTGCTATATTTTTGTCGGCAACACTCCCGATTTCAATGTTTTCACTCTATGACCACTCTCTGTTAGAGTATATTACACCATCTTTTATTCTCACATTAACATCCGCAATGTTAATATATTTTGTTGGCGTAACTGATGATATAATAGAGGTTAGATACTACAAGAAATTTATATTTCAAATATTAGTCTCAGTAATTATCGTTATGTCAGGGAACTATATCGATAACTTTTACGGGTTATTTGGATTATACTATCTCCCTATTTGGATTGGTGTACCATTCACTATATTTATATTAGTTTTTGTAATTAATGCTGTTAACCTAATAGATGGTATTGATGGACTAGCTTCAGGACTTTGTAGTGTTGCATTTGCTATATTTGGAGTGCTTTTCATTATGAAAGGGGATGTCATTAATGCTATATTGTCTGTTGTAGCTTTAGGTACACTACTACCTTTTTTCTTCTATAATGTCTTTGGAATCGAAGGTAAAAAATATAAAATATTTATGGGCGATGGTGGTGCTTTGATGATTGGACTCCTTTTAGCCACGCTTGCAATAGAGCTATTTAGAAACAATACTATTTTAGATGGAGGTAAAGGTACTTCTTTCTATGTTGTAGCGGCATTTTCACCCCTTATAATACCTTGTTTTGATGTTGTGAGAGTTGTGTTGCGTAGATATAAAGAGCATAAACCTCTATTCCTTCCAGATAATAATCATATACACCATAAATTCATCGCTTTGGGACTATCTCATCATGTTGTAATGATTCTTATAATTTCTATTTCAGCACTATTTACAATCTTCAACGTTATTACGAGTAAGTATTTAAATATTAATATAATCTTGTTAATTGATGTGTTTATCTGGACTACAATGCATATTCTGTTGACAAGAAGAATTAAAATTAGAAGTAAAAGATAATTGACCTCTATTTAGTTGCTAAGAGCTAATTTTCAGGTGTGTAATTATGTAGCGATGGCTCACATTACCTATACATGGTTGTGCTTGAATTCTCTTATTACATAGAATACAGATATTATATATAAATGATAGTGCCGTATTAAACTTTTAATACGGCACTATTTATTTTATAGCTAATGTGTTGATGTAATGGTTTGCTAGGCGTATGACTTTATATCACACCATTTTGCGTTGCGTCCTGTACCTATTTATTATATGTGGATTAACCTATAATACTTTTTAGTAGCTACCTTTGATTAAAATGTTTAGATATTATAAATATAATAGATAAACAGGGCTTTTTTATTGAGGTATAGTTGTTGTATGGAGTATAAGAGCTATTTACAGCCCTTGTAGCGTACTATTTGTGATTGTCTCATTTCGTTCTATCCACACACCATCTAGAATCATCTTATCCTTGTTTTCAATGATACTCTTCGTGATATTGAAAAGAGGTATTGGTTTGGCTTCATACTCGACTCTCCTTGTAGGTCTAATTACTCTATTGAATACAGACTTTTTGTTCATAGGACGCCTCGCCTCTTCCCACTTAAACCCTGGAAGAATAATCTCCTGCGTTAAAGGAATTTTATCCATCGGATATAGTTGATATACGGGATTTACTTTATAATTTATAGTTTCTATGGCGTTACTGTCCATGGCAAACGTGATATTTGCAGACTCGACTACCATAAAACCTTTTATACTTTGGTCTTTGTCGTCCTGCATATAGTAGTACGTTTGACCATTACCAATAACATCGATATATTTTATCTTATTTTCAACCATAATTGTCTCTATAATCTTACCCTTAATCTGGTTGTAATAGCCGGCTCCAACTTTAGATGCCATAATTGGCTCACCCGTAAATATAGCCTTATCCATGATTTGATTCCGTGTGTATATATCTATCTTAGTAGATGTAATCTGGTTAGCCTCATTCCACAGTATGGGCTTAATATATAGGTGTAGGGTAGAGTCACTCGATAGTCCAACCATAGAGTCGCAAACTGCTTGGAAATCGCTCCTGTATATCCGTACATTATTATACGCTTTAATAATATGTTGTACAGAATCCTTAACTACACCATCAGATATAGGTGCAATTATTGTGGAGTCTGCGGGGATGCTATCTTGTGGTATCTCAATCTTAGTGGAATCTGTAAGATTCAAATTCATTGAGTCACTTTTTAGCTTAGCTGCTTTTTCTATCTCTCTTTTTGCTTTCGCTTCAGCTACTTTTTTATCTTTTTTTATCTTTTTCTCTAATCTTTTTAGCTCTCTCTTTAACTTCTTTTTTTCAGATCTACTCAGCTCTTTGTTAGTGTCCGAAGCGATCGGTATTGAGTCAGATTCAGTTATACTGCTCTCTGCTCCTATGGCTCCTAGGCTATCTGGTGCAAAACTAGCCTTAATACTATCCGATTCAATTACAATTTTGTCAACTTCCTTAATTTCTTTAACTTCCTTACCTTCTTCGACGTACTCTTGTTCTATTTGCGTTGAGTCCACTACAAGCAAAGAGTCATTATCAACCTCATGTATCAATATTGTGTCAGACCTCATGTATAGAGTATCTGGTTGTCCTGGGTCAAAGTTAATAATGGATGGATCTTCAGTTATTAGTGCCTTTCCAATTGTTCCCCAATACTCAGCAAAGTCTCCAAATAGCATAACCTTATGCTCCTGATCTAGCATCTGAATATCGTCATACAACACCGCATTCTCTAATTTACTATTGTAGTTCAGTACTTCAGACCATAGCTCTTGTTTCTCAGTTAGAATATATGAATTTGACGTAAACTTATATGTCATATTACGTTGGTCGTATAGACCCTTTTTAGCACTTAGGATCTCCCCTTTTGAGTTCCAAATAAAAGTAAGCGTGTAGAATGTGGCAATATCTGTATTTAGATTATATGAGATCGAATCAGATTGAAGTTTATAGTCAGGATTCTTAATCTCTACGTCATCAACGCAGATAAGAATACTGCTATCAGCGTGAAAGTAACCTCGGTTAGACTCCAGTAGGTTCTCTCGTTGGCTCATAGTTGCACCACCGCCAAAAATGCCAATATTTGTAAGGGTATTGAATGCAAATTTATGAGTGTACATAATTGCATCTTTATTTACCATCTTGATTATAGGACCATAAATATTAGCAATATTGTCCTCTCCATTATAAGTGGCTCTATCTCCATATAGATATGTATCCTGCTTGTTGACAACAACACGCTTAAAACACTCTATACGTGTATTATTGTATCGTATAGCGCTGTCGCATGTTATTATCGTACCATTATCTTTGTGGTGAAAAACTACATTGCCTAGAAGATTAATCGCCGAGGAGTCTCCGACCTTCACTGGGCGGATAAAATCAGCTTTAAATGCTACTGGGCTTTTTCGTACATTGTCGCTATCTGTTTGTGCGGAAGCTATCTTCACAGAGCACACTAGTATAGAGAAGAATATAAGCCAATTAATGTTGTTATGTAGTTTTTTCACTCCTAAAAAATATGATAAAATTAAGCTATTTTACTCTGTTGCGTTCTAACTTAGAAGCTGTCTAAATTTATATCCTAAATTTAGACAGCTTCTATAAGTGCTAATTCATTACTTTGCCCACGATTTATTCTCAAAAAGGCTAGTATCGAAAGTAGGATCTATTCTAATATACATTGATGCAATAGTTTTATTGATCCATTTATTGAATTCGATATCTTTTTTCTTTGCAAGAGCTATCTCTTCAATTACGAGGTAGTCATTCTCTAAATTAGGGTAGTGCGAAGGTATAATATCAACAAGTTTGATCACTTTGCTGAGTACATTACCATGTAAATCTTGTGCTTGGAAAGAGTCTGACATCTCTCCTATTTTAAGGTTTTTTATTTCTCGATACTCCACTGGAGCTAGATCCTCTTTCGTTATTTTTGTTGTAGTGTGGTTTGCTCTAGCCATTGGGAAGTACGTTTTAAGTATCTCGTAATTACTTACGATTCCACCATTTTGTTTTGAGTACTCGTCATCCGAGTGCTCCAGAGCTGCACTAGCAAAGCTAATCGAATCACTCTTAATCAGGCTGGCAATACTATCAAGAGTTGTATTTGTATCCAGTATCTCTTGTTTTGAAAAAAGTGGCTTTATCAATATGTGGCGACAGTGGTATATATCCCCTCGTTTGTCAATCAATTGTATGATGTGTAATCCAAACTCGGTCTCAATAACCTCTGATACTTGGTTTGGCTTCAATTTTTCAAGAGCCTGAGCAAATGGTTTAACATATTTACTTGATGGGCTAGGATCCATCTCGCCACCTCTTACTGCACTACCTTGGTCTATTGAGTACATACGTGCTAGAACTTCAAATCTTGTGCCGTTTATAATCCTCTCTCTTAGACCTAAAAGAGTCTCTTTTGTGCGCTGTTTTGCCTCTTTTGTAGAAGCGGGTTCCTTTGTGATTTGAGCATAAACATACTGCTCAGGAATCATTGGAAGTGAGTCTTTGGGTAGCTTTTTGTAGAAACGGCTAACTTCTCCAGGTGTAATTGTCACCTTATCTTGAATTGTTTGTTGCATAGTTTGAGCATATGTCATCTCTTCATATTGAGAGATCATATCCTGCTTAACCTCATATATCGGCTTCTCAAACTTTTTCTCTACTGCAGAGATAGAGCCTAAGTCAGTAATCATTTGTTGTACACTCTCCGAAACCCCCATCTCAATACTATTATATTGTATCTCAACTGAGTCTACAAGAGCTTGGTTATACAGAAGTTTCTGTAGCATTAGTCGCTCTAGAGCCTCGTTTTTAACATCTCGGTCTAGGGTGTATCCTCCTTTTTTGCGTTGCGTATTAATTTGCTCCCCCATCTCTACTAATTCAGAGTAGAAGATTGCAGATTTACCAACAACTGCAACAACTTTATCTGCCATAAATTGTTCTTGAGAAAAGGTGCTACTTGCGAAACTTAAAGTCGCAAAACAGATTAATGATAGTGTCTTTTTTAACATATTATTGTAGTATATATTTTATGGTTTAAAGGTAAGCTAAATTACAATTAATCTACTATTAAAGAGTCAATTGCTTCTACTTCACCTATATTTATGTGTATTCTATCTCCTCGCTTTGCTTTTATGTACAGGCTATCTTCGTATATATTTATGGCGTCAACTCTTCGTTGATTTAATATAATTTTACGAATTTTGTCTTTAGCTAGTACAATAGGAGATATTTCTCCTTTATCTTTGCTCTCGTAGATATTGAAGAGATATTTATTTGACTCATCTGCCATAAATTGCACATCTTTACTCTTCAATAACTTTGTATATATGTCTCCTTTGCGTGTTGGTAGATGACCTAAAAATTCATTGAAATTTGTCCATGTATCCAAAACGACTAGTTGGAAATTATTCTTATCACAAATATCGATAAAATCCTGTTGTTTTTCAGAGTTTGGGCTCTCCATCAACTCTTGTAGTTTTACTGATTGTCTATATGTTTCAGGAACTTTTACGACTCTAGCTTTGACAATAATATTGTTTAAGCGGAACTCATTTGAGTGTTTGGTGTAGTAACTCTCAATATCGGACTCTGTAATCTCGGCGTTGATACTCTTCTCTATATAGTGTTGATCCAGTTTGTAGTTTAGGAGTGAGTTACGATACTCTTCAACCATATTGTCTATATCCTCTTGACTTTCAGAGAACATTAGTTCTGCTCGTTCTAGTTTCAGTTGACTCCTTACCCACATATTGACGTATGACTTCAAGATAACAAGGCTATCTTCGGTTGTCATTTTCTCTGTAAAAATGTACTCAACATCAGTACTCAGTAGTCTACGTTCGCCTACACTTGCAACAACAATCTCTTCAGTTGTAAAAGGAGTGAGGATTCTTTTGCAACTAAATGATGCCATCGTTAGGCATATTAATAATATGTATTGTAGTTTCTGCATCTTTAATTCACAAAGGTATGTTTTTTAAAAAGAAGTATCAAATTGTTTCTCGTAGATAACGTGTTTTAATATATTTTGTTGTGTTGGTTATTCTGTTTGGTGTGGCTCTTCAGCACCTAATGTAGTAGTAATGCATTTCAGAACACACTCTTATTTTAGGATTTTGTTTGCTTGGTTTATTTTATCCGCCTTTGATGTCTGTTGAAGAAGCATTATAAGCGCAGTTATAAAGAGTATTGTTATTATAGAGTATGATATCCAGTAGAGGGTGTCATTTTTGATAAGCTCTCTAATTGTTTGGTTTGATATTTCATCTCCAAAGATACTCTTTTGAATAAATGCTGTTCCATTATTAAATGCGTGGATTATAATTACAGATAGAATAGATTGTGTTTTCCAGTATATGTAACCAAGTATCAATCCTGCAACAAAGGCGTATATAACCTGTTGTGGCATTACGTGTATTAGTGCGAATGCGGCAGAAGATATTATAATAGCTCTCATTGCGCCATATCTCGACATTGCGCTACCTTGTATAACACCTCTAAAAAGGATCTCCTCAAGTATCGGAGCCATTGCGACAGTTGTAATTATAGCCCATCCCCCTGTGCCAATCTGTTTATTGAGCTCTATTAGCCACTCTTCGGGAAATATGCTGAGAACAGGCTCTAGTACTATTCCCGAAAGTATTAGTAATATACATCCGTATAGAACAAAAGGAGCATTTATTGCAGATATAGATAGTTTAGGGAGTACATTTTTGTACCCTCTTCGCATAAACAACCAAATAGAGAATATGATCGTTATTGAGAATGGAATAGTGTATGAAAGAAATAGCGCAAATGTTTTACTTATACTCCCGGAGTTTGTCAGCGCTCCGCTAATCAAAGTACTAATTATCATAGTGATTATCAAAACTCCAATCACAGCAAGTATATCCATGATATATGACGGTTGCTCTCTGCTAGTAGTAATACTCTTAATATCCTTGTTTGTGATATCACTTTGAAAATCGTTCTTTGAATCTAATTTTTGTTCGTCCATAATTGTAAGATATTATATTATAACTATTTGGTGGCTTATATATCTCAAAGCTTTAAAGCGTAATGAATATGAATTAGCCCTCTTTTTGAATTTATTAGCATCAAATGTACGCATTTTTTAATAGATACTGATTATTTTGATTAAATTTGCAGGGAATAAACGTTAAAATTAAGATAAATAATGGGAAAAATTGTCTCTCTAGCCAATCAAAAGGGTGGAGTGGGAAAGACTACTACATCAATAAATCTTGCCGCTTGTCTCGCCGTAATGGGGAAAAAAGTGCTGCTCGTTGATGCTGATCCACAAGCTAACGCAACTTCAGGGTTGGGACTAGACATAAATAGTGTAAATATTTATGACTGTATTATTGGTGATGTAAAAGTTTCAGAGACGATTGTTAAATCTCCTGATATTAAAAACTTATGGATTCTGCCATCTAATATTAATCTAGTGGGAGCAGAAACGGAGCTGTCAAAGATGGAAGATGGACACTTTAGATTGAAAAATGCCCTGAGTGAGGTTAAAGATCAATATGATTACATATTTATAGATTGCTCTCCATCTCTTGGTTTTACGACCGTAAACTGTCTTGTTGCCGCAGATAGTGTGTTGATTCCTGTGCAGTGTGAGTATTTTGCACTCGAAGGGCTCGGTAAACTACTGAATACAGTGAAAACAGTGAAAGCAAAGCTTAATCCTAAGTTGGATATTGAAGGGTTTGTTTTGACAATGTACTCACGTACAAGGTTAGCAAACCAAGTTGCATTTGAAGTGAAAGAACATTTTGGTCACCTAACATTTGAGACAATAATACAGAGAAATGTTCGTCTTAGTGAAGCGCCTAGTTTTGGAAAACCTGTATTGCTACACGACGCTGCTTCTGTTGGGAGTGTGAATTATATTAACCTTGCAAAGGAGTTTGTGAAGAGGGAGAAAAGGGCTAAAGAGTAGCCTTCAGAAACTCTTGAAGAAAAATACAAAAGAGCAAGTTTGTGCTTTATATCATTAATATTCTTGAAAATTAGTTAATTAGATATGCAAAAAAATAAAGGAGGGTTAGGTCGTGGTCTTAGTGCAATATTTGACATAGAGACACCTGCTGCCACTGTTAAGAGTAGTGTTAGTAATATGGAAGAGATTGATTTGAGTAAAATTATATCTAATCCAAAGCAACCTAGAAGCCTGTTTGATCAGGAGAGTTTAGAAGAACTTGCTGATTCGATTAGGGTGCTGGGGGTGATTCAACCAATTACGGTGCGTAGAGAGGGTGTAGATTCATTCACTATTATTAGTGGTGAACGTAGGTGTAGGGCGTCTCAATTGGCTGGGCTTACATCTATTCCTGTTTATATTAGAGAGGTGGATGACCAAACACTGCATGAAATGGCTATTGTTGAGAACATTCAAAGACAAGACCTAAATCCAATAGAGGTAGCTTTGAGTCTGCAACGCCTAATTGATGAGTGTAATTTGACGCAAGATACACTATCTATAAGAGTGGGAAAAAAAAGATCTACAATTGCAAACTATATGAGGTTGCTGAAGATGTCTCTTGAGGTTCAGTCGGCTGTGAGAGATGGATACATTACGATGGGACACGCAAAGGCTATGGCATCAACTCCAGAGGAGCATCAACTTTCGGTACTGAAAAAAACTGTTAAAAAAGAGTTGTCAGTACGTCAAGTAGAGGAGATGGTCAAGAAAATTACAGAGCAAAAAACTACTAGTGAGATTGTAGAAGAGGAATATCCTGAGAGTTACACAAGGCTAGTCGAACACCTTGAAAATCTGTTTACTCAAAATATTAGTATTAAGAGAGATAAGAGAGGCGGAGGTAAAATTGTTGTAGATTTTGATAGTGATGTTGATATTGAAAATTTTATATCTAAATTTGAAAAATATACAATCTAAAAATGGTATATTCTGTTTAAAATATCTATTTATGTTTAAAAATATCAAGTTAACTGGTCGTTGGTTATGTGCGGTTGTGATTCTATTAATATCTTCAGATATTAATCTGTATGCTAGTGATAGTAGATCATCTGTGGATGTAATCGATAGTGCATTTGATGATGGAAAGAGATCTAAAAAGAGGTCTAAGAAGAGTGGGAAAGATCAAAAAAGTGAGGTCGCTGTACAAGATACACTAGATGTAAATGCTAGATATGAGGTTGTTGGTGGCGTATTGACGAAGGTTGGGGCTAAGAGAGTAGTTGTAGACTCAATGGCGAGTGATTCAACGCGTATTGACTCGATTGCTAGTGTCGATAGATTGAGCTTAGACTCTTTAGAGACCAAAATAATCTCTGATTCTACTAAGATTGCAGATAGTATAATGCAAACATTGTCAAAAAGAGAGTTGAGAAGGTTTGAAAAGGTTGGTAGAGTAAGGCATAATAGATACTTTTGGGACTCGATACCTATATCGAGAATGACTGCTATATCTCTGGTTGTGCCAGGATTTTCACAGTTATACAATGATGAGACATGGAAGATCCCAATATTATACGGTACCGTTGGAACAACACTCTATTTCGGACTCCAACAGAATAAAAAATACTCAGGATATAAATCGGAGTATGATGCTATGTTGCGTCGTAACGCCTCAAGGGATGAACTAACCCCTGTGCAGACAAAAATGATCCAACATAACACATACAGACAGATATTACTTGCAGGTGCATTAGTGTCATATATATATTTTATAGGTGATGGAGTTGTTAACTACGATGGGGCTATGACTTCGGTAAAGAAAGCTACAACGCTCTCTACGATATGCCCTGGTGCAGGACAGTTTTATAATAAAAGTTATTGGAAAGTCCCAATCGTGATGGGTGGGTTTGCAACAATGGCATATATTATTGACTTTAATAATCGTGGATACCAGAGATTTGACTTGGCTTATGACCTTGTAGTTGATGGTGATGACTCTACTATTGATGAATTTAATGGTCATTACCCTGCAGATTTCTTAAATAAAACAAAGAAAAGTTATAGAAGAAATCGAGATTTAGCCCTAATTATTACCGCTGGATTTTATCTGCTGAATATCGTTGATGCGCACGTTGATGCTCATCTTCAGGATTACGATATAAGCGACGATTTAGCAATGAATTTAGAACCTATTTTTACAAATATTTATTCGCACAATAAGGGTAATCAGAACTTATTTGGAATGAATTTTAGTATTTCATTTTAGTCTTACACCCTTAATGTTGAGGTGTTTAATACCTTAGTAATTTAATTAAATAACGTTATATATGAAATTTAGAACTATTTTAGCCTCTCTGTTTACTCTATTTGTATGCTCTGAAGTGGTAGCTTTAGCTAGTGGAGATGAAGATTTATTGAATATTCCTTTAGATTTAAAATATGCGCCAGAACAGTATGATTCGATAGTGTGTCAGTGGTACAATGAGAGAGTTGTAAGTGATTACGACGAGTTTTACTCTTGCTTGATAGATATTGATACAACAGAGGTCGCTTTGTCTGTCATCCCAGATTCGGTCTACATGGAGAGGGTGCATAGTTTGATGTCGCCAATAGCATTCACTTATAATGATATTGTTAAGAGATATATAATTTCATATACGGGAAGAAATAAAGATTTTATAAGGAGAGTAATGGGGCTATCTCAATACTACTTTCCTATGATAGAGGAGGAGCTGATAAAGAATGATATGCCTCTTGAGTTGAGAATGTTACCTGTAATCGAGTCGGGACTATCTTCTGTTGCAGTGTCGAGAATGGGTGCTACTGGGTTGTGGCAGTTCATGTATGGTACGGGAAAAAGTTATAATTTGGAGATTACATCTTTTGTAGACGAACGTCGTGATCCGCTGAAATCAACTAAAGCAGCATGTAAGTACTTGAAAGATATGTACACATTATATGGTGATTGGACACTGGCTATCGCATCGTATAACTGCGGCCCTGGTAATGTAAACAAGGCGTTGAAGCGTGCGGGTGCAGGTGCAAAAACTTTTTGGGATGTGTATAGATATTTGCCAACAGAGACACGTGGATATATACCATCTTTTATCGCTGCAACATATGCTTACAACTACTCTATGGAGCATAATATGACACTAGTTGAGCCTAACATCCCACTTGGTACAGATACAATTAATATCAATAAATTGATGCATTTTCAACAAATTACATCAACTATTGGAACGCCTATTGAAGTGATTAGAGTGCTTAATCCTCAATATAAATTAGATATTATTCCTGCTCAGAAAAAGAGCTATGCACTGAAGCTGCCTAAAGCAGATGTAATGAAATATTTGGATAGAGAGAGTGATATATTGAGAAAAGATACTGTTTTCTTAGCGCAATATTTAAAGCCTAATCCAAAAGATAAATCGCAAAAGTTTTTTGCTCTGGAGTCAAGTTCTACAACTTATAAAGTTAAGAAGAATGATAATTTAGGGGCTATTGCTGTCAAATTTAGGGTTAGTGTCAAGCAGTTAATGAAGTGGAATAACCTCAAAAGTGCAAACCGTCTTAGTATTGGACAGGTTTTAAAAATTTATAAGTAGTGGAAATGAGAGATAATAATGATACAATTGTAGCTGTAGCTAGTGGTGTAGGGGGAGCAATCGCTATTATTCGAGTTAGTGGTGACAAGGCAATCGAAATTTGTGACTCTGTTACGCGTTGTAGATCGCACAAGAGACTCGCTGATGCCAAAGGGTACACGCTTCATTATGCTGATATTGTAGATGAAAGTGGTCGTATTGTTGATGATGTAATAATTTCACTGTTTCGTAATCCAGTATCGTATACGGGTGAGGATATGGTTGAGTTCTCATGTCATGCATCTTCTTATATACAGAAAGAGATATTAAATATACTAGTAAATAATGGTGCTAGAGTTGCACTTGCGGGTGAGTTTACTATTCGTGCATTCTTAGCAGGAAAGTTAGACCTGTCTCAGGCTGAAGCTATTGCAGATATGATAGCTTCAACAGATAAGGCGTCTCACGCCGTGGCATCAAATCAGATGAGAGGTGGGTACTCTTCAGATTTTATCGATCTTAGGAGTAAATTAGTGGAACTAATATCTTTGATTGAGTTAGAACTAGACTTCTCGGAAGAGGATGTTGAGTTTGTTGATCGTGGAGCATTATTAAATATTTTAGAGCAAATAATATTTAAGGTTGACACTCTAAAAAGTACATTTAGTCTAGGTAATGCCTTGAAGGATGGTATTGCTGTTGCAATTGTAGGGAGCCCTAATGCGGGGAAATCTACCCTTTTAAACGCTATACTGAAGGATGATAGAGCAATGGTGTCAGATATAGCTGGTACTACAAGAGATGTTATTGAGGAGTCTTTAACGCTTAATGATGTTAGGTATCGATTCTTAGATACGGCGGGTATTCGATCTACTGATGATAAATTGGAGCAGATGGGTATTCAGAGGACTTTTAGTAGTATTGAAAAGGCGCAGGTTGTTATTTTGATGATTGATAGTGTAGAGTGTATTTCAGTTGAGTCGCCACAGGGCTATGTGAACTCACTTATTGACGCATTAGATCTCGATAGTGATAAAGAGGTAATATTAGTATTCAATAAATTAGACTCGTTAGCTAAAATAGAGGTGGAGGCTATGAAGCTACTTGAGACCACGTTCTCTACTAATGGTTACTCGGTGGTCTCTATGTCTGCAAAGCAGGGAGTGGGTATTGATCTTTTAAGAGATATATTAATAGATTTAGTTGATACTTCAAAATTATACACTGGGTGTACCATCGTCTCTAATGCTCGCCATTATGATGCTTTGAATTCTGCATTTAAATCTTTAGAGATCGCAAAACAATCCCTTATTAATAATATATCTTCAGATTTATTGTCTCAGGATCTTAGAGAAGTATTACATAATCTAGGCCTAATAACTGGGGATATAACTACTGATGATATATTAGGTTCTATATTTTCTAAATTCTGCATTGGAAAGTAATATTTGATTGATAAATTACTTCGAAAATCGAAAAATAAAAAATTAGCACCCTTTTAGAGGGCACTGAAAAACCCTAAATTATCTAGGTGTAAATTAGACAAAAGTTTGATT
>CAMRBL010000011.1 GCA_947040435.1 uncultured Rikenellaceae bacterium
ACGCTCTTCCGATCTAACATTTTGATAGTCAGGATATATATTTGGATATTTATTTGATTCTGTTATGTTTGATGGTCTGTTACCGCATCCATATAGACATATGAAAAGTAACGAATAGAAGAGTACTTTCATTATTATAATTTATTATAGGTTAGTATAACAAAAGTAATAAAAAATCCGCAAATAAGGTTAACCTTATTTGCGGATTTTTTTGTAGAATATATTTTTGTCTACATTTTGGATTGAATTCCAAAACGAGTAAGACAAATTAAATTTTCAGTTATGCTTTGTTAGCACTTCCAAGAACGTTATTTACTTTGTGCATGTAAAGATCTTTAAGACCGTCACGAGCAGGACCAAGATATTTACGTGGATCAAACTCAGCAGGGTTCTCATTGAAAGTCTTACGGATAGAAGCAGTCATTGCGATACGACCATCACTATCAATATTGATCTTACAAACAGCACTTGCAGCAGCTTTACGAAGTTGCTCTTCAGGAATACCGATAGCATTTTTCATAGCACCACCATTGTTGTTGATTACAGCAACAAGGTCTTGAGGTACAGAAGAAGCACCATGAAGAACGATAGGGAATCCAGGGATACGCTTCTCGATCTCCTCAAGGATATCAAAACGCAATGCAGGTGGAACCAAAACGCCGTCAGCGTTAGTAGTACACTGCGCTGGAGTAAATTTGTTAGCACCATGAGAAGTACCGATTGAGATAGCAAGTGAATCTACACCTGTTTTCTTAACGAAATCTTCAACTTGGTCTGGCTCAGTATATGTGTGATGCTCAGCGCAAACGTCATCTTCAACACCTGCAAGAACTCCAAGTTCACCCTCTACAGTAACACCGTGAGCGTGAGCGTACTCAACAACTTTTTTAGTAAGAGCTACATTCTCCTCGTATGAGTGGTGGCTACCATCAATCATAACTGAAGAGAATCCCATATCAACACAAGACTTACAAAGTTCGAAAGTATCTCCGTGGTCAAGGTGAAGAACGATAGGAATATTTTTTCCTAGCTCTTTTGCATACTCAACAGCACCTTGAGCCATGTAACGAAGTAGTGTTTGATTAGCATACTTTCTTGCACCGCTAGATACTTGAAGAATTACTGGAGAAGATGTCTCAACACAAGCTTGAACAATTGCTTGCATTTGCTCCATGTTGTTAAAATTGAAAGCTGGAATTGCATATCCACCTTCGAAAGCTTTTTGGAACATCTCTTTAGTGTTCACTAAGCCTAAATCTTTGTACGAAACCATAATTAAATTTTATTATAATAAATATTAATGTATCTCAAAATTAATGGACATTATATGTATCAGAACACATCTTTAAGTGCCCGTATACAATATTAACCATTTCCGCTACAAATATAGTAAATTATATTATTAAGTTTAAGAAACTATCTAAATTTCATTGCTAAAACTTACTATTAGTGCTTTCGATAAAGCAAACGGCCCTCCGTAGGCTGCATTATGCAATCTTAGGTGATATATTAAATTATATTGTTAAATGCTATTATGTCGTTACACTTGCTGATGGTAGTTGCTTCAAACTCAAAAAAAATGGTAAAAACGTAAACAAACTATGAAGTAAATAACTATCTTTGTATTAATGAAATTTTAATTATACTATTATAAATTATGTCTGAATTTAAGTACCAAGAGCCTTTCCCATTGGGAGAGGATACAACTCAGTATAGACTTCTTACGAAGGATTATGTAAAGGTTGTTGATTGCGCAGGGCGCAAGATTCTTCAAGTTGACCCAAAAGGGTTAGAACTTCTCTCAAAAGAGGCGTATGCTGATGTTTCGTTCTATTTGAGAGCGGCTCATCTTCAGAAGCTAAGTAACATTTTGAGCGATGACGAAGCTACCGACAATGATAAATTTGTTGCCTACACTATGTTATGTAATCAGGTTGTATCTGCGGAGGGTGAACTTCCAACTTGCCAGGATACTGGAACTGCGATTGCGTCGTGTAAAAAAGGTGAGGACGTATACACTGGTGTCGATGATGCTGAGTATCTATCTAAAGGTATTTATGAGACATACGCAGAGCGTAACTTGCGTTATTCTCAAGTAGTTCCGATCTCAATGACGGATGAGAAAAATAGTGGTAATAATCTACCTGCTCAGATTGACATATACTCTAATACTGGACGTGAATATAAGTTTCTTTTCATGACAAAGGGTGGGGGATCTGCAAATAAAACATTCCTATATCAACAAACTAAGGCGCTATTAAATGAGGAGAGCTTAACGCAGTTTGTGAAAGATAAGATTAAAGATCTTGGTACTTCGGCTTGTCCGCCATATCACTTAGCACTTGTGATTGGTGGAACTTCTGCAGAGTCTTGTTTGGCTACTGTAAAGAAGGCATCTGCGGGGTATTTAGACCATCTACCTACATCTGGAAATGACGGAGGTCAGGCATTCCGTGATCTTGAGTGGGAGGCTAAGATTCTTGAGATATGTCAAAAATGTGGAGTTGGAGCACAATTTGGTGGTAAATATCTTGTACATGATGTGAGGGTAATTAGACTTCCTCGTCATGCTGCATCTTGTCCAGTGGGTATTGGAGTTAGTTGTAGTGCGGATAGAAATATAAAAGGTAAGATAACTGAGGATGGAATATTCTTAGAGCAACTTGAGAAGAATCCAGGACGCTTTATTCCAGAGAGAGCGCCATCAATGAGTCCTGCTGTTGAGATAGATCTAGATGAAGGTATGGATAAAGTACTAGAGAAACTAGCTCAGTATCCTATTAAAACTAGATTAAATATTAAAGGTACATTAGTTGTTGCGAGAGATATTGCACATGCTCGTATCAAGCAGATGTTGGATGAGGGCAAACCAATGCCTCAATATCTAAAAGATCACCCTGTTTACTATGCAGGTCCTGCAAAGACTCCTAATGGTATGGCTTCGGGTAGCTTTGGACCAACTACTGCTGGACGTATGGACTCTTATGTTGGTCTGTTTCAGAGTAATAAAGGTTCTATGGTTATGGTCGCAAAAGGAAATCGCTCTCAAGAGGTTACTGATGCTTGTAAGGAGCATGGTGGTTTTTATCTTGGATCAATCGGTGGACCTGCTGCAATATTGGCTAAGAATAGTATTAAGTCTGTCGAAGTGTTAGATTTCCCTGAATTGGGAATGGAGGCTGTTCGTAAAATATATGTAGAGAATTTCCCTGCATTTATCATCGTTGATGATAAGGGTAATGACTTTTTCGCAGATTTTAAACACTAAATATTAACTCCCCGCAACCATACAAATATACCTAATTGGGTAGAACTGTGTGTTTGTGGGGATTTTTTTACTTATCTTTTTTTACTATCTTTGTATCTATACGTACTATTATAGAGAAGATAATGAGAATAATGCAGGTAATAACCCTATCTTCAGTCGGTGGAGCACAGAGAGTTGTTAGCACACTAGCTAATTCGATGTGTGAGGAGAATGAAGTGATGGTAATATCAAATAGTGGGGGTGTTTTGTGGGGTCAGTTAGATGATAGAGTTATACGATTTGAGATTCCATCGCTATGTAGATCCATATCCCCTTTAAGTGATTTAAGAACAATCTTTGCACTTAGAAAATTATACAAGCAATTTAAGCCTGATATTATTCACCTACACTCTTCAAAAGCTGGTATACTCGGGCGTATAGCTTTCCCTAAAGAGAAGATTGTATACACTGTTCATGGTTTTGACTCTATTCGTATTGCATACCGTCACTTTCTTCCAATTGAAAAAATAATGAAAAGCCGTGCAAAGGCTATTGTCGGCGTTAGTCGTTATGATTATCTCAATCTAAAGGCTGAGGGTATATCTAAAAATACCTATATTGTATACAATGGAGTTGATAAGATTGGGTACGATAGTTCACTAAAGCTACCTTTCCATAATACAAAAAAAAATATATTAGCAATTTCAAGAGCTAACCCGCCTAAAAATTTTAAACTATTCAGAGAAATTGCAATAAAACTTCCTCAATATAATTTTATATGGATTGGAGGTATGATGCAAAATATTACGTTGCCCCCAAATTTAATATGCATGGGTGAAATTGTTGATGCATCTAAATACTTTACTCTTTGTGATTTATCTATTTTAACTTCAAATTATGAAGGACTTCCAATGTCTATAATCGAAGCCATGAGCGTTGGTAAACCTATTGTAGCCTCTAACGTCGGAGGAATATCTGAAATAGTAATTGATGGCGTAACTGGATATGCTGTTGAGAATAGTGCAGATTTATTTGTAGAGAAGATACTCGCTATTTTGAGTAATGATAAATTATATGATGAAATGGTACATAATACAGTTAAACTTGTTGGTGATAAACTAACTGCTGATATTATGGTTCAAGGGTATTTGGATATTTATAATAGGTAATTTCTTTTTTAGTTTATTTGACGCAGGGAACTGCCCTCCGCGGGCTGCGCTGCGTGATCGCAGGGAACTTTTATTTTTTTGATGAAGGGAACTGCCCTTCGCGGGCTGCGCTGCGTGGTCGCAGGGAACTTTTTAGTTTTTTTGATGCAGGGAACTGCCCTCCGCGGGCTGCGCTGCGTGATCGCAGGGAACTTTTTAGTTTTGTTGATGCAGGGAACTGCCCTTCGCGGGCTGCGCTGCGTGATTGCAGGGAACTATGATTTTCCTATGCCGCTATATTTAAAATCTAGGGTTTTTAACTCAGAACTATCGTATAAGTTACGCCCATCAACGATATAGTTACCCTTCATTGTTTTCTTTATAATCTTCCAATTAGGAGCTCTAAACTGCTTCCACTCAGTAATCAACGCAATAGCATCAGCTTCCAATGTAGCCTCATACATGTCAGTAGAGTATGTAACCGAATCACCTAGGATTCGTTTCGCCTCCTCCATCGCAATAGGGTCGTATACATTAACGTTTGCACCCGCAGCAATTAAACTCTTAATTACAATAATCGAAGATGCATCTCTCATGTCATCGGTCTCAGGTTTAAATGATAATCCCCATATTGCAACCGTTTTACCATTCAAATCACCTAATCCTTTTTGTAGTTTTTTAAATACAACCTCTTTTTGTCGATTATTAACCTCTTCTACTGCCTCAATAACTCTCATTTTGTAGCCGTATTCATTGCCTGTGTGTATAAGAGCTTTTACGTCCTTTGGGAAACATGATCCACCATATCCACATCCAGGGTACATAAATTTATTCCCAATGCGGCTATCAGAACCAATTCCTTTTCTCACTTCATTAATATTTGCACCAGTATATTCACATAGATTAGCTATGTCATTCATAAAACTAATACGAGTTGCCAACATTGCGTTTGCAGCGTACTTTGTCATCTCTGCCGACCTCACATCCATAAATAATATTCTATAATTATTCAGCATGAATGGTTTGTATAGTCGCTCCATTGCGCTCTTTGCATAGTCACTCTCGATACCTATAACTACTCTGTCAGGACTCATAAAGTCCTTAATTGCAGCACCTTCTTTAAGGAATTCAGGATTAGATACGACATCAAACGTTAGAGAAGACCCTCTCGTGTTTAGCTCTTCTTGGATAACGTTACGCACTTTGAGAGTTGTACCCACTGGCACTGTACTCTTGGTCACAACAATAATATGTTTAGTCATTTTTTGACCTATCGTGTGCGCTACATCTAGCACATAACTTAAATCTGCGCTACCATCTTCATCAGAAGGTGTGCCGACAGCATTAAATATAACATCAACATTGTTAAGACAGCTTGCTAGATCTGTTTTGAAGTGTAGTCTGCCAGCTTGTTTATTTCTCACAACAATCTCCTCTAATCCGGGCTCATATATAGGCATTATACCTCTATTAAGATTGTCAATTTTGTTTTGGTCAATATCGATACACGTAACATCGACACCGATTTCGGCAAAACAAGTTCCTGTGACTAAACCAACATATCCAGTACCAACAATTGCAATGTTCATATTAATTATTTTAAATTATATACTTTAACAAAGTTAATGAAGAAAACGGAAGTTTTCAAAGAAGTTCAAAGAAACTTTAAAACTTTTATATAGAATATTGTTTTATTCTCCATTTTATGGAGTGAAGCGCACACTATATAATCTCTTTGATAATATAGTATAGCATAACACTTGATGCGATCACTTTGAATCCAGTGCCAACTAAAAAACCTAAGAATGATCCTAGTGCTGGTTTGATAGAGTCTTTTAGCTCTTTGCCTTCAATAAGTGTTTCAGCTACAATAGCACCAATAAATGCCCCTATAATCATGCCGATTGGAGGGAAAAATATTATACCAATTAGCATTCCTACCATTGAGGCTCTGGATGCTGATTTGGATCCGCCAGTGATTCGAGTGAAGTATGAAGGGACAATAAAGTCTAAAATAGTGACAGCGATGGTAATTATGAGCCATATAACCATGGTCAAAGAAGATATATCTTTTTCAGGACTTGCGCCCCAAAGATATAGCATTAGCATACCCGCATAACTTATAGGAGGTCCTGGTATAATTGGGAGTATGCATCCAACTAATCCTACAACTCCAAATAGTACGGCTAATATTTCTAGT
The DNA here is from genome assembly GCA_947040435.1 of uncultured Rikenellaceae bacterium. Lineage (GTDB taxonomy): Bacteria > Bacteroidota > Bacteroidia > Bacteroidales > Rikenellaceae > CAMQVY01. Next base: position 6,596 of record CAMRBL010000011.1, read on the forward strand.
AAAACATCCATATCAATTATATAAAATAGTTGGTCACTTCATCCATACATCACTATCCATATTAGATAGTTTATTAAAAGATTCTATTCGTCATCTAAATCGTCCCCGTCATCATAAGATATTGTTGTCATTAATCCATCAATATCTCGTCTCTCTTTTTTCGTTGGACGCCCCGTACCTCTATCTCTACTAATAAATATCGTCTCCTTAGGAGTATTCAATTTATCTTTTTCGGCTTGAGGAGTAATATCCTCTGCATAGAGTGGTACATTTTTAGCTGGTTGTCTATTTGCAACCAACTCGATGACTCTAAATGTATATAAAACAATCGATTTACGAACAGATATTATATCACCAACTTTAACCTCTCGAGATGGTTTAGCATAACTGTCGTTGACCCAAACTTTATTTGATTTGCAGTTATCTGCGGCGTCGCTCCTCGTTTTGAATACACGAATTGCCCATAGCCACTTGTCAAGTCTTGGTGAAGATTTCTCCTGTTTCATAGTTGGAATTACTTTTTATTGTACGTGTTCATAGCTCTTTCAACGCCAATTGTTGATACATCGAGTATAGCTTGATTTGCGATCTTTATTCTATCGCCTAGAGATGCAATCTCTTCGCTAGACCACTTTCCTAAGACATAATCAATCTGCATACCCTTCGGGAAATCACCACCTACACCAAATCTCATTCTGGCATAATTGTTATGTCCCAAAATTTCATTAATGTTTTTCAATCCATTATGTCCACCATCACTACCTTTTTTTCGGATTCTGATAGCCCCAAATGGAATTGCAATATCATCGACAATTACGAACATATTTTCGATAGATATTTTCTCCTGTTTTAGCCAGTAGTTTACTGCCTTTCCGCTCAAGTTCATATATGTTGAAGGCTTGAGTAAAATTAGTGTACGCCCCTTGTGTTTTACCTCAGCAATGTCTCCATAACGTGAGGTTATAAACGAAGTATTGGACGACTCTGCAAGAGCGTCCAATACTTTGAATCCTATATTGTGGCGAGTTTCGGCATATTCAGCGCCGATATTACCCAACCCTACAATTAGATATTTCACTATCTACTATTTTTGATCAGCAGCAGCGGCAGCAGCAGCTCCACGAGCAGCACGTGTCATTCTAACAGCACATACAGCAGTTGTAGCTGGTGTAAGAATTGTTATATTCTCATAAGAAAGATCTCCTACGAAAATTGACTTACCAAGGTTAAGGTCAGTAACATCAATTACTAACTCATCAGGTAGGTTTTCGATAGTTGCACTAACTCTAATTTTACGCTTGCTTAGAGATAATTTACCTCCCATTTTAACACCTTCAGGATTTCCGTCTAGTCTAACAGGGATATCAATAGTAACAGGCTTTCCTTCAACTACGTGGAAGAAGTCGATATGAAGAATTTCTTCTTTTACTGGGTGGTATTGTACCTCACGCATAACACCATATTCCATTTGACCTTCGATATTAATCTCTACGATATATGCGTTAGGTGTGTAGATAAGAGTCTTAATTTCCTTAACATTTAGAGAGAAGTGAACAGTCTCACCTTTTCCATAAATAGTACAAGGTACTGAACCTTCACTACGAACTACTTTAGCACCTTTTTTACCAAAATCTTCACGTTTTGTTGCGTTTACTTGAAATCTTTCCATTTTTGTTTTTTATTTTTTAGTGTATATGAAACCTTGGGCATTACTCAGATATAGCCATTATGCTAATCCCCATAGTTGCTTGCGGTGCAAATTTAAGAATAATTTATGGAATAACGAAAATTTTAGATAGTTTCTTAAAATTACACCATTTTAATTGTGTTATTTATAGCTTTCGCCTTACTTATAGCAGATTATTCTATTGTAGTATGAGATAAATTTGCGGGGGGGATGGATGTTGAGTATAGGGTATAAAATAAGGGGTTGATATATAATCAACCCCTTAACTTGTTACTATGTATTCGAAAAGAACTACTTAGAATGGTAACTCTACAAATACTTCCATCGCTTGGTACTCAGCCATTCCTAGCTTGTCGTATAGGCGTGCAGTATTTTGTGTTCTCTCTTCAGCTCTCTGCCAAAACTCTCTTGTATCACTTCCTGGGAATGGAACAATATCCTTTTGAGATAGGTGACGGTAGATAGCATGACGCTTCTTAATCATCTCATCTGGACTAATTGGAACAGCCATATCAACCATTCCTAGATCCCACTCTTGCCAAGCTCCACGGTATAACCAAATGTGGCACTCCTCAATCCAACTCTCACCTTTAAGTTGTTCGATTGCCTCTAAAACAGCCTCCGTACAAACTCTATGTGTTCCATGTGGATCAGTTAAGTCTCCAGCTAGATATATTTGATGAGGCTTATTAGTCTGTAATAACGCCTTGATAATATCAATATCTGCTTGGCTTACCTCTCCTTTTTTAATACCACCTGTTTCGTAGAATGGTAAGTTAAGGAAATGAGCATTTGTTCTATCGTTTAGACCTAAAGTTCTACATCCAGCTCTCGCTTCTGCTCTTCTAATAGATCCTTTGATATTCAATAATGCACGTGGTTGTGGCTCACCTGCTTTTTGGTTCAAGATAATAGCTTCAACCTCTGCATATTTGTCTCCATAACCTAATTCACGAGCAGTATCGATGTTTTGAAGTACAACATCATCGTGTACTGCAACGTTTCCTGAAGTCTCATAAGCAACGTGTACATCGTGTCCCTGTTGTATAAGTCTATGGAATGTTCCTCCCATAGAGATTACATCATCGTCAGGATGTGGTGAAAATATTGTCACACGCTTAGGAAATGGCTCAGATGATACAGGACGTGTTGTCTCTGTAGAACCTGGCTTGCCTCCTGGCCACCCTGTGATTGTGTGCTGAAGTTCGTTGAATACTTTGATATTTACATAATCATATGTACCAACTGCCTCTAAAAGTTCACCTAAAGAGTTCTCAACATAGTTATCGTGAGTAAGCTTCAAGATAGGCTTATCAGTAATACCACATAACCAAACAATTGCTTTTCTAATGAACTTAGGAGTCCAAACACATGGTCCAACTAACCAAGGAGCTTGCTCTCTAGTTAATAAGCTTGCTGCATTCTCATCAATAAACGCCTCTACATTAGAGTGATTTTGAAGTAGTGTAGCAGGTACTTGATCTGTAATATCACCCTCAATAACTTTTTGGATAATGCTCGCTTTATGCTCGCCCCAAGCCATAAGAATAGTCTTCTTAGAGTTTAGGATTGTAGATAGTCCCATCGTAATAGCCATAGATGGTGTTGAGTTGTATCCAAAGAACATGCCAGCTAGAGTCTTTCTCGAGTTGTATGATAGTTTTACCAAACGAGTTTTTGAGTTAGCGTGTGATCCAATCTCGTTGAATCCAACTTGTCCCTCTTCACCAATTCCTACAATCATTAAATCGATAACAACACCCTTTGCATAAGATTCGCAGTAACTAGAGATCTCATCTAAGCTCTTAGTTGTATCTGGAATAAATACATTATCACGATTGATGTCTATATGGTTAATAAACTCTTCGTGAATAAGGAAGTTACGACTCTGTTTCTCTGTTGGTTTAATTGGATATAGTTCATCCAATGAGTAGATAGATACTTTCTCGAAACTTACGTCTCCAGCCTCGTATCTTTTAACCAACTCTTTGTATAATTTAATCGGAGTACGACCAGTTGATAGACCTAAAACATAGGTCTTCTCACTATCTCCACTCGCGATCTGAGAATTTACAAAATCATTAATTTCATTTGTGATTTTTGCTGCAATACATTTAACAGCTTCCTCTTCATCTGAAAATACATTTGTATCGATTCTTTCGTTACGATGCAAGATATCTTTTGGTAAACCCTCGATAATCAAACCTCCATCACGAGGTAATGCACACTTAGCCATAATTATTTAGTTCTTATTTTGTGTCCGTAAAGACCGTAAAGTAAAATCATTGCAAAACATGGAAGGCAGATCCAGTATGCTTGTTGCATAGTGAAACTATCTTTCAATAGTCCTAATATAATAGGAATAACAGCTCCTCCAGCCATTGCCATTACAAGAAGTGAAGCCCCTTGTTTAGTAAACTTACCAAGATCAACCATTGCAAGAGGCCATAGAGCTGGCCACATTAGAGAACAACCTAATCCCATTGCTCCGATAGCCCAAATTGATTGTGCTTCAGGTAGTGTTACAATAGCGATAGATCCGATAATTCCTAAAACAGAACAGATTACCAATGCTTTAGATTGACTAAGATACTTAGGGATAAAGATAATACCGCAAATATAACCTAAAATTAATCCGCCACTAGGGATCCATGCATATCTTGATGCATTATCTAATCCTATAGTTTTTGCATAGTCAACAGCACTACCAAGTGCAAGAGTCTCAATACCAACATATATAAATAGAGTTAATGCTCCGAATAGTAGGTGAGGAAATTGCCAAATTGATGTTTTGTTTGCGGAATAAGCGCACTCATCACCTGCACTATCACCTGCATCTTCGTCTTCACCTGCAGCTTTAACCTCTGGAAGTGGTGCTAAAAGAGATAATACTCCAAGTAGAATAAATATTCCTAGAATGATGTAAAATGGAGTTGAAAGATCACTTACAAGAGTTTTATCAACACTTTTACCAATAACAAATGATAAGAATATTGGTGCTATAGGCCATGCTAATTTATTACAGATACCCATTATACTCATTCTTCTAGCCGCACTTTCGATAGGGCCTAAGATAGTGATGTATGGGTTAACTGATGCTTGAAGAAAGGTATTAGCTGTTCCACTAACAAAAGATGCTAATAAGAATAGTTCAAAACTAGCTGCGTTTGCAGATACAATAAATAGAGCGAAAGCTGCTGCGAAAAAAATAAATGATAGAGCCATTGTCTTTTTGTATCCAATCTTAGCAATTGTCATAGAAGCTGGGTATCCAAATAAGATAAATGGAAGGAATGTAGCTCCGTAAAGCATGTAAGTTACCCCTGATGGAAGAGATAATTCTGACTCTAAAACAGGAATTAACAGAGAGTTAATTCCTAGTGCGAATCCAATCGCGAAAAATAGGACTCCAACAAATGCTAGAGCTATGCCAATTTTGGCACTTTTTTGATCATTATTCATATAATATTTATTAAGTTAAAGTTGTCTGTGATTTACTACTTGTTCATAATCTCTTTAACGATCTGCGTCATCTCGTCATACTGCTCTTCCATGCTACAAAGTAGTTTGTATTGAGCTTTTGTACGGATAAGGTTGTGACCATCACATTTTGTTTTGTAATATTTGTCGCCATCGATGTAATCCATCAAGAAACGAAGTACTTGCTCATATGTGATGTATAGTCCAGAGAAAGCTAGGTAGTCAATTTCAGATTGAACTAAGCTATCTTTTTTCTCAGATAAGTAACCTTCAATATACGCTTTGTACATAGCGATATCCATAGAGACGTTATCAAGGTTTGCATCATCTTCAGCACCAGTGTTAGTGTATGAACGTAGCGCGTCACCAACATCATTCAATGAAGTGCTACTCATTACAGTATCCAAGTCAATTGCACATAAAACATCTTTTGTCTCTGCGTCAAAAAGGATATTGCTAATTTTTGTATCGTTGTGAGTTACGTGAGTAGGGATAGTTCCATCTTCAACTTTGCTCCAAAACTCCAACATTTTCTCTCTACGAGACTCAATCCAGCTAATCTCTTCAGTTAAATCTTTAACTCTTCCAGCCGCATCTTGAGCAATAGCTTCATCCCACTGTTGGAATCTCCAACGGATGTTATGGAATCCTTTGATAGTCTCTACTAGAGGCTTATCAAAGTCAGCCAATAGAGATTGGAAACGTCCGATACCTACACCACCTTGATATGCAAGTGCTGTACTATCTGCGCGCTCATAAGTGATTGTGTTAGGAATAAAAGTAAACATTGCCCAGAATTTGCCATCTTCGTCTTTGAAGTAAAGAGCACCATCAATAGTTTTAGCTAGTGTAAATGTCTCTCTAATAGGGTCTTTAACCTTAGATTTGATATGACTTGTAACCATTTCGATATTGTTCATCATCTCAGGTACATTAGGGAAGATTATATGGTTTTTACATTGTAAAATATAATCTGTGCAACCTTCTTCTGTTTTAACAATAAATGTATCGTTGATAAAGCCCTCTCCTAGAGGTTTTACAGATACTACTGCTCCAGCTAAATCAAATTTATCAGTAATTTTTAGTTCCATAGTTAGTAATTTTTATGTTAGTTATTAGATTCTCCAAATATTCCGCTAAGATATGAAATATTATTGTACAATATAAATTTTAAGTTGTTTTTTATGCTGATAGATTATTATTTTATTTATGCTATCGCATATTTTTATAGTTGAAGTGTAATGTAAATAGTTGGAGTGTAAAATTTTACTATTATTATTTGGTAGATATAATATTAGTTTAAAATGTCGTGTAATAAATTTGTGGATATGGCGGAATAGGGATATTATAATTGTATGAGTGTGACACTTTCTAAATTTACACTTGAAATTAGGTGTAATTTTTATACCTTTGTGTATGTGGTAATGCGATGTAAGTAAGTTTTATCTCCTATTTAATGAGGTATATTTAATTAAAGTTAAGAAATAATGGCAGCAAAAACTAATAGATTATCATCATTAGATGTTTTGAGAGGAATTACAATATCAGGGATGATATTAGTGAATAATCCTGGTGATTACGGCTCTGTTTTCAAACCATTGAAGCATGCTTCATGGGATGGCTTAACTCCTACAGACTTAATCTTTCCCTTTTTTATGTTCATCATGGGTATATCAACGTTCTTATCTCTTCGTAAGTTCAACTTCGAGTTGACAAAGCAAACTTTTTTTAAGGTTGTAAAACGTACACTCCTTATTTTTCTTGTTGGCTATGCACTCAATTGGTTTGACCATGCATGTAGTGGTAATTTTTTTAATTTTGAAAATATCAGGGTTTTGGGTGTTATGCAACGTCTTGCAATTGCATATGGTGTTGCATCTATCGTTGCGATGGCACTGAAAGGTCGCTATCTACTTTGGGTATCGGGGGTCACATTACTATTTTACGCTCTGTTAATTAAATTTACTGGAAGTGAAGTTTTAAATCCCGAAAATATAGTATCTGTTATAGATACATCTATTTTAGGTACGGCACGTATGTGCTATCAAACGGCGGTTGATGGGGTTACTTTTTCTTTTGATCCTGAGGGGATTTTAAGTACTTTGGGAAGTATTGCACAAGTTTTACTTGGTTGCTATTGTGGTAAAATGATTGTGGAGAGTAAGAAGGACAATCATAAAGTTATTGAAAAACTAGCTGTTTTTGGAACTATTTTACTATTTACTGGATTACTACTAAGTTATGGGTTTCCGATCAATAAATCGTTGTGGAGTAGTAGTTTTGTCTTAACAACAAGTGGCTTTGCATCACTATTTCTTGGATTGCTTATATGGATAATTGACATTAACAACTATAAAAAATGGAGTACTCCTTTTGAGAGTTTTGGCGTAAATCCGCTCTATCTATATGTGCAGGCAAGTGTACTTGCTACTATTTTTAGTATATTGGGAGTTAGAGTGGTTGTGTGCGAAACGTGGTTGTTGCCATATATTGGTTCTTATGGAGCTTCTTTGGTGTGGGCGATTTCATTTGTGATCCTTAATTGGATCCCAGGGTACTTTTTATATAGAAACAAAATTTACATTAAACTGTAAATATTAATATTTAGTCAAATTGCAATTATGAAAACAAGTAGAATAGAGGGACATATTGTCGATATTAGTGCGAGGGAGATTTATGAAGGCTCGATTACCATTAGCGATGGAGTAATTACTCAGATACAACGTCATAAAACGGATGAGAAAGGGTATATAATGCCTGGTTTTATAGATTCTCATGTTCATATAGAGAGTTCGATGCTTACTCCCGAAAATTTTGGGCGTTTAGCTCTACGCCGAGGAACTGTCTCTGTTGTTACCGACCCTCATGAGATTGCAAATGTAATGGGAAAGGATGGGATTCGATTTATGATAGAAAGTAGTAAATTGACTCCATTGAAAATTTCGTTTACGCTACCTTCATGTGTACCAGCCACTCCTTTTGATATATCTGGAAGTGTCATAACATCCTCGGATATTGAGGAGCTAGCTTCGACAGGTGAGTTTATCGCACTCTCGGAGGTTATGAATGTACCGGGAGTTCTGTCTCGTGATCCTGAAGTTATGGCTAAACTTGATGTTGCAAAGAGATATAATATTCCAATAGATGGTCATGCACCTCTTCTGTCGGGGGAGTCTCTTGGTCAATATATTCAAAGTGGTATATCTACCGACCACGAGGCATCTAATATAGATGAGGCACTAGAGAAGATCTCGTTAGGTATGAAGATACTCATAAGAGAGGGTAGTGCTGCTCGTAATTACACTATGTTGAGGTCATTAATAGAGAGGCATACTAATAGTGTTATGTTCTGTACGGATGACTCTCACCCTGATGAGATTCTCGAATTTGGTCACATTGACAAAATTGTTCGCATGGCAATTTCTGACGGATATGATCTTTATGATGTGCTTCAGATTGCGTGCTTTAACCCAGTTGACCACTATAAGCTCAATGTGGGTAGGTTACGTGAGGGAGATTCTGCGGATTTTATCGTTGTAGATAACCTAGAGCAGTTTACTACTCAGCGGGTTTATATTGATGGGGTTGAAGTGTATTACAGTGCAGATAAGGAGCAGTGTACTCCTACGACAAAAGTTGAGGTGATAAATAATTTTTACCACGCTGATATTACAATTAATGACTTATGCCTGCCCGTTAATGGGAGCACTAAAGTTATAGGTGTAGCAGATGGTGATTTAATAACCACTGTGATGGATTACGGAGAGGGGTTACATGTTGATAACTTCGAAAGTGATCTTAATAGCGATATATTAAAGATAGTATATATCAACAGATATAATAATGGCAAGCCACAAGTTGCTTTATGTAGTGGATTTAAACTTAATAGGGGAGCTCTAGCGAGTACAGTGGGGCATGATTCTCACAATATTATTGCTATTGGTTGTAGTGATGAGGAGCTAGTGAGTGCAATAAATGCTGTTATCTCTAAAAAGGGAGGGTTGTCTGTTGTCTGTGATGGGGGTGTTGAAATATTAGAACTTCCAATTGCAGGAATTATGAGTGATGACGTCGGGGAGAGAGTCGCTGAGAGTTATAAAAAGCTAAACACTCTTGCAAAAGAGATTGGATGTAGTCTCAAATCGCCGTTTATGACACTTTCATTTTTATCGTTAGTTGTTATTCCAGAGATTAAAATAGGTGAAAAAGGGTTGTTTCTTTACGATAAATTTGGTTGGATATAAAAAAATGCTGTATAAAAAATCTTGTTAACAAAAGATTTTTTATACAGCATTTTTTTTATTAACTATCCTCTAGCTAATAGCTATTAGTTCTACCTCAAAAATTAGAACTGATCCACCAGGGATATTATCAACGGTACGATCACCATATCCTATCTCCGAAGGGATGTATATCTTCCACTTATCACCGATCACCATACAAGTTAGAGCAATCCTCCACCCCTCTACAACCTCTCTTAGGTGAAATGTTTCAGGGTAGCTATTCTCATACGATGAGTCAATCTCTGTTCCATTAAGAAGCGTTCCTCGATAGTGAACAGATACTACGCTACTTAATTCTGGTTTGCGATCTCCATCGCCAGATTTTTCAATCTTATAAAAAACACCTTTTGGTAAACTATGAATATCTTCTGCTGATTCTAAACTCTTCATAAATGCTCTGTTAGCCACAGGGTACTCTTTTTCTCGTCTTTTTGCCATAAATTTATTTCGTTAAATACACTAAAAATTCATTCAAAGTTAATCATTTTTCACAGATATAATAATAACTTTTAAATTAAGGAAGTATTATAGGTTGAATTTGTTTAGTTACGATATAATTAAACGTATGTTTTATTAATAGTTTAAGTGAAACTACTAATAAAACATACGTTCAAAATATAGATTACTGGACTAGATTTTTATATTTTAGATATTAGCGCATACTGCGCAGTAATTACATCTAATTTACTCCTCGATTACTAATCTAATACCAACATTATATACCTTCTGCCAAGGAAGGAATGATTTACGTGTATTTGCAGTTGAGTATTTAGGTCTATCCATCCAAGATCCGCCACGTACAACTTTTTCTAAGTTTGTATCTTTATTCTTAGTTAAAGGATATTTGACATACTCGCTTCGCGTCCACTCCGCAACATTACCATATATATCATACAATCCCCATGGATTAGCTCTATAAGATGCAACATCACACACAATCATATTACCATCATTAACATTTGGGTTTTTAGGTATGTAGTCGTAATACTTAAACCAAGGGTCATTTTTTGACATTGGTGTAGGGTTGATTCCTGAAACTGCCATTTTAGATAGAGAAGCGTCAGCTAAGTTTTCGTACTCAGCAAAATCACTATCTGTATCGCCATACCAGAACGCTTTATCAGAGCCACATTTCGCCGCCCATTCCCATTGCGCTTCCGTTGGCAATTTAATCTCTAAACCTGTTGTCTTACTCAACTCTTCGCAATACTTCATAGCCTCTTCCCAACTGATACGAATAGCTGGTTGTTTAGGTCGGTTTGCTGGAAGACCTGCCGTAGTATGATCTTTCCAAAACTGTCCAATAATGCGACTGTCATGCTCAGGTACTAGTGCTTTGTACTGCTCATTTGTCAACTCAGTCTCAGCAATCCAGTACGATTTTTTTATACGATTTTTAAATGCTGGTGCATGATCTTTTTCCCCAACATTAGAACCCATTACAAATTTGCCCGCAGGAACTTTTACAAATCCTAGAGAGACACCTGGGGCAATTTCAACTACTTTGCGCTCCAAAGCTACTGGGTTAGACTCTTCATATGGCCACCCTTTTACTTTAGGCTCTTTGTACTCTACCACTTCAATCGCTTGAGGCATAACAGGTTTAATATCACCTTTTTTCTTTAGGTATGCAGCGTAGTCGGCAACCTCTTTACGCCAATCTACTCCTGCGTTATTATACTTATCTGCAAGTTCTATACGTCTGTCGTATTGGTCGTGCCCACGGAACTCAGAGATCTCCTCAAATGTTCCACCATAAGGGGTGTTCATATCAATCCAGCGGTATATTGCTCTCCACTCTTTATCTGTTAGTTCTACTCCATGGTGACCTTTCTCTAGTATTCTCACTAGTTCACTATTTGAAGCGTGGTATTCGTACGGTTTCAGTACATACATTTCGGCTTCAGGACCTTGGCGGTGTATATATGGGTGGAATGCCAAATAGCTACTGCTGAAGTTACGTTTAAATCCAGCCCAGTCAACAGGACCTTCAGACTCTCCTTTTATAAAGTTAATCGATGATTTGTCATTATGACAAGCTATACACGCTCTATCTAATATAGGTTGTATTTCAAGATCAAAAGTTATTGAGCGCACTCCACCTTCGGGTGCTTCTATTTTGTGTGGAGCTTTCTGCGAAGCAATAGTACGCTTTGGCATAGGGATTTGGTTCTGGTCTTCATGGCATCCGATACAAGAGACAATCTCCCCTGGCATTGAAGTTACCCAGCTACGCATCCACTGAACTGCTCTACCTAGTGAATCTAATGGCTGCATAGATATTGGCACATTAGCAGGTACTTTGAATATTACTGAACCATCTTTTTCTACGGGTACAGTACCTAATAGGCGTTTAATGTCCCAACCTGCTTGTATACCTTGAGCATAGTGGTCTGAAGGAGAGTTATTATATGCAAATTCAAAAGCGTATAATCTGATCTCTTTAACAGTTCCTCTTGGTACACCTACAAGTCCTTCACCTTCGTAAATATCTTGGATAAATATAGTTGACTCTTTATCATCTAATTTCACTCTATCAGGAATAACGGGAGGTGTTTTACGCTTCACAACAGGTATTGGTTGAATTAATCCTTCTCCTGGATATTCAGCTATTAATGTAAGGTTATCGAACACATCGACTAAATATATTCCCCATAAACTAGTTGGTGATAACTTTGCTGCTACAAGGAAATATTTATCATCAAGAGGGAATGGCTTAATGAATTGAGGCCAAACGCCATCTACCAAACCATCTTTTACTTCAGGTATTATTTTACGATCCTTAAACGGAAGCTCTTGTACTACGCCTTTCTCCTCTTTACGAGATTTGTTTGGGTCAAATATCATCAATCTACCAGAGCGAGCAACTCCATGATGCCCTGAAATAATTGCTACGAATTGATTAGTAGCACCAGGAAGCGGTTTCATGTCAAAAGTACTATTTGGCCAAAAAGAGCCACTACCATATAGTGCTTTGTTCTCAGTTCCGTCAGGGTTCATGTGCATCACAAACCGTGAGAAGTAGTGCGTTAAATCTGTGTACTCCCAACGTGTGTACATAATACGACCATTGTTCATAACAAAAGGGTTCCAGTTACCATCTTGGTCAAATGTAAGTCTGCGCAGGTCGTTATTTTCTGGATTGTAAAGAATTGTATTACAAACAGGAGTTAATCCATTTACGCAAGGTACTCCGTGGTATCCAATTGTAGATGTAGCCATAACTCTCCCATCAGGAAGGTATATCGCATCACAGAAGTCTAAATCATCTTCGGGAGATTTGATACTTTTTTTCAACCCCTCTCCATCGACACCAACTTCATAAACTTGCCATTTATCCGTATCGTCAGCCATCGTGAATAGTATACGGTCAGCATCCCAATGTAGATTTAGGTCTGTAACAGATGTACTATTTTCGGGTTTAAATATTGTATTACTTTTAATGTCACCTCTAAGGTTAGAAAGAATTGCAATTTCGGCATTAAAACCGCTTTTACTTGCAGAAGGTTGGCTTGACCAGTTGTTGGGTTGAGTTCCAAGAGATGGAGCCATTACAGATTCAGCTTTGTTTCCTATTTTATATCGACCAACTAAAATTTTGTCCATATCAAATAGAGGGTTAGCCATAAGTATATCTCGTTTGGTTTGAATTACTTTTTTTGCCAATTCGATTTTGGTTTTGTCGCCAGAGCAAAGAGCTTCGTTAGCTTGATTGTAGTTTGCAACAATAAAGTCAAGTAGTTTTTTGTTTTTACTCTTGTCAAATCCGTCACGAGTAGACATCTCATTATATGCCGCTTTTAGAGCCTCTACATTTACCCACTCTAATTGAGCTTGGATCGATAGTATATTATCCACCTCTTCAACTAGATTTAAGTACTCTTTGATCTGTTGGTTTACATCTTTTATTGCGTCAATTTTAGCTATAATATTGTTGTAGTATGTTCCGTTGTTTAATCTAGCTACTGCACGTTTTGCTGCGGAAAGTTCTACGGCAGCGCCAGGTGTTGTTAACCAAGCATCAGTTGATGTTCCAGCATATTTCAAGAAAGTGTATAGCTCTTTTGGGTATACCTTCTCTATAACTCCTACATATTTATCTGCACGAATATTTTGAATTCTAAATATAACTGATCCACTTCCGCTCTTATTAATACCTACTTCGGCCTCAAATTTAGTGTACTTACCATCTAAATTATAAACTAGTTCACCTGGAGCATGGATAAAAATACCTCTATCATACACTTTTCCTGCAATAGTTAATTTTGAGCCATCTTGGTCTCTATTTTTAACTATGTTTCCATATCCAGATTTTTGTTGAGTGGTTTTTAACTCATCCAACCAAACTGTTTTGCCATCAGTTGTAGTTAGTTTCGCATTAGCCCATACAGAGTGGTCACTACCATTTCCGTCAGTCGTCTCCCAAGCAGTTAGTATTAATTGGTTTAGACCTTTAACGTCTATTGATATTTTTTGAGCTTTATCTCCACCTTTCAGTAGATTTGAGATAAATGGCATTTTGTGCTTTTTAAGCTCTTTGTTCATCTCTGCTTTGGTTTTAATAACAGAGTTGTCCCATGATGTCGTAGACTCCTTGGCAGATACAGTGGAGACAAAAGTATAGCCTACTGCCAAGAATAGAGTTAGAAATCTTTTCTTCATAATAGAGTTATTAGTTAGTTTTAGTAGTATAATTCAAAGATAATTACTTTTTTTAAGAAACGGACTAAGTTTCATAATTTTTTTATGTAACGTAAAAATAGGCTCAAAACCTTGAATTATAATTTTCTGTCAACCACGGGTTATTTTCTGGAGTAAATTTACTCTGTTTGTCTATGAAAAATGGTGTTTCGTATATTCTATTTTTTATTCCTATTAGCATATTATACTTTTGAATCACAATTTAAATATAATACTATGAACTATTTTAGTAAACTTTTAGGGAGTACGCTCTTTTTTTTCGTGTTAATTTGTGACGAGGCGGCTGCACAGCCTCAGACAATAACAATGAATTTACAAGAGTGTATTGATTATGCACATAAGAATAACATATCTTTAAAGAGATCAAAGCTTCAATTTGATCTTAGTGAAGTAGATGTTAAGAGTGCAAAGGCAGCATTTCTCCCAAATTTAACAGCTTCTGTATCCCAGAACTATAGTAATAAGCCTTTTGGCGGTGAGTCTGAGACATCCGTCAATAATTATGGTGGCAACTATGGTGTTGGCTCTTCTCTCACACTATTTAATGGAGGTGAGAATAAAAACAACCTAAAGTTAAGCGAGGTGAATGTAGATATGTCGGAGCTTGATATTGCCCTAAATGAGAGTACAATTGCAATCTCAATAGCCCGATACTATATTGAGATACTATATGCAACGGATGCTTTAGAGGTAAATAAATATATGTTGAATGTAAGTCGTAAAAATCGTGAGCGAGGAGAGGTTCTACATAGTGTTGAAGATATTAATAGTGCAGATTTAGCTCAATTAGAGACACAAGAGGCGAATGATAAATATAATGTTGTTGTTGCGGAGTCTGCGTTGCGAAATTTGAATCTACAACTAAAGCAGCTACTAGAGATTGATAATGAGACTACTGTTGTGGTTGAGATTCCCGAGATTAGTGATGATAGAATAAATATGGAGATTCCATCTATTAGTAGCGTATACTCGGTTGCACTAGAGATTCGTCCAGAAATTAAACTTAACGAGTTGGATTTAGTTGCATCAAACATCTCACTTTCACAATCAAAAGCAGGTTATTTACCCTCAGTAAATCTAGTTGCGAATATGGGATCGGGACACAATACTTCAAGTAATTTCAATTTTGGAGGTCAGATGCAGAATAGTTGGAATAATGGATTAGGAGTAAACGTCAGCATTCCTATTTTTAATAATCGTAAGACAAAAAGTTCCGTAGAGAAGTCAACGTTAAACATAGCGGATAGTGAGTTAAGTTTGAAGGATTCAAAGAATAATCTCTACCGCACCATTGAGTTATTGCATAATGACGCAATAAATGCTCAGATGAAATATGTTGCGGCGGAGCAGAAGTTATCTAGTGTAAATAAGAGTCTAGGTCTTGTTATACAGCAGTTTGAATTGGGAATGAAAAACACAATGGAGTTATTGATTGAGCAGAGTAATTATGTCTCAACACAGCAGGAACTTCTACAATCTAAATATATTGCACTATTAAATATCATACTATTAAACCATTATAAAGGGGATCTAATTCAAATATAATAATAAAACAGAGGAAAAGATGAAAAAGAAAAAATATGTAATAATACTTATTAGTATTGCAGTTATAACACTATTGTGTATCATTTTTAGAGATAGTGTAATTCCTTCGGAAGATAGTGTAACAGTCGTTACAGCAGAGGTAGGTAAGGGTCGTATTGTGAATAGTATCTCAGCAACGGGAACAATAGAGCCTGTAACTCAGGTTCAAGTTGGAACTCAGGTTTCAGGAATATTAACAAAGCTGTATGTTGATTATAATAGTATAGTAAAAAAAGGTGATGTTATTGCCGAATTAGACCGAAGTAATCTGCTTATAGATCTCTCTTCGAAGCAGAGTAGTTTAAATAATGCGAAGAGTGAGTATGAGTATGAGTTACAGAATTACACTCGTGTAAAAACGCTTTATGAGAAAGATTTAATCGCAAAGAGTGAGTATGATATAGCTGTTTATAACTATGAGAAGTCGCAGAATAACTATGATTTGGCAGTTTATAATCTTACAAAGTCTCAAACAAATCTAGGGTATGCAACTATTTACTCACCGATTGATGGAGTTGTACTTACGAAAGATGTTGAGGAGGGGCAGACCGTTGCGTCGAGTCTTAACACTCCAACGTTATTCACAATTGCAGCGGATTTAACAGATATGCGTGTTATTGCCGATGTTGATGAGGCCGAGATTGGTGGAATTGAGGTTGGGCAAAAGGCACAATTTACAGTTGATGCTTTTATTGGACTTGAATTCGAAGGTGTTGTGACTCAGGTTCGCCAGCAGGGGATTGTGACGAGTAATGTTGTCACATATGAGGTTGTTATATCGGCGCACAATCCAGAGTTGAAGCTCAAGCCGGGATTGACTGCCAATATAACGATATATACTATGGATGAGATGTGTGAGACCGTTGTTCCTGCAAAGGCACTAAGTTTCAGCCCAAGGATGGTTCTACAAGATAATGAAACAATTGTCGATAACACTCCTCGTAGATCGAGCAAAGTATGGATTAAGAGTGGAGATGTATATGAGTCAGTAGGTGTTACTTTAGGTAAAAGTAATAGGTCTCTTACAGAGGTGTCAGGAATCGATAGTGGTTCAGAGGTAGTTGTTGAGGTGGAGACAACACTGAAAAATACTCCTATGGGTGGAGTACAAGCGGGGTCTAATAAGGAGACTAATCCTTTTGCACCAGCTCCAAGAGGGGGCAGGAAGCCTGGTATGAAATAGATAATATAGCGTGATGATATGAAAAATAAGATAATAGAGTTAGTAGATATAAAGCGTAACTTCAGTGTTGGTTCGGAGGTTGTACGTGCTTTACGTGGAGTTTCGTTCACGATACATGAGGGCGATTTTGTAACTATAATGGGAACATCAGGGAGTGGAAAGAGTACTCTGTTAAATGTGTTGGGATGTCTTGATGACAGTTCAAGTGGGGAGTACTATTTAGATGGTGTTTTGGTGCGTAATATGAGTAAGAATGAGCGAGCAGTGCTTCGAAATCGCAAAATTGGCTTTGTATTTCAGAGTTATAATCTACTTGCAAAAACAACTGCAATAGAGAATGTAGAACTACCGCTAATGTACAATTCATCTATTTGCACTAAGGATCGTAGAGTAAGGGCTATTGCCGCCTTAACGAGAGTTGGATTGGCAGATCGTCTGCAACACAAGAGTAATCAGATGAGTGGAGGTCAGATGCAGCGCGTTGCAATTGCAAGGGCGTTGGTTAATGATCCTGCGGTTATACTAGCCGATGAGGCGACAGGGAATCTTGATACACGCACATCATTTGAGATCTTAGCTCTACTGCAGAGGCTACATGGTGAGGGTAAAACGATTATTTTTGTTACACATAACCCTGAGATCGCAGAGTTTTCCAATCGGTGTATAGTACTAAAGGATGGATTGGTAGATAGTGACGTATTCAATTCGGATGTGCGAAGTGCTGCGGAAGTTCTAGCCAGTCTACCTATATTAAGTGATGATTAATTTATAATATTCATAAAAATGAACGGATTAAATCTATTTAGAATAGCACTACACGCACTCTCTAATAATAAGACGAGAGCTTTTTTAACGATGCTAGGTATTATAATTGGAGTAGCTTCAGTAATTACTATGCTGGCAATAGGACAGGGTTCTAAGGGTAGTATTGAGAAGCAGATTTCAGAGATGGGGTCAAATATGATTATGATATACCCTGGAGAGGCAAGCACTGGAGGGGTGAGATTAAGTGCCTCAGAAATGAACACACTTAAGGTAGAGGATTACGAGTCGTTGTTGACGCTAGAGCATTTAAGTGCAGTGAGTCCGTTGGTCTCCTCTTCGGGACAATATATATTTGGAGCTAATAATTATCCTAGTTCAATCTCTGGAGTTGGAACAGAGTATCTACTTATACGACAGTTGAAGTTGGCAAGTGGTGAGATGTTTTCTGAGGATGACATTCGTACATCCTCTAAGGTTTGTGTCATTGGAAATACAATAAAGGATAATCTTTTTCCTAATGGAGAGGATCCCATTGGAAAGACAATTAGATTTAAGAAGATTCCATTTCAAATTATCGGTGTATTAGAGGAGAAGGGTTATAACTCTATGGGTATGGATCAAGATGACATTGTGCTGACACCTTATACTACTGTAATGAAAAGGATACTAGCTGTCACACATATTAAGAGTCTCTACGCAAGTGCAATAACAGAAGAACAAACGGAGGTTGCAACGGCAGAGATAACAGCAGCTTTGCGAAGCAATCATAAGTTAGGGTTTGGAGAAGTTGATGATTTTAATATACGGACTCAGCAAGAGTTGGCCTCTATGATTAGTAGCACGAGCCAATTAATGACAACACTCCTAGCTTGTGTAGCTGCAATATCTCTTATCGTTGGAGGTATAGGCATCATGAATATCATGTATGTTTCCGTAACGGAGAGGACAAAGGAGATTGGTTTGAGAATGTCTGTTGGAGCAAAGGGTATAGATATTTTGAGTCAATTTCTAATTGAGTCTTTCATGATAAGTATTACAGGAGGTCTTATTGGTATTGCGTTGGGGTGTAGTTTTGCACTTGGAGTTAATAAATTTGTACGTTGGCCTATTGAGATAGAGTTGTGGACTATACTGCTATCATTTGCGGTGTGTACTTTTACAGGTATCTTCTTTGGATGGTATCCTGCTAAAAAAGCGGCTCAATTAGACCCAATTGATGCAATTCGTTACGAATAAAAAGCTATATTTGTAGAGTAATAATTAAAACAACGTTAGTTGAGAATGAAAACATTAATGAATTATAAGGTGATTTTACATCTTTTGGTTGCTCTAATGGTGTGTATATCTCCACTTCTTATGAATGCAATTTGGGCAGATGGGGATTTGTCAAGGGGACTATATTCGAAGTATCTGATAGAGGCATTTTCGCTGTTAACTATATATATTGTTAATTATTATCTCTTTATTCCAAAGTTTTTATTTTGCAATTTGAAGTTAAAATTTTTCTTATGTAATTTAGTACTACTCATATTACTCATATCTCTCATGTGTTTTTTGAGGGAGAGTATTATTGATAAGCCTATATATATAGTTAAAAAAGTACATACTAAATATTGGATATTACCCATAAGTAGAGATATATTTAGTCAAGTTCTTACAGTAGGATTTGCTATTGCAGTACGTTTGACTGGTAGGTTTAGGGATAATGAGCTAGCACTTAAAGAGGCCGAAGGAGCAAGAGCATCAGCAGAATTGCTGAATCTTCGCAACCAAATAAACCCACATTTTCTACTGAATACATTAAATAATATATATGCATTAATATCTTTTAATAGTGAAAAAGCTCAAGATTCTGTACAAAAATTGAGTGTGCTATTAAGATATGTGCTTTATGAAAATAAAGAGGAGACGGTTTTACTAACGAAAGAGGTTGATTTTTTAGTCAACTATATAGAGTTAATGAAGATTCGTTTGTCAAAGAACGTTGAGGTCATAACATATTTTAACATACCCAAAACATCTACGACTCGTATTGCACCACTTATATTTATTAGTTTGGTAGAGAACGCATTTAAGCATGGAATAAACCCACTAGAACAAAGTTATATTCACATCTATATTGAGGAGGTTGATGGGGGTAGGGGAGTGTTAGTTCGTATTGAGAATAGCAATCACCCGAAACAAGAGAGCGATAAAAGTGGCAATGGTATTGGATTAGAGCAGGTGCGTAGACGATTGGACTTGTTGTATAATGGTATGTATGACTGGGATGTAGATTGCGATGCAAAACATTATAAGAGTAAGTTATTTATAAAAATGGAGTAAGAATGATATTGAAAGCTATAATTATAGATGACGAACCCTTAGCGCTAGAGTTGCTGGAGAGTTACGTAAATAAAACACCATTTATAGAGCTTATAGGGCAGTTCTCTAGTGCACTAGAGGTTGTGACTTCGCCCAAGCTAAAGGAGGCTGATATACTCTTCTTAGATATTCAAATGCCAATACTTAATGGCTTAGAGTTTAGTCGTATGGTTGATCCCAAAACAAGGATTATATTTACTACAGCTTTTAGTGAGTACGCCATTGATAGCTATAAAGTAAATGCGATAGACTATCTATTGAAGCCCATTTCCTATGTAGATTTTATCACCTCTGCTAATAAGGCATTGAGTTGGTTTAAATTATCTAACAGTACAGATATCGTTGATGTAAGTACTACGCCAACTACTACAAATACTAATACCACAAACTCTACCTCGGAAGGTTTAGAGCGAGATTACATTTATGTAAAATCGGAGTATAAACTTATACGCGTTGATCTTTCTAAACTTCTGTACGTTGAGGGGCTAAAGGATTATGTAAAGCTATATATTGAGGGCGATTTAAAGCCCGTACTATCATTGATGAGTATGAAGAGCCTCGAGGAGACACTCCCTAGCTCTATGTTTATGCGTGTTCACAAATCGTATATAGTCCAAAAAGATAAAATAAAAATCATCGAGCGAAGTAGGATTATTTTCGGCAAAGAGTACATACCGATAGGATCTGCATATAAAGATCAGCTTAAAGAGTATTTGACACATAGTAAGTTTTAAAGCTATGACTTCTCTATTTACCTCGATTTTCTAGATATATCTAATAAAAAAAAGCAGACTGAAATTAAATTTCAATCTGCTTTTTTTATATGTTACTATTACTACTGCTGTTACTACTTAGCTGCTGGAGTTGTAGTCTTAACAGGCTCTTTAATGCCAAGGTAAGTTCTAACAAGTGGAGCAACGTCTGTTAATACGCTTTTGTCGAAATACACTAGAGATCCAGTCGCTTGGTCAAATACCGTTACGAAACTATTATCTTTAGATACTTTCTGAATTGCATCTTGTAGTTTTTTAATGATAGGCTGCATCAAAGATGTGTACTCTTTTTCAATGTCAGCTTTTGCACTCGTTTCAAAAGAAACTGATCTAGCTCTTAGCTCTTGAAGTTCAGTACCTTTTAGTTCGCGTACAGCGTCAGACATTGTAGCTTCTTGTTTTTGGTACTCAGCAAGTTTATTGTTAAATTCCACTTGCATGATTTCAAGCATCTCTCTAATTTCGGTAGAGAATTTTTCAGTTTTAATCTGTACTGAATCCATTTCTGGCATTGAGTAAAGAAGCTCTTGAGTATTTAGGTATCCCATTTTCTGAGCAGATAATGAGTTACTACTAACTAAAAGTATAGCAACAAGAGTTAATTTCAATAGTGTTTTCATAGAATAATGTTTAGGTTTAGAACTATTTATTATTAGTAATTAATTTAATTATATCTTCAGTTTTGTCAGCTGCTGGAGAGTGATATAGAATTGATTGAGTACTTGAAATATCTATAATTAGATCAAGTTTATTTTGTAAAGCATATTTATTTAGAACCGCTTTTACATTGTCTTGAATCGGTTTAAAAAGAGTTGTGTTCATCTCCATAAGAGTTCCTTCTTGTCCAAAAATTCTCTCTTGAAACTCAGTTATTTTCTTCTCGTTATCAATAATTTCATCTTCAGCTACTCTTTTTGCAGTAGCTGACATACTCTCTTTGTTTAGTTGATATGCATCGTACTTCTTCTCTACTGCTAGGTATGCATTGTCAATCTTAGTTTGTTGCTCTTTGCTGTATGTTTCCACTTTTTTCTGAGCTTCAATATAAGCAGGTATTTTACTTAGGATAGTTTGAGTATTCACAACAGCATAATTTTGTGCAAAACTTACAGAGCAAGTGACTATCATCGCAATAATCAATAATAATGTCTTTTTCATAATTAATGTTTTTTAGAATTAATAATTATTATACATTCAAAATCTGTGTATCAACTAATGGTTTAAAACTGTGTACCAATCATAAAGTGAGGTTGCCATCCGCCTTTTCGTCCGTAAGCATCACGGTCAAAACCATAAGCCATATCAAAACCAATCATACCAACGATAGGAAGAAATAGTCTTATACCCCCACCTAGAGAGCGTTTTAAGTTTAAAGGATCGAAGTCTCTCCATGAGCTGAATGCATTACCACCTTCAGCAAATATTAAGCCATAGATAGTAGAGCTAGGCTCAAGCATAAGAGGATAACGTATCTCAACAGTGTATTTATTGTATGCACGAGCATAACTTCTATCTTCATTAGATGGGGTTATAGAGCTATTTTCATAACCTCTAAGACCTATAACATCTACTCCATATACATTGTATCCCGACATTCCATCACCTCCAACATCGAATCCTTCAAATGGAGATAACTTATCTTCGTCATAGCTTCCAAGTAGTCCCATTTCAGCCTTAGCCATCAAAACGAGTTTATTATTTTTAGATATAGGTGTAAACCATTGTCCTTTGAACTCCCATTTGTGGTACTCTATCCAGCCGTATCGCTCTCTATCAGTAAGTGTCTTGTCTGAGTAATCTTTCTTATCAAACAGAGAGTATGGAGGAGTTAGCGTTAATGTAACAGAGAAGTCCGAACCAGTACGAGGATAAATTGGTTGGTCAACAGAGTTACGTCCAAATATAGTTTTTAGTGCAAAGATGTTAGAGCTTCCATTTTCAATGATAAATGATTCCCAATCCTTTAGATTATACGATTGATATGATAGTTCATTGTAAAGAGTGAAGTATGTATCTGGCCACTGTAATCTACGGCCAAGTCCAACAGAGACACCAACAGTTCTAAAGTGTTTATTACTTTTCTGTCCAATGTAGTAAGCGTCATTTTCTGAAGAGTAGTGACTCGATACAGTTAATGAATTAGGTTTTTTACCTCCGAACCATGGATCTGTAACACTCAATGAGAATTGATTGTAATATGATCCATTTGTTTGTGCTTGAATCCTCATTTGTTGCGTTTGTCCTTGCGGATAAGGAGTCCATTTATCTTTTTTAAGGAAGTTTTTAAGAGCTAAGTTATTAAGTTGAACTCCGATAGATCCAACAAACATATCTGCGCCCCAACCACCTGAAATTTCAAATTTATCTGCTGCAATCTCCTCTAAATTCCAATCAATATCAACAAGGTCATTGCTGATAGGCACAGGGTTAGGCATGATTGCTTCTGGGTTGAACGTTTGCATTTGAGACAATTGACGAATAGTTCTCATAATCATAGATCTATCATATAGCTCACCTGGGCGTGTTGATAGTTCACGACGAATCACCTCATCATCAATACGAGTGTTTCCCGATATGTTGATTTCATTTATAGTAAATGGATTACCTTCAGATATTTTGATCTCTAAGTCGATTGAGTCTTTACCGATTACAATCTCTGTCGGTGCGATCTCAGACATTAAATAACCTTTATTTTGGTATATAGACGATACCGATGAGAAGTCATCAGGGTTTGTCTCAGCACCGATACCTAATCGAGTGTTCAGAGTTTTTCTGTCGTAAGTATCACCGTTTTTGATCCCCAACATTTGAGATAACATCTCCGTTTTGTAGACACTATTTCCGATCCAAGATATATTTCTAAAGAAGTATTTGTCGCCCTCTTCCACTGTAAGAACGATTCCGATACGTTTTGCATTTATGTCGTATATTGAGTCTTTTATAAGTATAGCATTTCTGTAACCTTGAGAGTTGTAGAAATCTATAATGTTAATCTTGTCAGCTTCGTACTCATCTTCTTTGAATTTTGAACTTTTAAAGAAGTTCCAACTTTTCTTTTTTGTTTTCTTTAGTGTTGAAGCTAGTTTTTTATCTGAAAAAACTTCATTTCCGACAAACTGTATATCACCAATTTTAACTTTACTTTTTTTGTCTACATTGAAAGTTAAGTTGACGGAGTTTGCCATTGTAGAGTCATTCTCGATGTTCACGTTTACTTCTGTATTAAGGAACCCTTTTTTGTAGAAGTAGCTTGTGATAAGTTTTTTATTTTTGTCTATTACGTAGTCAGACAATTCCGATCCACGTTTAATTTGTAGTGCCTCTGTTAGTTCTGTTTTTTCGCTCTTCTTAACTCCAGTAAACTCCCAGTGATATATACGAGCTCTCTCCTTTAGGTATATATTAATATCTGCTTTATTCCCTATGCCTATAGGTTTTGCTGCAACTTTGACATCAGAGAAATACCCTTTTGCCCATAGCTTATTAATAATTTTAGATATCTTTGATCCCGGTATGTATATAGAATCTCCGCTAATAAGACCAGTTTCACTTATGAGAATATCTTTATTCATGAAGTTAACTCCATGTACATTAATCTCATTTATTGTATACAACTTGGGAGTTGTATAATCTATCATACTTGCATTAACCTCCACAGACGTAGTGTCTACTGTATTTTGTGCAAAAGTATTAATTTGAAATACGATAGCTAGGATTAGAGCGATACTTAATTTAGTTCTATTCATCACGTTATATTAAATATTCTATTTAGTTAGTGTTCCAAATCTTCTATCTCTAGAAGAGTATGATTTAAGAGCCTCGTCAAAAGAGTCTTTATTAAAGTCTGGCCATAGTGTCTCAGTGAAGTACATCTCACTGTATGCGGATTGCCATAAAAGGAAATTACTCAATCGACACTCCCCACTTGTGCGAATAATTAGATCAGGATCAGGATAATTTGCACTATCAAGATGTTGATTAATTAGTTCTTGAGTTATATTTTGAGGTAAAATCTCTTTATTTTCTATTTTGGTTGCTATTTTTCTTACAGCGCGTGTAATTTCATCTCTTGAGCTATAATTTAGTGCTAAAATGAGAGTTAGTTTATCGCCATTTTTTGTAATATCACTGATTGTATTTAAGTGAGACTGAACGTTTTCAGGCATATTTTCCATGTCCCCAATCACCTCTACTTTTACACTCTTTTCTATAAGGATTGGAGCTTCGGCAACTACACATTTACAAAATAGTTCCATTAACCCTTCGACTTCATACGCTGGTCTACCCCAGTTTTCTGTTGAAAATGTGTATAGCGTTAGGTATTTAATGTTATTGTCAAGAGCAGCAGTAATTGTTCTTCTAACGCTTTCAACTCCGTTGATATGACCGTATATACGATCTTCTCCTCGTTCTTGTGCCCAGCGACCATTGCCATCCATTATTACGGCTATGTGTTGTATCTTATTTTGCTCAATGCTCATTCTGTTCAGCTTAGGGTTTTAAAGTTGCAAATATAATATTTTTAATACGATTTACCATTATAAAACAGCAAAAAATCACTATTTAGAGTTATCTCGTGGGTCTATTCCCCACAACATCTTATTTCTTAACGTATCATAAAAGGATATATTTTGCAATTGGATTAAATTTATTCTGTTTTTTGCTTTTGTTAGTGTAAATGTCGCGCCGCTATTTATACTAAAACTCAGATTATCAATAGTTATAGTAACTTCGTTGTCTCTGCTTGAGATTTTGAAATAAACTTCGCAGTTATCAGGGATCACTACTGGTCGCATGGTTAGGTTGTGTGGTGCAATTGGGGATAGAACAAAACATTCGCAAGATGGGGCGATAATAGGACCGCCTATACTTAGTGAGTATGCTGTTGATCCTGAGGGTGTTGATAGCAGTATTCCATCACCCCAGTATGTCGCTACCATCTCGTTATTTACGTATGTTTCGACGGAGATCATACTCGCCATTTTACGTTGTATTGTAAATTCATTGAATGCGAATGGGTGTTTTATATCGCTAGGAACATCACCTGCTATCTGTATCAAACTTCTTGTTGAAGTTGTGAAGTTACCCTTTGCCAGCTCGATCAGTGCCTCTACAATGTTCTGTTTGGGTGTATTGGCAAGAAATCCTAAGCGCCCAGAATTTATACCTATAATTGGTGTTGGATAATCTTCAAGGAGCTTCACAGCCTCTAAGAAAGTCCCATCACCACCATAGCTTACCATTATAGCTTCGACATGGTCCTCGCTGCACAAGGAGTCATACCGACAGCTGTTGTCTATCTTAAAATTTGTGTCTTGTTCAATAATCTCTGCAAATTCATTATTGAGCTTATAGGCACATCCACTACTAACTACGGCATTAATTAGAGTATTTAATTCCTCTACTGTGTGAGAAAGTTGTGGTCGAGAGTATATGATTATTTTCATTTCAATAAAAATATGGTAACTTTACATCGCAAATATAACTAATTATTATGACAATACTAAGTGTAAATATAAACAAGATCGCAACATTACGCAATTCTAGGGGTGGAGATCTCCCAAACGTTGTCGATGCAGCGCTAAATGCAGAGAGATTTGGAGCGCAAGGTATAACGGTTCATCCGAGACCAGACCAGAGGCATATTACATATGCTGATGCATATGATCTAAAAAAGGTGTTGACTACGGAGTTTAATATTGAGGGTAACCCAGTAGAGAAGTTTATGGAGTTGGTATTGGATATTGTTCCAGCACAGGTTACTCTTGTTCCAGATGCTGAAGATGCAATAACGTCTAATTGCGGTTGGGATACTATTAAACATAAGGCTTTTTTAACGGAGATTATTGCGGAGTTCCGTGCAAAAGGTATTCGTACATCTATATTTCTTGATCCGAATCCAGCATTAGTTGCACATGCGGCAGAGTGTGGTGCAGATAGGATTGAACTATATACAGAGGATTATGCTGTTGGTTATGCTAAGAATAGGGAGCAAGCGATTGCGTCATATTTAGCGACTGCGATTGAGGCTGAGAAGTATGGATTAGGGGTTAATGCTGGTCACGACCTTAGTCTTGAAAATTTAAAATATTTCAATGATATACTTCCAAACTTAAAAGAGGTTTCAATAGGGCATGCACTTATATCTGATGCTCTATATTTAGGTTTTGAAAATACTATACAACTATATAGGAAAGAGTTAATAAAATTATAGTTAAATTTGTCCTCTGCGACCGTGCAGCTCTACCCGAGTGGGGTAATTTATACAAACTCAACAAAAAAGATATTTAAAAATAAAAGAGATGATTACACCATTACAGAGTCCAGTATTCAGAATCATAGGAGACATTGTAGATAATATGGGGGTTAAAGCCTTTGTTATTGGTGGGTACGTGCGAGACTACTACCTACATCGTAAATCGACAGATATAGATATTGTTGTTATTGGAAGTGGGATTGACGTTGCTGTGGCACTAGGGGAGAAGATCAAGAGTAAGGTCTCTGTATTTAAGAATTTCGGCACAGCTATGCTTAATTATAAGGGCATGGAGATTGAGTTTGTGGGGGCACGTAAGGAGTCTTATCGTGCGGATTCTCGTAAGCCAATTGTCGAAGATGGTACAATAGAGGACGATCAGAATCGTAGAGATTTTACGATCAATGCGCTTGCATGGTCACTAAATTCAGATGATTTTGGAGAGTTGGTTGACCCATTTGGTGGTATTTCGGATATGGAGAGTTGTACAATTAAGACTCCTTGTGATCCAGATATAACATTTTCGGATGATCCGTTAAGGATGATTAGAGCTGTACGATTTGCCGCACAACTTGGATTTGATATTGAAACTGAGACTTTTGATGCTATTGTGCGTAATGCTGCTCGTATTGAAATTGTATCAAAAGAGCGTATTGTCACTGAATTGAATAAGATATTACTATCTCCCGTACCATCAATTGGTTTTGAGTTGTTGAGTTTAACAGGGTTGTTGAAGTTAATATTTCCTGAAGTTGAAAAATTAAAGGGTATTGATCGAGTAGGCAAACATGCTCATAAAGATAACTTTGTGCATACATTGAAAGTTCTTGATAATCTCGCAATGAAGAGTGATAATCTGTGGCTTCGTTGGGCTGCGCTATTGCATGACATTGCGAAGCCATTGACAAAGAGTTATAGCCCTTCACATGGGTGGATGTTTCATGGACATGAGTTTGCGGGGGCTAAGTTAGTACCCACTATCTTTAGGAATATGAAGATGCCTCTCAATGAGAAGATGAAATATGTTACTAAATTGGTACTTCTACATCTTCGACCTATTATCCTCTCTGAGAGTCATGTTACAGACTCTGCGGTTAGGCGTATGCTTTTTGAGGCTGGAGAAGATGTTGAAGATTTAATGTTGTTGTGTGAGGCAGATATAACCTCGGGTATTGATTCAAAAGTTAGGCTTTACATGAAGAACTTTGAGATTGTTCGAGGTAAGTTGCAGGAGATAGAGGAGAAGGATCGTGTACGAAACTTCCAACCGCCCGTTACAGGTGAGTTGATAATGTCTGTATATGGAATGCCTCCGTGCAGAGAGATTGGAGATATTAAGGCTCTAATTAAGGAGGCAATTCTTGATGGTACAATAAATAATGATTATGACCAAGCGTATGCCATGATGGAAAAATTGGCTGCGGAGATGGGATTTACAAAGCTAACATAGGCGGAGTATTTAGACACTGCTCCCACGCAACTCTGCTGGAGTATGGTAGTTTCGTCAAATTAGTTATTCAACATTTTAATATATTTAGCCTCGTCGAAACAATTATTCTCGACGTCTAATATAATCTGTCTAAATATATCGGATAATTTTTCAGCCTCTCCTATTGGAGGTTGTATGGATAGAGTCCACATATCATCACCTACAACGCTACGGAGTGTTGTAGTGTAGTCGTCATAGGAGATTTTAGCATCACGAAAAGGATTATTTGATGAGACGATATTGACTACGGGCTCGTATGTATCAATTGTTACAACTGTTTTAGCATATAGTCTATCCACTAGTGATGCCGATATAGGTATAGATTTCGTGTTAATTTTGTAATGTTTAGCTCTCTCTTCTCGTTTACTGTCCCATATAACCTTATTGTGCTCTGTTGCTTCAATAAAGTTTTCAGTTTCTATATTTACTCTACTAAGGGAGTCGAATTCTCTATCTAGTGCTAAATTTACCTCCTTGAAATTTGTAATAGTTTTAATCTCTAGAGTATATATCTTCATTGAATCAACGATTCGCAATCCAGATGTAGCCTCAATAGATGGTTCTAATAGATACTCTATTTTAGCGTTTAAATCTCCGAAAAATAGCTTTCCAATGCCCTTTTTATTACTGGTGTTATAATCCCCTTCAGTTCTTATAACTACGTTATGTTCATCAAATACTCTCTCAATATTCCCAATATAGTTATTTTCGACTCTTTTTACGTATCTTCCTTGAGCAGAAACAAATGAGATGTAGCATATAAAAATCAGAGTTGATAACATTATATTTTTCATAATTCACATTATTAGAATAAATTGAGCTTTCATTATTTTATATTATTGTTCCACTGATACTTAACATACCTATACCTATATTGAGGTACTTCTAATTCGACTAGCCATTTAATGAATTTTGTTTCGTCGAAACTGTTATTTTGTATGTAATAAATAATTTGGTCGAGTACATTGGCCAGTCTTGCTGCATCTCCTCCCATAGGACAGTTTACATTTAAGGACCATAGGTCGTCACCTATAACGCTACGGAATGTATAATCACCACCATCACTACAATGCACCTTATATCTACACTCCTCTTTCGAGGATACTACCCTTATATGTGGTTCATATGTGCAAATTATTTGCACTGTTCTTTCATATAACTTCTCTGCTAGCTTATCACTGATTGGAATAGATATAGTGCTAATGACATTGTAGTATGAGTTCTCCTGATGGTATTTATACCTTTTATCTTGTATAGAATCACTCATTCTCGGATAGGGATCATTTGTCACTTCAAGAGTATGTTTACCTAGTGAATCAATAAGTCGTAGTCCATGTATGCCAGCGAATCCACATATAGTCATAAACTCAATTTTGGCATTTATATTTCCGGGAAAGAGTTTATGACTGCCTCGCTTACTATTGAGATTATAATCCCCTTCAGTTCTTATAATCTTATTATTCTCATCAAAAACTTTTACAATTCTACTCTCATAATTATTTTCGACACTTCTCATGTATGTTTCTCCTTCGGCATGAGTGAATGTAATAGAGCATATAAAAATCAGAGTTGATAGTGCTATTTTTCTCATAGTACAAGTTATTAGAATAGACAAAATTCAATAATAATTGTTCAAAACGATCAAGTATTACCGCTCGTAAGGGGCAGTTTCACCAAGCGAAAAACGTCAGCTTAGAAACTAAGCCGAAGGTACACAAGTAACGCCACGAGAGTCCTTTGCCCAGTCATCATTCGCTCTTAGTACCTGCTCTACGATGTCTCTCACACATCCACATCCGCCATTGAATTGTGAGACATATCTAGCTGCTTCAATGATCTCGCTTACAGCATCATTTGGGGCAACGGGCATGCCAACATATCTCATTACCTCTAGGTCTGGTATGTCGTCACCCATAAACAGCACCTCACCTTGTTGTAGATTTTGCTCTGCCATGAATTGCTTTAGAATACTTAATTTGTCAGAACAGTTGGTGTATACTGATGTAATACCAAGAAGCTTGAATCTAAGCTCTAGATTAGCCCCTTTACCACCAGTAATAATGGCAATTTTATACCCTTGCTTTATAGCATAAGCGATTGCATAACCATCTTTTGCATTGTATTTACGAAGAAAATCACCATCTATTAGTGGCATTATCCCCCCATCTGTAAAAACTCCGTCTACGTCAAAAACAAACGTTGTTACTTTTGAGATGTCTTCTTTGAAATTTCCCATATATTTTGGCTTAAAGTTACGTATATATTTCTTTTAATTATTTTATCTGTTAGCATTTCGCAATGCTTTGCTTTTGTCTTGAAATCATCTCTTATAGCTGGTCCAGTTTGGATATCTAGTGGAGACTTTGAGTCAAGGACTTTGTTCGTTGTCTCTTTTATTAGAGGTTTCAGTATGTCGAATGGTATATCATCCCTCTCTAGTAGCTTCTCTGCAATAGCATACATGTGATTTGAGAAGTTACATGCAAATACCGCTGCAAGGTGGAGTTTAGATCGGTAGTTTATATCTGCTTCAATGACCTTGTCAGTAAGTTTTTCAGCTACTCCCTTTATAACTTCGAGTGTTTTAGTGCTGTTTGCCTCTATCAAAATTGGAATCTCTTTGAACTCTACATATCTACCTTTTGTGAATGTTTGTAGTGGGTATAGAATACCAAAATTTTTATGTTTTGAAAGTGATTGCATATCTACACTTCCCGCTGTGTGGAGTACTATCGCATTACCGATATTTAGTTGTGAAGATATTTGTGCTATGGCATCGTCGGATACGGATATGATGTATATATCTGCATCTGCGATATTTGTAAAGTCCTCAGTGTAACTACACCCAATCTTATCTGCAAGGGTAGAGCCATTGACTCTATTTCTTGCACATATTTGGATTGGAGTTAAATTACACTTTTTCAATGCTATTGCCGTTGCCTCAGCAACATTTCCACTACCTATTATTACAACTTTCATCATAAAAATTAAATCAAGTCCATTAATCTTATATTATCTGTTGATGTGTACGAGTTATCTCTTATCTTATCCATCTGGTCGCATACAGAGTCCATTTGAGGTGTAATATGCGAAATTTTAAAATTAGTATCGCTATTTAACTCAATGGAGTTAATAATATCAAAAATAGTTGTTTTGTGTATATCTTTTGCTGGAGCATATAGAGTTACCTTCTCATCAATATCATTTTTTACTGGTAATAGTTGTCCAGCCTCTTCGAGAGTGAAGATTACGTCACGGACTATACGCCCTGGAAGATCAAGATCTTCAGCCACAGCTTCGGCAGATGTCGCACCGTTACCGTTAATAAAATTCCGTACTATTGTGAGCATTGATGCAATCATCACTTTTGTACGGTTATCGTAGCTTATGTGGGTTGACTCTCTCTCTTGCTCATATCTTGACATGTTTTGGTATGCGAATGACAGCTCTGCACCCGATAGAAGTATCTGCCAGCTAGATTGTAACCATATCAAAAACAGTGGAAGTGCAGCTAGACTACCATAAGTAGCGTTGTACGAAGTTACATGAGACTGAAGAAATATATATGCAATTTGGAAGAGCTGAAAAACAGTTCCTGCAATAATACCCGCCATAAGTGCCCCCGTTACTTTTACCTTCGTATTTGGCATTACATAGTATATGAATGTAAACATCAGCCACATTGATACGATTGATCCAATCCAATATAAAACCTCTGTTATAGTGTGCCCTGTGTATATTGATAGTTCGGCTTTGATAAGTATAGCCAAACTATTTGATATAATCCATAACATCGGAGCTATAAATATAACAGTTATATAATCACTAACTTTTCGTGTTATAGATCGTTGTTTTTTTACCTCCCATATATGGTAGATCGGAAGAGCACACGTCTGAACTCCAGTCACTCCGGAGAATCTCG